>DATEGZ010000232.1:0-17871 GCA_035279905.1 Vicinamibacterales bacterium
CGTGCCGCCCGACGGCATCGCCGCCCTCGCGAGGAGCGGCGTCGTCGCGACCCTGCTGCCGTGTGCCGCGTTCTACCTGAAGCTCGGCCGCTTCGCGCCGGCGCGCGACCTGATCGCCGCAGGCGTGCCGGTCGCGCTCGCGACGGACGTCAATCCCGGCGGCGGCTTCTCGCCGTCGATGCCGTTCGCAATGACGCTCGCCTGCTTCGCCATGGGATTGACGTTCGAGGAAGCCCTCGCGGCCGCCACCATCAACGGCGCCGCCTCGCTCGACCGCCAGGACCGCGTCGGAAGCCTCGAGCCCGGCAAACAGTTCGACGCCGTGCTGGTAGACGGCCCCGCGATCGGGCTGCTGCGCGTCAACGCCCAGCCGATTCGCGCCGTGTTCAAGAAAGGCACGATCGTCGCCGGGATGGCGTGACAGCCGATTATCGAACCCGCGGAACCCGTCGTCCCTCGACTTCGCTCGGGACGACCCTGAGCTTGTCGAAGGGTCGAACCCGTCGAACCCGATAAAATGCTCTTTCCATGTTCCTGACTCGGACCGTTACTGAACTGCTCGATCTCTTCTCTTCCTCCGATCCGACCCCCGGCGGCGGGTCGGCGTCGGCGTTGTCCGGCGCGCTCGGCGCGTCGCTGCTGGCGATGGTCGCTGGCCTGCCCAAGACGCGGACGAACACGCCGGAAGAACACTCGACGCTCGACAACGCGCGCCGCCAGTTGATGGCGCTTCGTGACACCCTCATCGAGCTCGTCGATCGCGACGCCGCCGCGTACGATCTCGTCGTCGCCGCCTACAAGCAGCCGAAAGGGACGGACAGCGAGAAAGCCGCCCGCAAGACCGCAATCGCGTCCGCGCTGCGGGCCGCCACCGACGTGCCGCTGGAGACCATGCGCGCCTGCACGGAAGTGCTCGGGCTCGGCAAGATCGTCGCCGAGCACGGCAATCTCTCGGCAGCGAGCGACATCGGCGTCGGCCTGCACCTGACGATGGCCGGCCTCACCGGCGGCCGCCTGAACGTCGAGACGAACATCTCGAGCTCAGGCGATCAGGCGTACGCCGCGTCGATTCGTGACGAGGTGCTGCTGATGATGGTGGGCGCTGGCGCGGATCTGCAGGCGGCGAGTCGGGCGGCCGGGCTGACACGGGTGCCGGCCGATGATCAACTTAGAACTTAAAACTTAGAACTCAGAATACAGAGGATTGCGCGGGTCACGCGTGACATTCCGAAGTTCTAAGTTTGAAGTTCTAAGTTCTAAGTTAATTAACGCACTTTCCCCAGGATCCTGCCCCACTGGATGTTGCTGAAGAAGTTGCCGCCCGGCTTCGATTGATCGATCGAAAAATAGATGAAGAGCGCCTTGCCCCGGACGTAGTTCGCGGGCATGAAGCCCCAGTACCGGCTGTCCTCGGAGTTGTCGCGGTTGTCGCCCATCATGAAGTACTGGCCGGACGGGACCGTCACCGGTCCGTACTCCTCGGTGACGTCGTCGACCTTCGGCGGGCCGGACGTCGAGGGCGGCTGGATGAAGTGCGCGTACGGCTGGTCGATCGGCTGGCCGTTGATGTAGACCTGCTTGCGGTGCAGCTCCAGCCGATCGCCTGGCAGGCCGATGACGCGTTTGATGAAGTCGCGATCCGGACTCTTCGGATATTTGAAGACGATGATGTCGCCGCGCCGGATCTCGCGGTCCGGCAGGATCGCGCGTTCGATCCCGGTGACGGTCGGCGCGAAGATCATCTTGTTGACGATCAGGTGATCGCCGACCATCAGGTTGGGCTCCATCGAGCCCGTCGGGATCTGGAACGCCTGGAACACCCACGTGCGCACGAACAGCGCCAGGATGACGGCGATTACCAGCGACTCGAAGTACTCGCGTACGACGGATTTTTTCATTGCTCTGATCCGACCTTGAGCACCGCCAGGAACGCTTCCTGCGGAATCTCCACCTGCCCGACGCGCTTCATGCGCTTCTTCCCTTCCTTCTGCTTCTCGAGCAGCTTCCGCTTGCGCGAGATGTCGCCGCCGTAGCACTTCGCGAGCACGTTCTTGCGCAGCGCCTTGACGGACTCGCGCGCGACGATGCGGCTGCCGATCGCGGCTTGAATCGCGATCTCGAAGAGCTGGCGCGGGATGAGCTCGCGCATCTTGGCCGCGAGCGCGCGGCCGCGCGGGTAGGCGTTGTCCTCGTGGACGATGATCGACAGCGCGTCCACGGGATCGCCGTTGACGAGGATGTCGAGCTTGACGAGCGGTGACTCCCAGTAGCCGGTGACGTGGTAGTCGAGCGACGCGTAGCCGCGCGAGATCGTCTTGAGCTTGTCGTAGAAGTCGAGCACGACCTCGTTGAACGGCAGCTCGTACGTGATGAGCACGCGATCCTTCGACACGTACTCGAGGCCCTTCTGGATGCCGCGCTTCTCCTGGCAGAGCTCGAGCAAGCCGCCGACGTGTTCGGACGGCGTGAGGATCATGGCGGTGATCACCGGCTCCTCGATCTTCTCGATCCGGCCGGTGTCGGGCAGCTTCGACGGGCTGTCGATTTCCGTCATGACGCCGTCGGTCGTCGTCACGCGATACAACACGCCGGGCGCCGTCGTGATCAGATCCTGGTCGAACTCGCGCTCGAGCCGCTCCTGCACGATCTCCATGTGCAGCAGGCCGAGAAAGCCGCACCGGAAGCCGAAGCCGAGCGCGGCCGAGGTCTCCGGCCCGAAGAAGAACGACGCGTCGTTCAGCCGCAGCTTCTCCAGGGCCTCGCGCAGCTCGCTGTACTTCGATCCCTCCACCGGGTAGAGCCCGGCGAAGACCATCGGCTTCAGTTCCTTGAACCCGGGGAACGGCGAGGTCGTCGGCCGCCCGGTCTCGGTGATCGTGTCGCCGATCTTCGCGTCGGCGACGTTCTTGATGTTCGCCGTCAGGAAGCCCGCCTCGCCGACGCTGAGCGACTCCACCGGCACGGGCTTCGGCGAGAAGACGCCGAGCTGTTCGATCTCGTAGTCCTGGCCCGTCTGCATGAAGCGTATCTTCTGGCCCGGCCGCATCACGCCGTCGATGATGCGCGTCAGGATCACGACGCCGCGATACGCGTCGTACCACGAATCGAAGATCAAGGCCTTGAGCGGCGCGTCCGGCTCGCCCTTCGGCGGCGGCAGGCGGTGGACGATGGCCTCGAGGATCTCGCGGACGCCGCGCCCTTCCTTGGCGCTCGCCAGGATTGCCCCGCTCGCGTCGAGACCGATGATTTCCTCGATCTGGCGCCGCACTTCGTCGGGTTGCGCGCCCGGCAGGTCGATCTTGTTGATGACCGGAATGATCTCGAGGTTGTTCTCGACGGCGAGGTACGCGTTGGCCAGCGTCTGCGCCTCGACGCCCTGCGAGGCGTCCACGAGCAGCAGCGCGCCCTCGCAGGCGGCGAGCGATCGCGTGACCTCGTACGAAAAGTCCACGTGGCCGGGCGTATCGATCAGATTGAGGACGTAGTCCTGCCCGTCGGCGGCCTTGTACCCGAGCCGCACCGCGTGGGCCTTGATCGTGATCCCGCGCTCGCGCTCGAGGTCCATGCTGTCGAGGACCTGCGCCGACATCTCCCGCAGCTGAAGCGCGCCCGTCTCTTCAAGAAAACGATCGGCGAGCGTCGATTTGCCGTGATCGATGTGCGCGATGATTGAGAAATTCCGAATGAACCGCTGATCCATGCCGTTCGAATCCCACCATTATGACTTAACGGTGGTGGTTCCGGGGTTCCGGGGTTCCGGAGTTCCGGGGTTCAGCGCGCACGCGCCGAGGGCGCTGCCTTAGAGCACCTGAAATGTGGCGACCGCGCGCAGCCGACGATCGAACGTCGCCGTCCGGTCGCAGCCCGCGTCGCGGTGGCTCGTGCCGATCACGTAGTCCGCAAAGTCGGCCTGGCCGGTCCGGTAGGCCTCGACGGCCGCGCGGATGACGTCCTTCTCCCCGATGACGAACTGCGTCGTCGCGAGCAGGCGATCGAGCGTCTCGAGCAGATCGGCCTTGCTGATGCGGTAGGCGCCGCGCAGAACCCACGCGAGCTCGCAGAGCACGACCGGGCTGATGAAACAGCGGTCGCCTCGTGCGACGGCGGTCGCGATCCACGCGGCCGCGCGGCGGGCCTGAACGGGGTCGTCCTCGGTCAAATAGCGGACGAGGACGTTGGTGTCGAGCCCCTTCACGGGTGGCGTCCGCGCGCGAGGGCAATGGCCTCGTCCATCTGATCGAGCGTCAGCGGCTTTCGGCCAGGCTTGTGGAGCATCCCCCGCAGATCCCGGACGTCGAGGGCGCCCGCCCGCAGGCGAATCTCGCCGTCGGCACCGATGACGAAGTCCACGCTGTCACCGGCCTCAACACGGAGAAGCTCGCGGACCTTCTTGGGCAGCGTCAGCTGGCCTTTGCTCGTGAGCGTGGCGGCAGGCATTCCTTACCTCACTATCATTTCCTTACTACACGTAAGGATATCACGGATCGCCAGCCGGTATACTAGTCACGCCAGCCGCCCGAGCACCGATATGTCCACGGCCCGATCCTGGCTGGTCCTCTGCTCCACCGCCGCGCTCGCGGCCACGCTCGCCGCGCAGCAGCCCGTCTTCCGCGCCGGTACCGACTACGTCCGCGTCGACGTCGTCGTCACGGACAAGAACGATCGGCCGATCGCGGATCTCCGGAAGGAAGACTTCGAGATCGTCGAGCGCGATCGGCCGCAGACGATCGAGGACTTCGAGTTCGTGTCGGTGCCCGTCACGGCTCGCGCCTCGAGATCCGTCGAGAGGCCCGGCCCCCCTCCCGATGTTGCATCCAATGCGCCGCCCTCGATCTCGAGCCGGCTCTTCGTGATCGTGATCGATGACTTCCACATCCTCGAGCAGGATCTCGTCCATACGAAGCAGATCCTGACCGGCTTCATCAACGCGCTCGCGCCCGACGACGAAGTGGCGGTCGTGTTCGCCGGGCACTCGAATCTCAGTCAGAACTTCACGACGGACCGGAGTCTGCTTCTCAAGACGGTCGATCACGTGCGCGACTCACTGGGATTCGGACTCGACGCGCTCGGCCAGTCGATGTCCAGCGCGGTGGCCAGCACACCCGGCTGCTACATCCATCAAATGGCCATGCGATCGGACCTCGTGCTCAAGAACGTGGCGGCGTCGCTGGCCGGATCGAGTCACGCTCGGCGCGCCATCGTCTATGTCACTGCCGGCTCGATCCTGGCCACGACCCCCACCGAAGACATCTGCGCCAACGACTTCGACGACTTGCAAGAGGTGTACGCGCTGGCGCGCCGGGCGGACGTGCCCATCTACACCATCGATCCCCGTGGTCAGGTGCTGCCAGACGAAGCGGTGCGAGGCGGCATGAGCGCCATCGGCGTCCTCGACCAGGCGCCGACGGCCACCGGCAGCACCGGCGCGGGTCGGCGCGCCCTCATTGCCGCCAACATCCAGCGCCAGCACGATCGCCTCGCCGAAGTCGCCGTCAACACCGGCGGCCGCGCATTCACGGCCCAGTCCAACCTGAGTCGAGCCGTCGACGAGATCGTCGCCGACAACAGCAGCTACTACCTGCTTGGCTACTACCCGGCGCCGTTCGCGGCCGACGGCAGGTTCCACACGTTCAGCGTGAACGTGAAGCGGCCGGGCGTGCGCGTCCGTGCGCGTCAGGGCTACGTCGCGTCGAAGAGCGAGCCCGCCACTGGCGACGCCAAACCCGTCCTGGACGCCGCGATCAGCGCCGGCGTGAACGTCTCCGCGGTGTCCCTGCGCGCGTTTGCTGCGCCGATCTCGATCGGCGCCAAGGGCATGCACACCGTCATCACGATCGACGTCACGTATCCCGTCCGATCAGACGGCTCGCGCCTGCTCGACGACGATCTGCTCGTCAACATTCTGGCGATGGATCCGGATGCGAAGATCAAGGCGACCGCCGGACGGACGGCGCATTTCGGCGGCACGGCGCCCGGTCAAGGCCCCATCACGGTGGTCGTCAACGACGCGATCGAACTGCCGTCGCAGCCGCTCACGCTGCGCATCGCCGTCGCGAGCCGCGCGCTCGGCAAAGCCGGGTCGGTGCAGATGACGGTCGACGTCCCCAAAGTCTCGGACAACAAGCTGCAGTTGAGCGGCGTCGTGCTTGGCGCCACGAGCTCGTCCGCCGCGCCGACCGAGGCGGACGCAATCAAAGATCTCGTGCCGTTCCAACCGACGACGTCACGGGTGTTTTCGCAGACGGACACGCTGCGCGTGTTCGCGCGCGCATTCTGGGGCACGAAGGACGCGGCTGTGGAGGTCACGCTGGCGCTGACGGGCACGGGCTCCGCGCCGCGGCGGCTCACGTTGAACGGCGTGAAAGATCAGAACGGTAGATCAGAAACGGTGCTCGACACGACGCTCCCGCTCGCGGGGCTTGCGCCTGGAAAGTACCAACTCGACGTCAGCGCGAAGATCGGCAAGCAGACGACGAAGAGAACAGTGCCGATCGAAGTTCGCTAGGGCCAGCCGAACCGCGGAACCTCGGCACCCCGGAACCCTCTACTGTCCGCCGCGCCCGCCCGGCCTTGGCGCAGGCACCGCGATCGCCACGAGCGTCGCCGGCAGTTCCGACGTACGATCCGCCACCCAGAACGCGATGAACTGGCGATCGCCGACGGCGTAGGTCATCGGCACGCTGCCCACGGCGCCGGGCAGCGTCATCTCCCACACCTTTTCGCCCGTCTTCTTGTCGAGCGCGCGGAGGATGGGCTGCCCGCTCGATCCTTCGGCGGTGAAGAGCAGCGTCTTCGTCACGAGCACGACGGGACGCGACTGCGCGCCCGTGGGTTTGATCGTGAGGCCCGCCAGCGCGGCGTTGTTCTTGATGTCCGGCGGCGTGTCTCCGCTCGGCACCATCCACGCATGCTCTCCGGTGTTGAGATCGATCGCCGTGATGCGGCTGTACGGCGGCTTGATGAGCGGCAGGCCGCGCACGCGAGGCGCGGCCCCTGTGCCGCCCCAGTCCATGTCGGACCGTGAGTCCTTCGAGAGCCCGAACGCGCCGGGCGACGTCCACGATCCGACGTACAACAGGCCCGTGTCCGGATCGAACGCGCCGCCTTCCCAGTTCGCGCCGCCGAGCGTGCCCGGCAGGATCAACGTCGCGCGCGTGCCGTCCGGCCCGTTAGCGACAGAGGGCGGCGTGAACGCGCTCTCCGCGAGCCGGAACGGCTTGATCGCCGTCACGGCCTCGGCGCGAAGCTCCGGCGTGAAGTCGATGAGATCGTCCACCGACACACCCTGCCGGTCGAACGCGGCAGGCTTCGTTGGAATCGGCTGCGTCTTCGCCGCGCGCTCGCCCGGGACGTCGGACGCCGGCATGGCCTTCTCGACGATCGGCCACACGGGCTTGCCGGTGACGCGATCGAACACGTACGCGTAGGCCTGCTTCGTGAGCTGGACGACCGCCTCGATCTTCTGGCCGTTCACGGTGATGTCCGCGAGAATCGGCGCCGCCGCGTTGTCGCGATCCCAGATGTCGTGGTGCACGATCTGGAAGTGCCAGACGCGTTTGCCCGTGCGCGCGTCGAGGCACACGAGCGACGAGGAGAACAGATCGTCGCCGAGCCGGTGACCGCCGTAGTAGTCGCCCGTCGCGGCCTCGACGGGCAGGTACAAGTAGCCGCGCCTGGCGTCGAGCGTGAGCGGTGCCCACGCGCCGGCGTTGCCCGTGTACTCCGCCGACCCGTTTTCCCAGGTCTCGTAGCCGAACTCGCCCTTCTGCGGGATCGTGTTGAAGCGCCAGGCAAGCGCGCCCGTGCGCGCGTCGATCGCGAGCACGCGGCCCGGCACGTTCTTCATCGACGGTGGACGCGTCCCCACCTCGAGCGCCGGACCGATGACGACGACGTTCTCGAAGACGAGCGGGGGCGAGCTCGATCCGATCGCCGCGTTCACGAGATCGACCGGCACGCCCAGCTGCGCCTTCAAATCAACGACGCCGTGATCGCCGAACGTCTGGACCGGCAGTCCGGTCTTCGCGTCGAGCGCCACGAGGTTGAAGCCGGGCGTCACCGTGAAGATCCGTTCGTCTTTCTTGCCGTCCGCGCCAGCCGGTCCCGACCAGAACGACACGCCGCGTCCCGAGTCCCGCCGCGGCGCGCGACGCGCGCGATCGCCTTCGTCGAGGTGCCACGTCCACTTCGTCGCGCCGGTCACGGCATCCGCCGCGACCACCCAACGCGTCGCGCCCGCCGTGAAATACAGCGTGCCGTTCACCATGATCGGCGTGCTCTCGTTGCGCGTCTCCGGCGGGACGCTGAAGTTGTCCGACCGCCATTTCCAGACGACCTGGACTTTGCCGAGCGTGTCGCGATTGAGGAGATCGAGCGGCGAGTACCGGCTGTTGCCGAGATCGCGGCCGTACGATCGCCACTCGGCGGCCTCAGGCGACGGCGCTGGCGGCGGCTGCTGGGCCGACGCGATTGCGCACAATGAAATGGTCAGGGCTACGGTCAACCGGGTCGCAGTTTTCACGGCAGCATCATACTGCGCTCGGTCAAGTTGAACGGCGACACTGGTCCCGACAATCCACCATGAAGCCAGGAAGGCTCATGAAGGCCGCAGGAGCTTCCGGATCTTCATGAGTCCTTCGTGAGCTCCATGCCTTCATGGTGAGATCGGCACTAGACTCTCCGCCGGAGGCTGTCGCATGGATGCCGTTCGTCGCTTGTTGTTCCGGCAGGGCGCGCTGATCTTGTTGGTGAGCGCGTTGTTGGGTCTGGTCGTCGCGGCTCAGGCACCGCATGTGCTGAAGTGGCGCGCCGCGCACGTCAGCGGCCTCTTGACGGGCGTGCTCATCATCGGGTTCGGCGCGCTGTGGCCCGAGGTGCGGCTCTCGGACCGCGCCGCAAAACTCGCCTGGCGACTCGGCCTGATCGCGGCGTGGGGCGGTTTCGCGGTCAACGTCTTCAGCGCCGTTGTGGATTTTCCCGGGCCGGCATCCGACCCTGGCCGTCAACCAGAGGTGGTCTGGCAGATGGCCGTGTTCTTCACCGGTCTCGCCGTCGTCGTGCCCACGACGCTGGTGTCGTTCTTTTTGGTCTGGAAAGGACTGCGGGAGAAAAGAGCCAGTTAACTTAGAACTTAGAACTCAAAACTCAAAACTTCAGAGCGTCCGGCGTGATCCTCTGAAGTTCTAAGTTCTAAGTTTTAAGTTCTAAGTTATCGCTAGCGTTGATCCAGCGACAGAAACTGCTGCGGATACTTCGGCCCGATGTACTCCGTGCGCGGACGAATCAGGCGGTTGTTCGCGTACTGCTCGAGCACGTGCGCGGTCCAGCCGGAGATGCGGCTGACGGCGAAAATTGGCGTGTAGAGATCGATGGGGATCCCGAGCGCGTAGAACATCGACGCCGAGTAGAAGTCGACGTTCGGGTACAGGCCCTTGTCGCCCTTGACGAGCGCTTCGATGCGCTCGGACATCGCGTACCACTGCGGCATGCCGGCCTTCTCGCCGAGCGATTTCGAGAACCGCCGCAGATGGGTTGCGCGCGGGTCTTCGGTGCGGTACACGCGATGGCCGAACCCGGAGATTTTCTCCTTGCGCGCGAGCTTGGCGCGCACGAATTCTTCGGCGCGCTCGAGCGGCGCGTTCTGGCCGATGTCGAGCAGCATCCGCATGACGTCGGCGTTGGCGCCGCCGTGCAGCGGGCCTTTGAGCGTGCCGACGGCCGCGACGATCGTCGAGTGAATGTCGGTGAGCGTGGCCGCCGCCACGCGCGCCGCGAACGTCGAGGCATTGAGCTCGTGATCGGCGTGCAGCACGAGCGAGACGTCGAACGCGCGCGTCGCGAGCGCCGACGGCCGCTGCCCCGTCAGCATGTAGAGGAAGTTGGCCGCGTGATTGAGCGCCGGATCCGGATCGATCGGTCCGCCGCCCGACGCCATCCGCCCCCACGTCGCGACGAGCGACCCCAGCTGCCCCGTCAGCCGCACGGCCTTGCGATAGTTCGCCTGCGGCGTCATCACCGTCGAATCCGGATCGTAATGGCCAAGGATCGACGTCAGCGTGCGCAGCGCGTCCATGCCGTCGACCTTCGGCAGCGACCGCATCGCGCGGATCACCGGCTCGGGCAGGACGCGCGCCGCCGCGAGCTGTGTCTGCAGATCGCCCAGCTCCGCGCGGCTCGGCAGCCGCCCGTGCCACAGCAGGTAGCACACCTCCTCGAAGGAAGCGCCCCGCTCGGCATTCGCTAAATCGTGGATGTCGTATCCCTGGTAGGCCAGCACGCCGCGCGCGCCGTCCAGGTAACAAATGGCGGACTCGCCGGCGACGACGTCCTCCAGCCCGGCTTTGGACTTCGTCTCGACTGTCATAGGGCTATGGTAGCCCCGTTCTTACTTCCCCCCAGCAATCTGTGGCGCTTTGACGAGCAAGTCGTCGCCGCCAATCTGCTGGAGGATGGACATGATGCCCATGTAGAGGAAGCCGAACTGGAAGATCACGAGGAACGGCAGCGTGCCGTAGATGTCGTGCGCGATGGCGTAGAAGACCGTCGCCGTGAAGTAGAGCCCGAGCGCCAGCTCGATGAGCGGCTGCACCGGCATCGTCTGGTGGTACTTCTTGTGGTGCCAGTCGTCCTGCGCGCGCTCGATGCCGTACTTCGGCGTGCGCGTGAACTCGCCCGGATTGCCCATCAGCGCTTCGATCACCGCGCGGCTGTTGTTGACGGCGAGGCCGATGCCGACGGCCATCACGATCGGCAAGTACTTCACGCGCGCGCGCCAGTCCGGATAGATCTCGCGCTGGCTGACCAGATAGAAGTTGATCACCGAGAACGTCGCCGCCGCGAAGAGCGGCACGTCGATCAAGAGCATCTCGGTCCAGCCCATCTCGTAGCGATAGACCATCGCCGGGAAGAGGAGGACCGACAGCGCGACCATCAGCAGGTAGTTGAAGTTCGCGGTGAGGTGAAAGAACGCCTCCGCTTTCACCTTGAGCGGCAGGTCGGACTGCAGCAGGTACGGCAGCACCTTGCGGCACGTCTGGATCGAGCCCTTCGCCCAGCGGTGCTGCTGCGACTTGAAGGCGTTCATCTCGACCGGCAGCTCCGCCGGCGCGACCAGATCCGGCACGAACAGGAACTGCCAGCCGCGCAGCTGCGCGCGGTAGCTCAGGTCGAGATCCTCCGTCAGCGTGTCGTGCTGCCAGCCGCCGGCGTCGCCAATCGCAGTGCGCCGCCACACGCCGGCCGTGCCGTTGAAGTTGAAGAAGCAGCCCGAACGGTTGCGCGCGCCGTGCTCGAGGACGAAGTGCCCGTCGAGCAGCACGGCCTGCACGCGCGTGAGCAGCGAGTAGTTCTGATTGAGGTGACCCCAGCGCGCCTGGACGAGCGCGAGCTTCGGATCGGCGAAGTAGCCGACCGTGCGGCGCAGGAAGTCGGACGGCGGCACGAAGTCCGCGTCGAAGATCGCGATGAACTCGCCGCGCGCGGCCTTGAGGCCCGCGTCGAGGGCGCCCGCCTTGAAGCCCGTGCGGTCGGCGCGATGCAGATACTTGATGTCGAATCCGCGCGCCGCCTGCCGCCGGACCGCGAGCTCCGCGATGTCGCGCGTCTCGTCGATCGAATCGTCGAGCACCTGAATCTCGAGCTTGTCCTTCGGGTAGTCGATCGCCGTGACCGCGTCGATCAATCGATCGACGACGTACATCTCGTTGAAGAGCGGAAGCTGGATGGTGACGACGGGCCAGGCGTCTTCAGCCACCGCGGGCGGCGGCCCGGGCACGCGGTCCCGATGCTTCATGTATTGATAGACGAGGTAGTACCGATGCCACCCGTAGAGCCCAAGGATGCTCAGCACGAAGAAGTACGCAACCAGAATCAGAGCATCGGTCGAGATCATAGAATGGAGAGCCTGGCCAGCAGTCCGACCCACAATTTTAGGGATCGGCTCCTGGCTGAGTCAAACCAACCCCGTGGGACGCCCACACGATACACCTTCGCCGGCTACGCTGTCCCTTCGCGCCCTGTTCGAGGCGGTCCGGGAAGGCCGGCTCGATCCGGCAGACGCGGAACGTCAGGCCCTCGCTGAGCTCGCCGCCGACCCGCTCGAAGACCTCGGCTTCGCCCGCGTCGACCACCATCGCGCCATTCGTCAGGGATTCCCCGAGGTCATCTTCGGCCAGGGAAAGACCCCGTCACAAGTCGCGCGGATCGCCCAGGCGATCGTCGGCCGGGGTCATGCCTTGCTTGCCACGCGAACAGACGCCGCCGCATACGACGAGGTAGCGAAAGTCGTGCCGGACGCCAGGTTCCACGAACAGGCCCGGATTATCGAGCGACGGGTGGACGTGCCCCGCGGCGAGGGTGTCGTTCTTATCGCCGCGGCAGGAACTTCTGACATACCCGCCGCCGAGGAAGCCGCCGTCTCCGCCGAGGTCATGGGCAACGACGTCGACCGGTTGTACGACGTCGGGGTCGCCGGCCTGCACCGGCTGCTGGCCGAGCGGGCGCGGCTCGACCGGGCGCGCGTGGTGATTGCCGTCGCCGGGATGGAAGGCGCGCTCGCGAGCGTCGTCGGCGGGCTGGTGAAGGTGCCGGTCGTCGCGGTGCCGACGAGCATCGGGTACGGCGCGAGCTTCGGCGGGATCGCCGCGCTGCTGGCGATGCTCAACTCGTGCGCGACCGGCGTGGCGGTCGTCAACATCGACAACGGATTTGGCGCGGCGGCGATCGCGAGCTCGATCAATCATCTGCCGTGACCGACACGCGCGCCGCGGAGCCTCTCGACCGCGTCGCTGAGATTGAAGCCCGCAGCGCCGCGTTCCGGCGCGAGCTCGGGCTCGCCACGCTCGCCCTCACTCAAATCATGTACGTCGTCGGGTCCGGCTGGGTCGGCACGGCCGCGAAGCTGGGCCCCTCGCACGTGATCTTCTGGAGCGCGGCGATCCTGCTCTACTACCTGCCGCAGGCCGCGGTCGTCATCTATCTCAACCGCCTGATGCCGCTCGAAGGCGGGCTGTACCAGTGGGCGACCGAAGGGCTCGGCAAGTTTCTCGGGTTTCTGACGGCGTGGAATCTGTGGGCGTACTCGATCGCGGTGATGGCGGTCTTCGGCGTTGTCATCGCGACGAATCTTGCGTACTTGCTCACGCCGATGGGCGTGACGTTCACGAAGGCGGCGTGGTACACGCCGGTCGTGAGCTCGACCGCGGTCGTCGTGCTCAGCTTCGTCTCGCTGCTGGGCCTGCGCGTCGGGAAATGGCTGCAGGGGATCGGCGGTTGGTCGCAGATCCTGATGTTCTCCGCGCTCATCGTGGTGCCGTACGTCGCGATCAGCCGCGGGACGGCGCACGCGTACCATCCGCTCGCGTGGGCGATGCCGAGCTTCACGCTGCTCTCCGTGAACATCTTCGGCAAGATGGCGCTGGGCGCGCTGTCGGGGTTCGAGTACGTCGCGATCCTGGCCGGCGAGTGCCGCGCGCCGTCGCGCAGCATCGGCCAGTCGGTGCTCATCGCGACGCCCGTGATCGCGATCATGTTCATCTTCGGCACGAGCAGCGTGCTCGCGCTGGTGCCGCAGGATCAGATCGACCTGGTGAGCCCGATCCCGCAGGCGCTGCAGATCGGGTTCAAGGGATTGGGCGTGGCTCAGTTCATCGTGCCGGCGCTCATCGTCATGCTGCTCGCGCGACAGATCGGCAACGTGACGCTGATCTTCGCGGGCAACACGCGCCTGCCGATGGTCGCGGGCTGGGATCGGCTCGTCCCGGCGTGGTTCACGCGCCTGCACCCGCGCTATCGCACGCCGTACAACTCGATCCTGTTCGTCGGTGCGCTGACGCTCGTGCTCACTTTGCTCGGACAGGTTGGTGTCGGGCTGCAGGAGGCGTACCAGCTGATCGAGAATGCCGCGGGCATCTTCTACGCGTTCACGTACCTCGCGCTCTTCGCGATTCCGCTGTTCGGCGCCGCGCGTCTGGGCGTGACGCCGCCGCTGTGGTTGCGCGTGATGTCGGCGTCGGGCTTTGCGGTGTCGCTGCTCTATTCGGTACTGTCGGTCTTCCCCATCATCGACGTCGCCAGCTGGCAGGTGTTTGCGGTAAAGATTATCAGCGTGCTCGTCATCGCCAACGTCATCGGCGTCGCGATCTATCGCGCGGGTGTTCGTAGAGCCGCGGGCGGAGCCATGGAATGATCCGCCGCCTCGTCGCCGCCATGCTCGTCGGCGCGACGGTCACTGCGGGAACGGCCGAGGCGCAGACGGTACGGTTCCTGAAGTTCACGCCTGAGGTAGTCGTGCCCGGCCAGACGGCGCCGGTGTTGATGGAGGTCGAGACGACCGGCACGGTGCCGTCGCAGGTCACGCTCGAGCCGGGCGGCGCCATCACGACGACAATCGTGCTGAGAGACGACGGCGCGGGCGGCGATCGCGTCGCCGGCGATCGGACGTACACCTGCCAGCTGAACGCCGCGCAGATTGTCGCGGCGATGCGTGCCGACGATGTGCACCGCGTCTTTCTCGGGTTTCTGAATCTCTCGACCGGCTCACGGTCCAACATCTTTGTCGACGTCTACGGCGCGGATGCCGGCACGTATCCGATCACACGGCTCTCGCAGTTCGTTCAGGTGACGCCGCGCCTCGTGAACATTCAGGATCCCACCTACTTCGTCAGCAACGATCCCGCGCACGTCACGCAGGAGTTCTACCGCTGGTTCGGCGACGACTTCGACGTGCTGAATCTGATCTACAGCCCCGAGCGTTTCCAGAACCGCAACCACTTCACGGTCAAGAACACCGTGGACGGCATCGGACTCGCGCGAACCGACAACACGGCTCGCTACGGCAGCGCAGGTCGACTGCAGGGGATCTCGCAGTTTCCGATTCCGGGGCTCTACGACGGCGCCGAGAACGGTCACATCCATGAACTCGGGCACCAGTGGATCAATTTCCTGAACTTCACGCCAATCTCGGTGGGGATTCCGCACTGGCCGCCGTCGAGCATGGCCGGCGGCGTGATGGGCTTCAGCATCGGCGGCACCGGCGGCGAAGGCGGCGACTTTCGCTGCAACGTGACCGATCAGAACGGCGTCGTGACGCTCACGCCCCGCACCGACGCGGCCGCCTACAACGACTTCGATCTCTACCTGATGGGCTTGCTGCCCGCGGATCAGGTGCGCCAGCAGGTCGTGTTCACGAACGTGACGAGCCCGCCGGCCTGCGGCGGCCAAGTGTACACCGGCTCGGTGCAGCGCGTTTCCGTGCAGGACATCATCAATCGCTACGGCCCGCGCCTGCCGGCCGCGGGCAGTGCACCGACGACGTTCCGGCTGGCGACCGTGCTCGTGACGCGCGACGAGCTCGCGACGCAGGAAATGATGTGGTTGTACAACTGGTTCGCCGAGCGGGCCGAGCTGCAGACGCGCGTGGCCGTGCACTCCGGCTTCCTCAAAGAGCTCGGACAGCCGTTCTATCTCGCCACCGGCGGGCGCGGCACGCTCGACATGCGCGTCGCGGCCGTCGGCCAGGACGACTTCCGGCTCGTTCCGACGCCGTCGTCAGCATCGGTGACGGCGGGAAGCGCGGCGACGTACTCGATCAGCGCGCTGCCGCAGCTCGCGACGTTCGACTCCACGGTCAGCTTCAGCTGCAACGGCCTTCCGGCGCACGCGGCGTGCGTCTTTTCTCCGCCGCAGGTCGTGCCGGGCGCGACAGGCAAGGATGTCGCGCTCACGATCACCACGAAAGACGCGAGCGCCAGCGCTCCGGTGCGGCCGCTCATCGGGCTCACGCTGGTTGCCGGCGCCGGTTGGCTGCGCGGGCGGCGCACGATCAGGCGTCGATGGGCGCTTGCCGCCGTCGTCGCGCTCGCGGCCGCGGCCTGCGGCGGCAGCTCGACGCCCCCGATGTCAGCACCAACGCCGACACCAACGCCAGCGCCGACGACCACCGCACCGGGCACCTATTCGATCACCGTGGTCGGCACGTCTGGCAGCCTCCAGCGATCGGCGCTGGTGACACTGACGGTGCAGTGACGCGCGACGGCGTCTCAGCGGTGCGCAAGTAACATCTCGACCTGCAGCTCGAGCGTTCGCTGTTCCTGCTCGCCGCGCACGACGCCCGGCTTGAAGATCACGCGGCCCGAAGCGTCGACGAGGGCGTTGGTGGGATAGCCGCGCGCGGCGTAGTTCTTCTCCGCCCAGTCCGTGTCCGTCTTGAGCGGCCGGAACGTGAAGTGGTTGTTCGTCATGTACGGCATCACGAACTCGTCTTCGTCCGGATAGACGTTGAGCGCGAGGATCACGAAGCCGCGGTCCTGGTACTTCGTCAGCACGCGCTGCAGCGTGGGAAATTCACCGCGGCACGGGCCGCACGACGGATACCAGAAGTTCACGAGCACGACTTTGCCGCGGTAATCGGCGAGACGGACGGTCTTGCCGCCCGGATAATCGGGCAACGCGAAATCCGCCGCCGGCTTCGCGTTTGCCTCGAGCTTCGCCCAGAGATCGGCATCGATCGCGGCGGCCCCTTTGCCGAGCTTCTTGCCGTACGTCGCGATCGCGGCGTTCACCGCGTCGGTCGGCGACTTCGAGGCGACGATGAGGAGCCCGTCGTATGCGGCGGCGGTGGCGCCGCTCACGTCCTGAGCGCTGGCCTTCAGCAGATCGAGCGCGCTCGTGTCGACGTAGCGCGGCCGCGGCGCCTTGCCGATGAGCGCGATCGCGTCGGCGCCTTTGCCCGCGTCGATGCTCGCCTGCGCGTCGACGACCGCCCGCGCGTAAGCGGTGAAGTCGCCCCACGTCTTCTTGTCGGACTCGTCCGTCATCTCCGCGGCGAGGCCTTGCGCGAACGCGAGCGCCTTCTTTGGATCCGTGCGCTCGTAGGCCTCGAAGAGCGCGGGCATGCCCGAGCCGGACCAGCCGGATTTCGCCGGCGGAAAGTCGCGATGCAGCCGCTCGTAGATCGCGATCTTCTTCGGGAGATCCGTCGTCTCGAACGCCGCCCAGTAGAGGCCCTGCGCGCCGCGCTCCGTACCCGGGTACTTGTCGGCGGTCTGTTGAAGCAGCACGATCGATCGCGCCGGGTCGATCGATTTCATGGCCGACGCCCAGTAGAAGAAGTACTGCGGATCGGCGGGATCGACGTCCGCGGCCTTCTTCAGGTAGTCGACCTGCTTCTGGTTGTCGCCGCTGAAGTCGGCAATCAGCGAGAGCTGGAGGTACGTGCGCGCGAAGTACGGATCGAGGGCGATCGCGCGGTCGTAGAACGCCTTCGCCTTCGCCCAGTCCTTTTCTTCGAGCGTGCCCTGCGCCCAGGCGAGGATCGCGTTGTTGGGATCGGCCGCGGCCCACGTCGCGTACTGTTTCTTCAGATCGTTCATCGCGGCGTCGATGGCGTCGCCGGTCTTCGCCTGCGTCTGGTTCGCTTTCGCCATCGCGGCGGATTGCGTGGCCGAATAGAGCCGCGCATACGCGTCAACAAAGTGCGTGTCGGCCTGGATGGCCTGCTTGAGGAGCGCGATGCCGGCGTCGTAGTCGGGCGCACCGCGCAGCTTCGTCTCGGCCTGCGCGAGCAAGGCTTTCGCTTCCGGCGTGCCTGGGCTGGCCGTCGACTTGCCCGCCTGCGATGCGACCAGGGCTCCGGCGCTGCTGAGAGCGACGACCGATGCGAGGAAGAAGAAAGTCAGCCTCGTTCGTGAGCGCATGCCGGAAGTATAGAGCCATGTCATAATGGTTGTTTGCCCGCCCGTTGCGGGCTCCCGCCATGCAAGCTGCTGCCCTACGCGCGCTCGAGTTCGATCGCATCCGCGAAGCCCTGGCCGGCGAGGCCGGGACGCCGCTGGGGCGGGCGCGCGCCCTGGCGCTCGCGCCATCGCCGGAGGC
>DATEGZ010000233.1:0-6935 GCA_035279905.1 Vicinamibacterales bacterium
CGCCGCGCCACCTTCGAGCGTCGTCAACTGCGCGGGCGCGCTCATCGGCTGCAGCTCACCGCCGCCGACGCCGGCCGGCAAACCGCCTCCGCGTCCACCGCGGCCGCCGCCGCCGAAGCCCCCGAATCCGCCGCCGCCACCACCAACGCTCAGCACCGGCCCGTTCTTGATCAACACCGCGAGCGCGTTCTGGTCGTAGCCGTAGAGAATCGGGCTCGTCTTATCGCCAAGCAGCGTCTTGATCACCGAGCCGGGCACGTAGAGCCCGTTCGTGTCTTCGACCGACACGCCCGGCGCCATCCGGTACTCGACGAACGTCTGCGTGGTCTGACCTTCCGTGATCAGCACGCCGCCGTCCTCGACGAACTTCTCGAGTTCACGGAGGCCGTCACGGCCGAGACCGCCGCGCCGATCGTCCGTCTGATCCGGCGCTGTCGCGAGACTCGGCGTCGCCGCGCTCGGACGATACGGCTGCGCCTGACCGCCGGTCGGCGCCGCCGCGCCCGCGCCGTCGATCTGCACGCCCGCATTCGGATAGAGAATCACGTCGTACTGCGCGCGCAGGTTGCCCTTCCGCACTTCGTTGTCGCCGAAGTACTTGTAGGGAATCTTGTACATGTCCAGACCCATGCGGACCCAGCCTTCGTCCTGCGTGTTCTGCCACGAGTGGATGTAGCCGATCCGCGGCACCGTCATGTCGTGCATCGGCACGGACGGCGCGGCGTCGGTCGCCCACGCCTGCAGGCCCATCTCTTTGATCTGCGGCTCGAGCGTCGCGCGATTTGCGTTGGCAATCACGAACGCTCCGGCCGTGAAGTGATGCCCGCCGAGATCGAACGCCTGCTCGGCCGCCGACATCTTCACGCTCGCGTTCGCCCACCGAAACGTGGCGAGCTTGTTGTCCGTCGTGTGGTCGATCACGAGCGTGCTGCCCGTGCCCTGAATCGTGCCGGCGAACAACGCGTTCGCGCCCATCGTCGTCATCGGCTGATCGAGGATCGACTTGTCGTCCACGCGCGTGACCTTGATGTTGTGCAGCAGCGGGATCGACCAGCCCGTGTCGTCGTAGGGCCGCGGGTTGTTCGCCGGATACCACTGCAGCCCGAGATACATCTCGACGATGCCGCGGTACGGCTGGTCCATGCGGACGATGTAGTCGCCGGCCTTCACGTCGGCGCTGCCGGCCTTGAACGCCTGCGACGCGACGCTCACGTCCACGCCCTCGCGCTTGACGATGTTGATGAGGTCGGAGATGTCGGACTTCTTGCGCTGATCGGCCGGAATCACGTACGCGTAAGGAGCGGTCGTCTTGCCCAGATTGATCTGGTTCTTCATCTTCGCGTAGTAGTTCTCGAGCCAATACTCCTTGTTCTTCGCGACGGTGTTGAGCGTGATGAGCAGCGCGGACTGCTGCATGTTCACGTTCGAGCGCGAGTTCCAGCCGACGTTGCCCGGGCCCGGATTCGGCCGGTACCACTCGCGGCTCGTCGCCGGCGGGAACGACGTGTTCGCGCCGCCGCTCTGCGTCTCGTAGAACCGGCCGATCGCGTTGTGCGACACGCCGATCCAGAACATGTAGTTCGGCACCCAGCCGTCGTAGTAGTTGTAGGTCCACACGCCCGGCACGCCGCGCTTGGTCATCTCGGCGATCTCGTTCTGCGCGAGCATCCACCACTCGTTGACCTGCAGCGGATCGACGATCGGGTTGTACGGGCCGGTGCCCGTCGAGACGTACAGCAGGTTCACCGACTCGTGCAGGTCGTGCAGGACCTGCGGGTGCAGATCGAGGAACGTCGCGAGCACGTTCTGCGAGAGCTTCAGGCCCTTGCCGATGCCGTCGCGGTTGTTGTCGTGCGCGACGTACTTGCCCCAGTAGACCATCGACGGCGTGGGCTGCCCCGCCTGCTGCGCGCGCTGGTTGTCCACCTGGCGATCGTGTCCGTCGACTTCGGTCGTCGGCGTGAAGACGAAGATCAGGTTGTTGCGGATCGTCTGGATGAACGGCGTCTCTTCGATCGCGAGGCGGTAGCCGAGCTCCATCAGCATCTCGACGCTGCCGGTTTCGCCGGAGTGGATGCTGCCGGTGGCCCAGTAGATCGGCTTGCCTGTGGCGATGAGCTGCTTGGCGACCGCGTCCGACGTCTTGCGCGGATCGGTCAGGTCCGCCGTGATCTTCTTGTACTTCGCGAGATCGCGGATCGTCGCTTCGTCGGCGACCGCGCAGGCGCGCGTGTCGCGGCCTTCTTCGGTCTTGCCGATCGACCAGCACGTCACGCGGGCGGATGCCGCGTCGAGCGCGTCGAGATATTTGTAGACGTCGGCGCTATAGGTGAGGCGGCCCCCTTCACCGGGGATGTAGCCGAGCACTTTGAGCGGCGACGGTACTTTCGGATCGGCGGGCAGCGGCATGTGATCGACAAGCTCGGTCAGGATCCGCTTGTCGGGCGTGCTGTCGACGATCTTCTTCGTGTACTCGTCGTCCATTTTCTGGGCGGGCGCGGCCGCCTTGCTTTGGGCGTCGAGCGCGCGCGGTGCGGTGATGCCGACCGTCACTGCCAGGCCGATGGCCACGGCGAGCGGTCGCGTGAACCGCCGGACGGTCTGAATTCGTGCCTTCATTTCCATGCCTCCCATGTGGCTGAGCCGCCACAACCGGCGGTTATAGCACACCGGCGCAGACCAGAGGGCCTACGGGGCGGCTCGTAGTTGGCGCTAGACTGGCGCTTTCCATGAGATTCCGTTGGGTCCGCGGCTCGTGCAGCGCGCTTGCTGCTTTCGCGGCGATCGCCACCGTCCCAGGCGGCGATGGCCGCGCGACGCAAGCGCCGACGGCGACAGCAATCGTCACGGCCTACACGCAAGGTCGTTTCGACGAGGCGCAGGCCGCGCTGATTCGCGTCGCGGACTTCGCGGCGTTCCAGCATGAAGCCGACGCCGCGCTGACGAACGTGCCCGCGCCGGTCGCCGAAGCCTTCCTGCTCGAGGCGTCGCAGGCGGCCTTCAACACGCATCACGCGCAAGAAGCGCACGATCTCCTCGAAGATGGCTGCGCACGGGTGCGGCGCGGGGCACCTGGAGGCGAGTTCGAGCGACGCTGGCAAGCCGCAGCGCTCGCCCTGCTCGAAGCCGATGCGAACATCGCGCAGATGACGAGGACGCCGCTCAAGACGCATCTCGATCACGTCACGGGCCGGATCGATCCTGGCGCGATCGCGCTCGCGCGAGCCATTACCGATGAGCAACTCGTCGGCCGATTTCTGTACGTCGACGCTCCCGGGCTCACTCCGCGCACGCCGGAGCGCGATGCGGCGTTCATTACGCACACGGGCCTCGATCGGACCGGCACGGCCGTCAAGGCCATGAACGCCGCGCGGCAGTTCGAATCCGCGCGCCCCGAAGCCACGTTGCGCCTCGGCTTTCTCAATGTCACCCAGCGCAAGTGGAAAGATGCTGACTCGCTCCTCGTCGAAGCCGAAGGCCTGACGACGGATGCCCAGGCGCGCTACCTTGCGGCGCTCTTCCGCGGTCGCGCCTTCGAGTCGGCGGAGCGGTTTGACGAAGCGCTCGCGCAGTACCGGCGCGCTGCTGCGATCCTGCCGGCGCAATCGGCCTCGATCGCCGTGGCCTCGCTCGAGTTTCTGAGCGGACGCGTGAGCGACGCGAACGACAGGCTGCAGCCGCTCTTCGCCAGGCCGGCGCCGTTGCGCGATCCGTGGCATCTCTATTTCTCGGGCGCGTACCGCGACTGGCCCGCGTTGCTCACGGCAGTGCGCGAGGGGGCTCGATGACGACTCGGGCCCTCGCATTATCGGCGACCCTTGCGGCCGGGACGATTGCGCTCGCTGCGCAACAGCCGACGTTCCGAAGTCAGGCCGACGCGGTTTTCGTCGACGTCTCCGTGCTCGATGGACGCCGGGTCGTCACCGGCCTGACGGCAGCGGACTTCGAGCTCCGGGACAACGGCCAGCTGCAGACGCTCACCGACGTCTCGCGCGAATCGATGCCGGTTGACGCGACGATGCTGGTGGATGTCAGCACGAGCGCGCGGTTACAGCTCGGCACCGCGCTCGATGGGCTAAGCCAGGCGACGCGCGGGTTGATGCGGCCGGGCGACCGCGTCGAGACGCGCGTCTTTGGCGCCGAGATCCTCGACGAGCCAGCCTGGGACGGACGCCGGCTCGGGTCGTGGACCACGGCACGTGCCACGGCGTACCAACGCGATGAGGGTGGCACGTCGCTTTTCGACGCGCTCATCGCGTGCCTCATCCGTCCCGCGCCGTCTGGATTCCGGCGACTGATTGTTCTCCTTTCGGACGGCGCCGACACGACCAGCTTCACGACGCGCGCGACGCGCATCGCGATCCTCCGTCGCTCGGACTCGGTCGTCGATGTCATCGGCCTCGACGCGCAATCCGGCACGATTGCGATCAGCGGCAACATGGACGCGAGCGGCATCACCACGTCGGAGTCGCACTTCGTGGGCGACTATGCGTACCTGCTTCAGGAACTCGCGGATCTGAGCGGCGGGCGCAACTTCAACCTCCACCGCGATGGTTCGATCGTCTCGAGCCTCGCGGGCGCGATCGAGGAATTCCGTACGCGGTACGTGCTGCGCTACACGCCGTCGGGCGTCTCGCGCGACGGCTGGCACGATCTGTCCGTTCGAGTGAAGGGCAGGAAGTACGACGTCAGAGCCCGGAAGGGCTACGCCGTCGGATTGCCGTTGAACTAGTCTCGGCCGCTCGGCCACGAAGGCGGCCCGGCCCGAGCCTCTTGCATCAGCCGGTCCATCGCCGGACCAACCGCGCTTGCAGAATCCGGCGGTCCCGCGTGACGAGCGGACGATCGACCGACGTCAACATGACCGCGCCACCGGACCATCTCAAGCCTGCCAGGCATTCACCGCGCTGACAGATCCCGACACTTGCCAGATGCCATACACCCAGAACGGAGAATGCTCCTTCACCCGCTCATCCGTCATCCGCTTGAATTCCAGTGCATCCTCCAAACTCGAGAGCAGGCCGAACTGATTCAGACGAGTCGCCCATGCTCTGGCCAACGGCTCCTTTTCCCCTGTCACGTACCCGCAGTTGGTGAGTCCGCTGATCCACCCGGCATCCGCCACGTCATAGCCCAGCAACGCGCAGCCGGAAGGAAGCTCGGCAGGGATCGTGCGGTCGAGCCAGATGCCGCATTGAATCCCATCGAGTTGTTCGTAGTGGACCACGTCTCCAACGAGCAAGGCTTCAGGAAAGAACAGCTCGATCGCCACCATGACTCCGCTGGTGTCCGTCTTCTTGTGACGGTCGTAGTGCGCCGTCATTCGATCCAGATTCAGCCAGTACTTCCCACCATCCGTAGAGGGCGGTACCTCGATTGAGCTGTACGAAGTGTCGACAGCTTCTCTGAAGATCGCCGAGTAGAACACGGAGGGCCAGACCAGAGGATCCACAGAGAGCGGCCACTCGACATCCGGCTTGAGCAGAAAGGAGTCTCTGCGCGCTTTGTCCCAAGACGCGTTCAGGTAGTCGCCGTTGTTGAGCCTGACATCGAATCGAACGATTCTGTGATCCATCCCGTCAGCACCAGGAGTCTTTATCGGCGCCAGGCAGAGTCGTCTCGGCGAGGAGCAAAAACGGTCGTCGCGAATCGATTGACGACGGGCACGCGCGTGCGCGCGTTTGTCGCGGAGTAGAGCGAACGTCTTCTCAGGTACGACAGGTACGTCAGGTGCGAGGAACGAGCTGACGCTCGTCAACTATTTTCGGTACAACCAAGAAAGATGGCACGCGATAGCGCGTCCTGGTACCTGACGTACCAGTCGTACCCGAATTACTCTCCCCCGCCTCGTCCGTTGTTCGTCGTCGTGCGCGTCGTTGACGGCTGCTGCATCGGCGACACGGCCTGGTTCATCGGCGAGATCGCCTGGTTCGGCAGCCGCGGCGCGGGCGTCGGTTGCCAGCTGTCGGGACGCCGCTGGCCGTTCCAGCCCCAGTAGACGGGCTGCGCCACCGGCCGATTCACGACCGGCGCGCCGATGTATCCGCCGTACCCGTAATAACCGAGCGGATAGCCCGCGTAGCCCGGCTGCGCGTACTGCTGTTGCGGCTGATCGACGTGCTGCGTGACTTCCTGTTTGACGTTCACGACGACCGGCGCCTTCTGCTGCGACTGGCTCTGGTCGGGCACATCAGACGGAATCATCGTCGGCTGATCTTGCGGGTACTGCGCGACGGGCTGCCCGTACGGATCCGCGGGCGGCTGCGTGTAGACCGGCTGCGGCTGCGCGGCCATCGGCGGCGGCGCGGGCGTCATCTGCTGCTTCGTCGCCGTCTTCAGCATCGCGAGAATGACTTTCTCGCTGAGGCCCTTGTCCTTCAGCGACGCAACGTCGCCGATCGAAAGATGAAACACCGATCCATCCGACTCAATCAGCGCGACGAGCACGTCGTCGCTCAGCTTGCCCTTGAACTCGAGCAGCTCCTGGATGGTGACGGCGGAGGCGCGGCCCTGCATGGGGCCGAGGAGGACGAGCGCCGGAAGAAGAAACCGTAGAGCCAAACGCATGGGATACTCTCCGTACTGCGATCACGAATGCGGGATTCGCGCCAAACGCGGCGGCGCGGCCGATCGTGATGTCCTGCGTCGGGTCTATTGTACTGTGCCCGCGGGGTGACGGGCGGTGTCCTCCCGGCGGCACCCGAGGGCGAAAATCGAGGCAAAAGGCCGGTCCCCGGTACGGTACGGGCCTTGCTGATTCCCTGACTGTGATGTCCCCAAGAACGCTCGTCCTCGGCGCCGTGGGAGCTGGCTGCATCGCCGCCGCCGGCGTGGGCGGCTTCCTGGCGATGCGCTTGAGCGCGCCCGCGCGAGGCGCCGAAGCGCCTGTGGCGTCGGTGGCCTCGGCTCCCGCGCCCGCCGTGACGCCGGCGCCC
>DATEGZ010000234.1:0-52303 GCA_035279905.1 Vicinamibacterales bacterium
CCCCACGGCGCGCCCGGCGCCGTGGGAAACTCTTCGTCTTTCCGCAATGAATCTCAGTCTCACGGGGCTGGCGTCGGGGCTAGCGCAGGGGCTGACGCCGGGGATACCGTGCTGCGGACGCGCTAGCCCCATCATGCGACCCCCGGGAGTGATCCGAACTGGCTGTAGTCGAACTTCAAGACGTCGGTGACGAGCTGGCCCACGCTCCGCATCGCGGACCGGCCAACGACGGGCGCATGAGCTGCGAACGCCGATTCGCCGCGCTGACACCACTCGGCGTACAACGCGTCGAATGGCGCGGCGCTGAACTGCTCGCGGAGCGTGCGGAAGCGATCGATCGCAGCGACGGACAGCCGCGCCAGCTCGCCCTGATCGATCGTTTGGCGGGTCGTCAAGAACCACCGGAGGTCCTCCACACCGGCAGTCAAGGGTCGTCGAGGCTGTTGGAGATGCCGGCCGAAGACCGCATCGCAGCTCTCCAACGCGACAGGGCTCGGACTCACGGCCACTACGGTCCACGCCGGCAGGCATCCGAAAAGACGAGCATGGTCGTCGAGAAACTGCGCCAGACCGCGGCCCGTGGTATCGGTCACGAGGTACACGAAGTACGCGATGGGCGGATCCCCGGCGACCGCCACGGGCAGCTTGTGCGTGAAATACCGCGTGGTGCCGGGCCTGTCAGGTTGCGACGCCGTGAACACCTGCTGCGGCAAATCGACACGGGGCACGTCATAGCGGTCCGCGAAGAGTTCGACCTTGTCGGCTTCGGTCGCGAGCCAGTCGAGCTCCGGATGCCCGAGCACGTAGTCGAGCACCATGACCTTGCGTGCGATGAGCGCCGCGCTCGCTTCGCGGCGATTCCGGTTCTCGTCCTGGCCCAGCGCACGATAGATCGCCCGCGCCTGCAGGTGATAGATGAGGCCCCGATCCGGCCGCTGTGTGAACCGTTCGGCGAGCTGTCGCTCCACGAGCGCCTCGAGGAAGTCGCAGACGTTCTTCCCGTATCGCACGCCCGCAAAGGCCCCGTACTGCCGCCGCAGACAATAACCGCTGTGCAACGCCACGGTCGCAATGAAGCGCGTCTGCCGCGGCGTGAAGCCCAGCGGTTCGAGGGCGCGGACGCGATCCTCAAACGTCATCACAGCCGCTCCAGGTGATGCGGATCGAACGGGGTGCCGCCCGTGCGAGCCGACGATCCTCGCCCACCGGCGCCGGCGGCGCGGTAGAGAGCGAAGCCGGCGGCGGTCTTGCCGGCGAGTTGACCGCGTGAATAGTGCTCGGTGACGAGCTCCACGTCGCGGTATTCGACACGCCCGTCGGCGGTCTCGTACTCGATGCGCAGGTCTGGGAGTTCGAGGTGGCCGTCGATGACCGGTAGGCCGGACGCGGCCGCGAACGCCTCGAGGTCATCCGCGCGAGCCGCGCCGTCTGGGCGATCTGGACGGTTTAGAAACGTCTGGTAGTCGCGCTTCAGCTCGTAGTCGAGGATGACCCGCACTACGCGACCGCCTTCCCCGTCGATACGATTCGCTTCCGCCTGATAGAGCCGATACAACTGCGAGTCGTGGGCCAGCTCCCGCGGTTTGACGAGGCCCGCATGGAAGGTCTGCGATCGATCCGCGCTGGCGCGCCGATGCATGTCGAGCACGTCTTTGCCCGCGCGCGTTAGCACGACGACCGCGATGGACTGGCGATTCACTTCAACCGTTCGGGCCTGGACCAGCCCCTGGTCGGAGAGCGACCGGAGGTCGCCAGTCCAGGCGTCGCGCGACGATCGCATGGCCTGCAGGTCGTCTGCGCGGACGACGCGAAAGGTGCCGACCGTCGCGAGGATGCGGGCTTCCGACTCGCGGAGACGATAGACGTGCCCTCGAGCGCGGACGACTTCACGCACTGGTCCGCGCGGCAATGTCAAACGATCCATCGGGACGCCGGGCCGGCTGGGCGTAAGCTCACGCGTTTCGGGAGCGCGTGGCGCCAGCTCGCGAACGTCTGTGCGTGCGTCGCTCCGGCCGTCGCGGGCCATGCTTACTCCTCGCGCGCGAGCCGCTCGGACAGGTCCCGTACGACGGTGTCCGGCGTCTGGAGCTGACGCTCGAGATGCGCGAGCTTACGACCGGTCTCTTTCAGAAAGAGGTGCCTCGTCGCTGTGTAGAAGAGCGCGAACAGGTTTAGAAAGAGGACGACGACACTGCCGACGATGACCCAGAGGTAGCACGGGAGGATGACGTGCTTGTAGGGTGCCAGGAACTCGAGCTGCCCCATCACCCAGAACAGCAGCAGGACGATGACCATCGCGGCGAGGAAGGCGCTGTTCGCGATCATCGGAAGGCTTGGTCGACGCGGAAGTACGTGATCGTCAGGCCGAGCGGATTGACGAGCACCATCGTGTTCGGAATCTGGTCCCGCAGACCAAACGTGAACTGCGCGACGAACGTCTCGCGTTTCCTCTCCTGGCGATTGCCCAGCCCGTAGTAGACCTGTTCGAAGTCCACAGAGGCCTTGTATGGCGCCACCTTTAGGTCGTCGAGCGTCACGTTCTTCACGACGACCTCCACCTCATCGTCAGTCCCCGACAGGAACTCTTCGATGGCGTGGTCGCGCTGGTGTTGGGCGATGGTCGCGTCCGCCAGCCCCGCATCAAGGAAGAAGAGCGATTCGGCGTACTGCTGCTTGATGGTGCTGCGGACACGGGCGAAGTGCTTCGTGATGAACTGCGTCAGGAAGTACTTGAGCTCCGGGGCTTGCCCTTGTGGTCTGTAGGTGAGGTCGTCGTACTGGACCGCCTGGGCGCGGCCGACGTCGTCAATTCGGATGACGAGCGGTTTGAGCTGCTCGTACCTCTTGATGGTGCGGAAGTTCAGTACGAGCAGCCCTAGCGCGATGAGCGACACGCACAAAAGGGCAATCTTGAGATACGTGTTCAGCACCAACGCCGAGCCGAACAGCTCGACGTATTGGCGCTTGGCGTCTTCGATCGGCGGCAGTCGATACGGCGCGGTGTCGGGCATGGTGGGCCGTCACTCTCACCACCAGCCGAGGAGGTAATGGACGGCGACGATCGCGCCGTACAGGAGGACGGCGACAAACATGACGTAGTAGAAATTGATGACCACGCGGTTGTTGGCCTTTGCCGCATCACGGTGGCTTCGGAAGATGGCCATAGCGTCCTCCCTCTCACACGCTCCTAATTTGCGATGGTAGTACCGATTCGCCGGAGCGACCAGAGAAGATTGAACTGGTCAGCGACGGTACGAGCAAGACGCCCACGGTGAATGTCCCCAGGATCATCACAGCGTGGACGCCGTACAAGAGCTGATCTTCGAACCGCAGGCCCGGCGGGAGCGTCTGCAGGTATCGGCTGAGGAACTTCTCGAAGACGAAGATGAAGGCGTTCGCGATGACGATCATGAACGAGTACTGAATGAACGCCTTCAGCCAGCCCCAGAAGAGCCACTCCAGTGTTGGAACGATGAAGAACGGGACGAAGATCGGCCCGACGAGCCCACAGACGGCGCTCGCGATCATGCTGAACGAGATGACGAACATGAGCGCGAACTGGGCAAGTCCGATGACGATCAGCATCAGCCAGTACAAGAGGTTGGCGAGGATCGACCAGGCGTCTGGTTGCTCAAGCGAGTTCCAGAGGGTGTTCAGGCTCTGCTGCGCGTCCTGGATTGACTGGCCGCTGATGAGCCGCGCGAGCGTCAGCGCCTCGTTGGTGATGAGGCTCGAAAAGGATTCGCCAAACCCAGGAATCGGCGAGGCGTAGTACACGATCATGCCTTCGCCGAAGGCGATCATGAGCATCAGCTTCGCGAAACTGAACATGTGCTCGCCCGACTCGCGCCACGCAAGCATCATTCGAAGGCCCTGCCAGACCAGGAGGATCGTAGCGAACGACGTGAACATCCGGTTCCCGATGCCGAGGAACTGCGGCAGCTGCGTCGCCAGCAGGTTTGTGATGGCCTGCTGGACGGTGCCAATCGGGTCGTAGGGCGTCGGAGGCATCGGCCGGCCTCAAAACGGACGCCACGCATCCACGTGGGCCGCCGTGTTGCGGAACAGGTCCTGCCCATACGCTGATCCGAACCGCCACTGATAGATGGTGGCGTTCATGAGCTGAGCTTCGGCGTCGCGCTTGCGCGTGTTGTCGACGAGGAGCTGCTCGAGCGCTGTCAGTTGGAACTGGTTGGTTTGCTCGTCGAGTCGCAAGTCGATCGCGAACGCGGCGTTGATTTTCTCGAGGAGCGCGGTTTGGGAGTGGAACGCGTCATCCGTATTGTCTATGTCGTGCTCGACGTTCCGCACGGCCTGTAGGGTGAATGGGCCGTCGGTGCGCGCTGTGCCGGTCTGATCAACGGCGAGCCGGGTCATGCTGTCCTGGAGCTCGATCGCCGCATAGCTGTCCGTGAGGCGTCGCAGCAAACTTGGCGGAAGACGGCCGATGATGTCTGTCGGCGTGTCCAGCGGATCGGTCACCTGCCGGTAGGCGGCACCGCTCAGGTCCCCTTCGTTTAGTGCCCTAAGGATTTGCTGCGCATAGAGGGTGCCGTTCGACAGATCGTGGTAGGTCCAATCGAGCGAGTGCGCGTGGTAGCGCGTCGCGATGTCGACCGGCACCCGTTGCGCTTGATCGATCAGAAACAGGTACTGCCGAATCAGCTGTTGGACCTGCAGGATGGCCTCGGCGTAGTTGCTCGGATCGAAAACGACGAACTGCGCTCGGGCGGGCGGCGCCCACACGACCAAGAGCGCAGTGATGGCGAGAAGACGTGCGAAGCGGCGGGTCATCGGATACCTCCGTTTCCGGCGAAGTCGTAGGCCGGCAGGTCGAGGTCGTTGGTCAGATACACCTTGATTCGGAAACCTTCACGGATCGTGATCGTGGGGAGGACGTTGAGATACCGGTCGAGGACGCGTGCGCTCGACGACGCCAGGCTGGCGCCTGCCGCTTGCCGGTAGGTGTCGCCGAACGTGTCGGCGGCGAATCCATGGGTGTTGTACTGAGCCAAACCCGAGAGCGCGCCGATCGCCAGCGAGGCTCCGAACACCTGCCAGTAGTGCCGGTTGACCTCATCCTTCAGACCCGTCTCCCCGATCTGGTTCAGACCCTTGAAGAGATCGAGGCTGTACGTGTGCCCGTCAGGCATGACGAGGCGATGGAAGGTCACGGCGAGGCGCGTGTCGCCCCACGCCTGGACCGGCGCGGCGGCACCAAGGACGCGCGTGCCAGCCGGTACGAGCACCGACTGCCGATCGGCGGAATAGACTGGCGTTGTTACTAGGCAGCTGACCGGCCCAGTGAACGTCCCATCGAGTCGATTGAGCAACACGGTCTCGATGACGGTACCTTCGAGCAGACGAAGGCGTGGGCCAGGCGCGGGATTCTCAGTGCGCGTGGGCGTCGACAGCGCCGAGGTCTCGAGCGGCGCCTTGGTCCGTTCCGGCGCTGTCGTCGCAAGCGCGGCGGTTTGGATCGTCGGCTCATGTGGGCGCACCTGCCCTTCCGGTGATCGAGTTCCTGGAGCTGCGCCCGGGACGGACGGCTGCTCGCTCGGCGAGCGGCGGCTCAAGGCGACGTTGTCGGCAAACAGGCTCTGCTCCTCCCGCCGCCGCGCGTCTTGTCGCGCCTGGTCTGCCGGTTCTGATGGTGACGCGTGGCCGGAGCTGGCGGGGCGCGGCGTGGTGCTCGCTGCCGCCTCGCTCTGCACTTGACGCAGCCGAGCCTCGTCTGCGGCGAGCTGCTGTTGGTACGCGCGGATGCGATCGGCATCGGGCAACGTCGTCTGGTCAGGACGCGGCGCGCCCGGCGGCCGAGGCACCGGCTGCGCGTGGCCTGCGACGAGAATGATGATCACGATCACGGTCGCCAGACCGGCCATGAGCCAGACCTGCACTTGCCGGGGCAACACCCCGCGCGGCGGGTCGCGACGATCGCGCATCGGGCCGCGAGCGCCGCCGGGTTCGTTCGGTTCGGTCGCCATGCCTCACTCCTACTTCACGCGCTCGAAGATCAGTTTCTTGCTGCCGATCGCGAGGTATCCGTGATCGAGCACTTTGGGCACGACGTAGACACCATGCTCGACTTGAAAGTCGACGAGGTTCGGAGCGTCATCAAGGACTTCGTACAGCGACGGCAACTCCGTGGCGTCTGTCTTGATGTAGGTGAAACGGTCATCGTGGTAGATCGCCACGACGTTGAACGGTTTGCCGTTCCCTTTCAGCACGTACGGGAACTCGAGCGTGGTCGGATACGTCGCGCGAAACGCTCGGACTGCGTCCTCTATAGTCTTTGCGGTTGCTTCCTTGGCCGCAGTCGCCTCCCGCCGCGCTTCATCGGCGGCTTGTCTCAATTCCTCGACCTGCGCGAGCGTATAGAATCGCGGCGCCTCGGTCGCCGCGGTCGCCACGCTCTCGTCCGGCTCGATGTACAGCTTGAGATCTGGATCCGCGTTTCCCTCCGTCAGCAGGAAGGAGTACACGTGCCCGCTGGCGGTCACGAGATTCAAGTTCGTGGCCGCGCCAGCCTTGGCGGGCTTTACGTAGGCCAGGTTCTGGGCACCGGAAATCACCCAGAAGTCCCGATCGCCGCAAACGAAGTCCAGAATCTGTTCCGCGTTCGGAAGAATGATCATCGTCGTGAACCGTAGCTTGGTGTTCACGGACACGACGGTGCGGCTGGTGTAGGTCACAGAGCGCGTACCCTGCGCGCGCACGGAGGCCGGCACCAGCGAAGCGGCCACGATCAGGACAATCACGAGATGTCGCATGGCGAGCTCCTCATCTACTCAGCGCTCAGACGGGCAATGGCCTCTCCGAGCCCCGCGCCGACCCTGGCTGTGTCGAGACGCACGTTGTCGGGCGGGGTGTTGGTGTAGATCCAGTACGACTCCGGATCGACCTCCAAATTGACGACCTTGGCGACGTTTGGGCGCTTCAGCAGCGCCTGCTGCCGGGGGATCAGGTGGCGGATTAACGAGGCTTCGGTGTGATTCAGATGGAAGAGCTCCCTGGCCCGCGTCACGTCCAGTCCCGGATTCGCGAGAAAGAACTTCGTCGGACAACTCTCGATGACGGTACGGAGCAGATCGCTCGTCGCGAAGTCTTCGCTGCTTTGCGTGGCCAGAATCATCGCGGCGTTGCGCCGGCGCCACGTCTTCAGCGCGCCCGTGATGTACGCGGCGACGGTCGCATTCCGCACGAACCGCCAGGCTTCATCGAGCACGAAGAGCTTCAGGTCTCCCGTCGCCTGCCGCTCTTGAATCGAGGCATTCGCACGATGCAGGACGTAGAACAACAGCGGTTCCAGGACGAGCGGGAATTGCTCGAGGCCCTCGAAGTCAAAGCACTGAACGCGCTGAAATGTCAGCGTGTCGTCAACGTTGTCGAAGAGATCTGCGTACGGCCCTCCCTGGACCCAGCGGTGTAGCTGCTGGCCGAGCGGACGCGGCAGCAGGTTGACCAGCGTGATCATTCGCCGCTGAGGAGCGTCGAGCGCGTAGAGATTCTCAATCGCTTCATAGAGGTCCCGGTCGTCGGTGAGGGTGCATCGGTACTGGCCGCTGGATTCCAGCAACACCCGCACGAACGAAAAGAGAAAGTGCAGGTGGTCTGGCGTGGGCTCCAGGCAGAACGGGTTGATCGTGAACGCGCGATGCGTCAGGCCCATCTTCCACACGCTGCCACCGAGCAAAGTGGTCAGCTTGTCGTAACTCCCGCCGATATCGAAAACGACGGTGAGCGGGTTGTACTTCTGGGCATGCGTGAGCAGAAAATTCACCAGAAAGGACTTGCCTGACCCGGTCGCCCCCTGCACCAACACGTGGCCGACGTCGTCGTGATGCAGATTCCAGAAGTACGGCGTGTGGTGCTCCGTCTCGAAGACCGCCAGGCACTCGCGACCGTCGAGATGCGCGCTCGTTCGCTCGCCTGTATGGAGGGTGAACAGGAAGCTGAGATCCGCGACATTCGTATTGAGGAGCGTGAGACGGCGGAGATTGTGCGCCGCATTGCCGGGCACGACCGCGAGCCAGGCGTTCAAGAGGTTGTAACTCTCCTCGTAGAGTGCTCCGTCGTGCCCGGCAAAGGCCTTCACACACGCCGCGACTGTTTGGTCGAGGCGCCGTGCGTCGCGGTCGATTGCGACGAACGTCAATGAACACGCGCCGAAAAAGTGGCCATGCACCTCCATTTCTGTCAGGCCCTGCCCCAGCTCGTTGACGGTGGCTGCCGCGGAATCGTCGACCAGCATTTCCTCGGGCTTCGTCTGCGTGCTGAGATAGTTGACGAGCGAAATCTTCTTGTTGAAGAAGTGCCGTCGACGCCGGTGCAACTCGCGGCGCATCCGGGCGTTCGAGATCCGTTGCCATTCCAGGCAGGCGATGAATGGGCTCGGCACGACGTACAAATCTTGAAGGATGTGCGCGAACGTCTTCGCCGGCGGCTCCTTCATCGTCATCACCTTGACGCGGTAGTCATCGACCTCCAGGTGATCGCGGTGACAATCGACCCCGGAATCTGCGACAAAGAAGTCCAGGTGTGTGTCGTACTTGAGCTCCGCCGAATGCTTGTACGGCGCGTAGTTGACCAGCCGACGAAGGAAGCGGAACGCGTCTGCCTTCGCGAGCAGCGTCGGCTTGACGGTGTCAGCCAGCTGGATGGCGAACGCATCCGCCTTCTGACGCAGGTGAATGGCGGCTCGATCGATCTCCCGAGCGAGCGCGGTCGCGGCGGCCTGCGTCGACAGCGCTCGGCCGGCGGCCGCAGAAGGGCCGCCGAAGGCCCTGAACCAGTTCTTCGTGCTGGAGCGCAGATGCCAGCCTTCGAAGAGCACCACGAGATGTAGGTCCAGTTCAAAGAGCCCACCAGCCTTCGCCGCAAATTGAGCCACGCGTCGCTGTAGGGCACCGTTGACTACTGGGTGCGGGTGCGCCGCGCAGACGAGAGGCCGTGCCGGCGACTTCATCAAGTACTGGTAGACGCGGAACGTCTCATCGAGCTGCCGCAGCGCCTGTTCAAACCGATGGGCCACGGCCTGGCGATCCGCATGGTCGAGGCATTCGTAGTCGACGCCCTCGAGCCGGAAGACGAGGCCAAGCGCTCCGGCCTTCGTTAGGAAGGTGGCGTCGTCGATGAAACCCCACAGCGCGAGCTGGCTGCTCAAGCTGCCGGCGGACTGGTAGTCGCGCAGAATGCGGCGAATATTCACCATGCCGCACCACCCCATCGCCGATCAGCGCCGTAGGATTTCGTCGCGTCGTATCGCGAACGAACGTCACCAGAGCGCAGAAGAATTTGGAGCATTTGCGGATCGCGCGATGTGCCCGAGTAAGAGAGGACGTACAACGCCGCGAAGGCAATGCAGCCGGCGGCGAAACTGTAGAACAGATTGAACGTTGCGACGCCGACGAGCAAGGCGAGAAAGAAGAGGCGCCGGTCGACGCCACAGACAGTCAGCGGTCGATGGAGCGATCGCTGCACTGGTCGGACTTCGGGAAGATTCGCTGTCGCCATGTCTGCCGCCTGATTCAAAACAGCCAAGCGAGGAATTGCGCCGCGAAGAGCGCCAGGCCACCGCCGAAAACGATGCCGCTGATTTGTCGTTTGGCGCCGCCCTCGCCGAACATGAACATGAGCCCGCCGATGACGATCGCTACCAGTGCAAGGGACCGCGCGAGCGGTCCGGTGAACGTCGCTTCCAGATTGGCTGCCGCCCGCTCCCACGGCGACTGCGCCAATGCCTGAGTCGAAGTCGCGAGAACGGCGACGAGGGACATCGAGACGAGGCGGGCGATCCGAATAACGGCTGATCGACGAGCACTGAGACGTGAAGCATTCATGAGGGCCTCCGTGAGATGTCGCGGCGCGACGAACGAGCTTCGCGGAGGATAGAGAACCAGATGTCGAAGATCAGTCTGGTTTCATACAATGTCTGGAACTAGACAAAGTTATCGGCGACGCGTGCGCGTAGACGCGGCCGAAGGAGGAGCCGATGGCGGCGTCAGCGCGAACGTCTCGCGGGACGCGGCATAGCAGGAGCACGCCGAGACTTCGAGGCGGCGACGATTGAGCAGCGTGATGCTTCCCCAGTGAGAACGGATAGCCTCGGCCCTCTGAAGATCCGCCGCGGCCGCACTCACCGCCGAGCGCTGTGCGCCCAGGACCTGCGCGAGCGTGTCGTGGGTCAACGGCAAGATGGCGGACTGCACTTGGTCACTCGCGTTCAGCAGCCATCGGCAGAGCCGCTCCGAGAGCGGATGAAAGTGGTGGCAGACAGTCGAGCGGGCGAAGTCGTTGAGCAGCGAGTCCGCATACCGGAGGCAGGCGTCGGACAGGGCGGGGCTGTCGCGAAGGGTATGACCCAGGACGTCCACAGGAATGCGGAACGCGTCTCCCGCAATCTGCACCACCGCCTGACAAGGAGTCGCGCTGCGCTGCAAGATCATCGGCAATCCGATGACCCCATTGCTGGCAATGGTCGCGAGTTCCAGCGTTGCGCCGTCGACGGTTAGGGCGAACAGCGAGACGAGACCGGCGGTGACGAAATAGGTATGGCGGGCTGGTTCGCCTGCTCCTTGCAGCGCTTGCCCTTGCAGCAGCGGAACGCGTTCGAGTCCCGTCTCGAGCCGTTCCCATACGACTCGCGGCAGCCCCGCCAATAGCGTGTGGTCAGGTCCCATGGCGACGTCTCATTCAGGCGGCAGGCGGCTGGGGAGTTACGACCGTCTTCCGGAACGCAAGCTTCTCGGCCTCAAAGTTCGCAAAGGTCGCGCCACCGTCCGGAGTGGCACGTCGCTCGCATGACTTCTGGCGTTCAGAAGAAAACCGGCACGAACAACGCATCCGCACGCGACGAGAAGTGCTGCGACTTGGCAGCTAACATCGGAAGGCTCAAGAACATGGGTATGAACTACCCGGCGTCCACTGGGCTCAACATCATGCTCCAGCCTCTTTTGCGATTTGCCGAGGCAATCTGCTGAGTGCGAGTAACGGGTATGAACTACCCGTGCCCCAGGCTTGAAGTTGCGAAATTGGGTATTTCGGACCCGCCGGCACGAGGAACGATCGGCGCTGACCTCAAGTTCACGCCGACGATATGGAAGCGCATCGAATTCGCAAAGGTTGACTAGGTTTCTCGCCGTGAGTCGAAAGGAGGACACTATGAGAGGCAAGCCCGCCCATGCGGATCGCGATCGTCAGTGACATTCACGGCAATCTCCCGGCGCTTGAGGCCGTCCTGTCGGACGTGCGCTTGCGGCGTCCGGACCGGACTTATTGTCTCGGCGACCTCGTTGGGTACGGCGCTTCTCCAAACGAAGTGATCGACCAGATTCGGCACGAGCAGATTCCGACGATCATGGGCAACTACGATGACGGCGTCGGCTTCGATCGTGATGATTGCGGGTGTGCCTATCGCGACGAGGGCGAAAAAGCGCGCGGGCAACAGTCGCTGATGTGGACGAGAGCGCACACGACGTCAGAGAACAAGTCGTTTCTCCGAACGCTCCTGCCGGAGATCCGCGTGGAGGCAGCAGGCGTGCGTCTGCTGCTGGTCCACGGCAGTCCACGCCGAATGAACGAATATTTGTTCGAAGATCGTCCCGTGTCCAGTTTTCAGCGACTGGCGCACGGATCCAACGCCGACGTGATCGTATTCGGCCATACGCACCGACCTTATGTGAAGGATGTCGGCGGCGTCCTGTTCGTGAACGCCGGGTCGGTCGGCAAACCGAAGGATGGAGACTGGCGCGCATGCTGCGCGCTGCTGACCCTTGATCCCCGGCCAGCTGTGGAATTCGTGCGCGTGCCGTATGACGTCGACCGCGCGAGTGCGGCCATTCGGCAGACCGAGCTGCCCGCCGAATTCGCACGGGATCTTGAGCCTGGCCCGCGCTCTCGCCCGGAGGTGAAGGCGTAGAATGGGCGGAGTCATGTGGCGAACCGTCATTCTGTTGTCCGTCGCGATCATCTCGACCGGATGTAGTCCATCGCGGTCCGGGCCACCGCCAGTGAAGTCAGGCCTTGTGTTTCTGACTCGCGACGGCTGTGCGAATTCCGAGAGGATGCTCGCGAACCTGGACGCGGCGCTTCGGACACTCAACCGCCCAGCCGACTACCAAGTGATTGACCAAGGGACTCTGCCGAAGACAGACGTTCGTACGGGTTACGCCACGCCGACATTGCTCTTCAACAATCACGACCTGTTCGGATTGCCCGAGCCAACACCGCCCTACCCAGAACCAACCTGACGGCTCTATCAGGGCGGAGTTCCGTCCTCCGATGTCATCCAAGTCAAACTCAAGGTAGTGCTTGGATTGTGAGCGCGCGCCATTCCGGACTCGTGACCACGCCTGCGAGCCTGCAGCCGGCGTGACGCTGGATGACGGACTCAACGTTGGTTCTTGCCAATGAATGCGCCGGTCAGGTGTTCTCTCGGACACCGGAGCGACCCATCCCGGCTACCCGTACGACGCTATTCGCAACATCGACGTTTTTCTACTTGGTGACAGTGAAGGCCTGGCGACGCGGCATGTTGCAAGCCTCCCGAATGAATCTCCGCGAGCTTTAGGAATCTTGGGGCACAGCGCTGCCCCAAACTCAGCGAGTGACCCGGAGCGCCCCGCGTTATGCGAGACGCTCCGGCGTTGACGATCAGGCACTGGCGGCGAGAGCCGTCTCATGCTCCTTGTAGGCGTCGACGATGAGGTCGCGCACCCGATCCTGCGCAGCCCCGTCGATGATCGGACGCAGCAGCGCGAAGCTGCGACGCTCGCCGTTCACCGAGTACTGGCGCGCCGGAAACGTCACCGTGCGCCCGCCGCTCTTACGCTCCCAGACGGCGAAGCCGATCAGCTTCAGGCCGTCGAGCGGGCCGCCGGAGAAGTGCAGTTCGGCATCCGCCAGTTTGCCCGGAGGGTTGCCCTTGTCGTTCGGAAAGAATTTGACCGTCATGTTCGTCGCTCCTTGTGTCTTCGCCATTGCTGGCCTCCTGTGGTTCCGCGATGTGCGGTTCCTTCGCAACCAAGAGGAATCCCACTCGCGCGCTCTTGGAGGCGCGAGCCCGGGCGGACCGACGAAGGCCGGCGCCAATGTCGTGGGCGTGACAGTTGGAACTGTGACTGGCGCGAGCCGTCAGGCGTCCTGCGACGGCGCTGGCCTGGCCGGAATGTGGCGGCGGTGCGCTCGAGCGAGCATCAGCGAAGACTCGGAGCGACGCATGACGATCGACACCCAACGACAAGGCAAAACGAGAAGGACGCGGACACGCCTGTTCAGAGGTGGCTCGAGGGCGAAGCAGCATCCCGGCGAGCGGCGGGAGTACTCACGATCGAAATGCGCCGCCACGTCTGCGAAGTGACTTGGCATGAACGGCGCGAATTGCGCTTCCCCTTCGGACCACGAGGCTCTGGGCAGAGGAGCCGATTAAGTGTCACACACAAGACCATGGCACGTCGGCTGTTCGCCTGCCCGCAGAGATCGCCTATCGATCGAGCGGCGGGTTGACTGACTAGCGTGCTCGGCGCGGTCACGCGCCAGAGTCCCCCGCCGGCCGGGTCACGTCGATCGCCGACAAGATCGTTGTTGCTGCGCCACGCACACGATCGAGCGACGCGAGGAGTCTGTCCCGGTCGCCACGATACAGTTGGATGTAGTCACGGGCAGCATCGCCGATCTGCAATCCGATTGCCTCACCGACGACAAACGCAACCGCTTCAGCCTCAAGCTCGCGAATGTCGCGCGATGTTGGCCGGTCAGCGTTGTGGTGGAGGAGCTCGTGAGCGAATTCGTGTACGAGAACGGAGAACTCCTCTGCTGCCGGTAGACACTTGAGGATGTGGATGCGTCCGCCGGCAGACGTGCCGAGCGCGCCCTCGAGATCATCAACGTCATCTAGCGCGATTCCGTGCGCGGCGATCGCCGCACGCAGGTTCAAGGTGAGTCGGCCTGGGTCTCCAGACGCGCGGCTCGCAGTTGGCAACGGCTCACCGTCTGTTTGCTCGACATCGAACACGTACGCGGATCGGAATCCGGCGACCGACTTCGAATCGTCGTCCACCGCGGCGGTCCGTCGCCGCGTAACGATAGGGGCGAGAATCACGATGCCCTTCTCACCCTTACGGACGAACCGATTCAGTGCCCGCCACGCGTGGAAGCCGGCGACGCGCGTCGCGCTCGGACGCTGACTCGCAATGAGGCAGACATTGTGAAAGCTGTAGCGATGGAAGCGCGCCATCGCCTTGAGAAAGCACGCGAGCTGGTCGCTATGACCTTGGTCAAGCAGAGTGGCGAGTCGGTCGAGTGCGTCGGTCGTGAGCGTCTTGAGATCTTGGGCGTTCATGTTGTGTCCTCCGTTCGGACGGGCTGTCCGTGGTTCCTTCACAACCGAAGGAACCCGGCAGGCCGTTTGGAGGACACAACGCCGAGGCTACGGCGAGCGCCGCGGCTACTCAGCGGGCGTGACAGCGGTTTGTTGCTGGCGCGGAGCGAAGCGGCCGATGAAGATTGCGGCGCGAATGAAGCAGAGTGACCGCGTGACCGGCTGACGCACCGCCGCACAGGACTGACATTCGCGCGAGAGTCGTTCGGCGCGATCGAGGAGATGAGAGCACGGCGGATCTAAAACCTAACTCAAGCCAACGCCGCCGGGCACGTCACGCAATCCGCGACATGACGCGAGACAGGCCGGCCCGCGTCACTTTCGCATACCGCTCGACCAGTTCCAAGGACGAGTGCGTCAATTGATGTTGAACTTCGCGCGTCGAAGCGCCCTTCTCGAGCATGTGTGTCGCGAGCGAATGACGCAGCCAGTAGGTTGTGATCTTGTGAGGGTAATTCGCTTTCTTTGCGGCCTTCCGAACCCACCAATTGACGTTTCGCTGCTCAAACCCACGTTCTGCCGGCTCCCTCCGCTCGTCGGCGAATCGGTAGGTGCCTGCTCCAGCAAACTTGATCAGCCGCCGAAACGCTCGGACGCCCGCTTTGGGCAAGGCAATCGGGTTGCTACGTCCACCCTTGGCGGCCGGCACCCACACCGTTGCGTGTGCGAGGTCAATGTCGCTTCGGCGAACGCGGTTGAGTTGCGAGGGCCGCATTCCCGTCCAAGCGAGGCAGCGCACGATGGCGCCATTCACATTGTCCTCGGGCAATTCCGCCAAGATCTTTCGTACCCAGGAGAAGTCAATGGCGTTGATCTTACGGTCTGGCTCCTTGAATCGGTCAACATCGAGGCACGGGTTGTATCCCCGTTTGCCGTTTTGCAGAACGTAGAAGTTCGACAGCGCGGAGAGGCGGTGATTGAGCGAGGAAGCGGACAGCGGCCGCGGGCGCAACACGTGTCCGTGCTTGTTGCGCCTCCCCGTCTCTCCGACGGATGCCCAGGCGCTCAGGTGCTTGCGGATTTCGATCGGCTTGATCGTGTTTCGATTCCGCCCTTTAAAGAGCGTCGCCCACCGGCGGATGTCGATCGTCCGCTCCTTGAGCGACGCGAGGTGGGCGATCTGCGGCAAGTAGTCGTTTTCGACGTCAGCCTCGAATGTGCCCTTGACGATCTCCCTAGCGCCGGCATCCGCCTTGACCGTACCTCGTTGGGACCGAACCCAGTCGCTAATATCCGAGAGCGGCGTCTCGGCGTCGAACCGTTGCCGGATGCGTTGCCCGTGCACCATGAGCTCGACGCGGTAACACCAGGGCGCACCTTTTCGCTGCGGTCCCCCGGTGTGCCGGTCGATCCGCGTGACGCCTGCCGGGAGTCGATGGTCTTTTCGGTCCTTGTGTCTGGCCATAGAATCGTCCGCGTGCCGCACTGCACGGCCGATGTGCTCGAAACGAAAGCCAGTGAGAGTATAGGCGGGGTAAACGGCGGGGTAAAGTTGCGGTCATCAGGGGCCGCTTCGGGGTGTCTCGGGGTCCCTCGGTACCTGTTTTTCTGAGCAAATACATAGTTCACGAACTTTCGAGATGCCTCTCGAACAGCTTCCCAAGCCAGCTAGACGGGTTCGATTCCCGTAGCCCGCTGATCAAATAAGTCATTTAAATACAATAACTTACAGTCAAACTGGCCTTTCGGCCAAATAACTCAAATCACCCTTGTCCTGCCCGCCGACGAGGCATGACGCACGGCAGGAAAATCTCGATGCAACTGCGGGAATTCGCGCGCGCAGAGGCTCGCGAAACTGGCCGCTCGCAAATTTCTGACTCCAAACCTGTGGACCTGTGGGGCTGCACGAGGCGAGACGCTTGGCGCGAGGATTGTATAGCCTGAAGCGCTGTCTACGGAGGCCACATGAACCTCTTCAGTCGTCGCCTCGACGGCCTGTGATGCGCTCATTCCTCCTACCAATTCTTCGCAAGCCGGGCTACACAGCTATCACTGTCGGCTCCCTCGCACTGGCCGTCGGGGTGAATACCGCAATCTTCTCGATGGTCCAGGCTTTGTGGCTTCGGCCTGTACAAGTCCCATCGCCAGGACGGGTCGTCATCCTCTATGACAAGCAGTCTGGGGGCGGCGAGTACCGGTTCTTGAACACCGCTGAGCCGTTGCTGCGTTCGAGCGCGACTCTTCAGCACCGCGGAGCAGAGCTTTGCCGAAACCCGTTAATGGGTGACCTCGCGCCTCATCTGAGCTGGCAGGGTGTGACGCCCATACACGCGACCGCCGTCACGGCTGGCTTCTTCGAGACGATCGGTGTCGAGCTTCGTGGGCGAACGTTTGTGCCCGCCGACGATCAGCCCGGCGCTCCCGCATCCGTGATCGTCAGCGATCATTTCTGGCGCACATATCTTCATGCCAGCGCTGATGCTCTGGGGCGTGACGTCGATCTGGGCGAGGTTCATGCCACAGTCATCGGGGTCGCGCCGCCTGGATTCTATGGTCCGCGCACTGGCGACGCGTTCGACGTTTGGCTGTCGTTGGGTGCATTACCGGCGGCCAGGAATCTCCGAAGATCGGTCTTCGAGTCCGTCGTCACGGTGTACGGTCGACTTCGCGACGGTGCATCCGTTGCGGATGCCGACGTCGAGGCAGAGCGCCTCCTTGCAGATCAGCATCAGGTCTTCTTCTTTAGAACGCTGCCAGAGGCGGCCTACCCGCTTGAGGCACAACGCGGCGTCGGCGACGATCGGCGGATGCTCGTGCTCTTGGTCTCGACCGGCGCACTGCTCTTGCTCATTGGCTGCGTGAATCTCGTGGGGCTCGAGGTGGTGCGTGCGACACGACGGCGAAGCGAAATCGCGGTCCGGATGTCACTTGGGAGCTCACAGGCTCGGCTGACCGCGATGTTCCTCAGCGAGTCGATGGGGACAATGTCGATCGGTATTGTGCTGTCGTTGGTGGTCGCTCGCTGGTGCTTGGACGGACTCCGCGCCTTCTATCTTCCCAGCGGCCTGTCGATTCTTGCAGTTCGGCCCACAATTGCCACTTCGTCGTGGATGCTCGCCATCACAGTCGTTGTGCTGGCGATCGTCGTGTCGACGTTGGTTCCAGTCATCCGACTGTCCGGGAAGGGACCAGCCGTCCTGCTGCGTGCAAGCGCGCCGTCTCTGTCTAGAGCCGCGGCCTTGCGCTCGACACTGTTCGCAGGCCAGGTCGCACTCAGTGTTGTGCTTCTCGTGGGTTGTTTGCTGCTCGTGCGCACAGTGGTGAAGACGCTCACGCTGGACCTTGGCTTCGCCAGCAACGAAACGCTCTCGGTACTCGTTCAACCACAAATCCTCCAATTCAGAGACCAAGCGCAAGCTCAGCGAGGCGACCTCTACGCGTTGCGCGTCGCAGCATTTCAAGACTTTCGGACCCGCATTCAAGAGGCCCCAGGCGTTGTCAGTGCGGCGTTCGGCGGCTTGCCGCTCAACTTCTCGCCGCTGGTTCGTCGTCCCGCCGTCGCTGCCCCGTTTGTCAGATTACAAGTGGGTCCAGGCTACGCGAGGTCTGCTGGACTCGAGATCCTGGCGGGCAGAGATTTGGAGGCTCGGGACGTTAACGAGCTGAATCCGCGACCAGTTGTCGTCAGTGCGTCGTTGGCCGAGAGTCACTGGCCGTTGACAGCGGCACTTGGTCAAACGTTCAGCGTCGACTCGACTCGTCTCGTTGGTACGGAGCGTCAGACGGTGGCAGACACCCTGCAGGTCGTCGGCATTGTCAGAGACGCGTATCGCACCAGCCTTCGAAGTCAGCCCGCACCGATCGTCTATGAGGCCTCGATCCCTTCGCCAGGTCCGGGGTCGTTCGTGACGGAGGTGGTCATCCGGGTCCGAGGCTCCGCTCAAGGAGCAGTGCCCGCCGTTTCGGCTCTCGCACGCGAGATGTTTCCGAATGCTGTCCAGACGCGTGTCCAGACGGCGTCAGATCTCATCGCCGATCAAACGCAGTCTGAGCGGCTCAGCGCGTCTCTTGTTTCTGGCCTTGCCGTCATCGGTCTAGTCTTGGTGTTCGTAGGCGCCAGCAGCCTCGTGGCGCTTGCCGTCGCCGCTCGCAAACGAGAATTGGGCATTCGGATCGCCCTTGGAGCGCCGCTCGGGCAGATCTCGCGCTTAGTGACGGCTACGGGCATGTGGCCGACCCTGATTGGCTTGGGTGTCGGCCTCACTGCATCGGTCCTTCTGAGTCGTCTGCTGTCGGCGCTGCTGTTTGGCGTGACCCATCTCGATCCGTTCGCATATGGCACCGCCTTCGCGGCTATCGCGGCTGGCGGCCTTGCCGCCTGTTACTTGCCCGCCCGTCGCGTCTACCAGATTGATCCCATCGAGATCCTGCGCGCGGAGTGAACTCGGCCGGATCTGTCGGAGTCTTCTCGACGAAGACGAGTGAGCGTTCGGTGAGCAATCGGAACCGAAACCAGGACAAACCCGAAGTGTTGGACCGCCGGTGGTCGCCTGCAGCCACCGCAAGCCCCGCCGGAATGCACGAAGAATTGCAGGGACGTTCTTGACCCTGCGCGAAAACATTAAGGAATTCGCTCGACTCGATTCCCGTAGCCCGCTTTTCCTTGATCTGGGGGGCTTCGCCCCCGCAGACCCCCCAACGGCGTCGCTCGTGGGGCCCCACGATCCCCACTCCGCTCCGCCGCGCTCGCTCGCCCCGCTCGCTCGCGGCTGTCCACACCTTGGCGGGCGACCTCACGAAATGCTGCCCATCGACATGTCGACGACGAGCCAGTCCGATCCGATGCGCTTCAACGACACGTAGCGAGTGCTCGCGGACATGTTGCCTTCGTGGTCGTACACTTCGACCGTTGCCGTGGTGGCGTTCTGCTGGGTGATCTTCCAGGAGACGAGAATGCCGTAGCCGCCCTCGGCACGGCCGGGGGCGCGATAGAGCACGGGCCCGCTGGCGGACTGGAGCTGCAGCCGTGGCGATCGCCGAATGACGAACAGCGCGTGCGACGCATCGGTCAGGCCGAAGGCGCAGAAGATCGCCCGTCTCAAGATTTGCGTGGGCGCCTCTTCCTTGGCGCTCGCGGGAGCGGCGTACATCGGCGTCGCATCGACGCCGTCTGGAATGCCGTCGCCGTCGGAGTCCGCTCGACGTGGATTGAGTCCGAGCCTGGCCTCTTCAAGGTCGGTCCAGCCATCGCCGTCGGTGTCGCGCACGATGTCCGCGATCACGAGATCTAGCGCGGGAGGAACCGGCAGCTCGGTCTGGGGCGTGGCCGAAAACGTCGCGCGGAAACGTCCGCCGCCCAGGTCCGTCACGCTCGCGGTCGTCCGGGGATCGACGAACACGGGCACGAGATACGGGCGGGTCCACTGCTGAGTGTCGCCATCCTGCCAACAGACGAACAGCGACCATTCGCCGTAGAAGTGAAGACTTAAGAGCACGTACGTGCGGTGGTCCGCGGCCGTCACTCTTCCCAGGTCGCTCCACCCTCCGTCAGGCGTACTGTCCGCCGGGTAGGGGACGTATCCATCGAGATCGACCTTGCCCGGGATAGTCGGCCGGTTAGCAAAGGCCGACTCGATACGCTTCACCGCCTCGACGGCGGCGCTTGTGCCGATCGCGCCGAGTCGAGCGTAGGCTGAGGCGCGGTCGAATTTGAGCGTGCTGCCAAGGTGACAGAACTGCTTCTCGATCCGCGCGCATTCTTGTTCGCCGAAGGCTCGATCCTTCACGAGACGCTCGAGCCATCCGACGTCGCTGGATTGTTCGATAGACTGCCCGAGCCAGGCGGGCTGAGTGAGCGTGCGGTCCGTTCCCACCACGATCATCACTGTAGCGAGCAGCGCCGTTCTGAGGAGTGACGGCATGTCACCAGTGTCTCACCGGGAGACTCGGCGCCCTTCACACAGTTCTGTCACCAGTCGCGCTAGCATGGACAGGACATCCTCATGCCTGCGCCACCTTCCCGCTCGATTGCGATGCTCGCGGCTGCGGCGCTCCTTGGCGGGGCCCTGTCCAGCCGGTTCCTCTTGGCGCAATCGGGGGCAGCGGGGGCGATGCCTCAGAGTCCACCGGCCGCGGCGCCGGCTCCTGCGCCGGCACCGCCGGATGGCCGGGCGTACGTCGGATCGAAAGCCTGCGCCCAATGTCACGCCGCGATCTACGCGCGTTGGTCGAAGACGCGGATGGCCAACGTCGTCCTCGATCCCAAGGAGCACCCCGAGGCCGTCATTCCCGACTTCAGCAAGTCCGATCCGCTGCTGACGTTTTCCCTGGCCGACGTGGCGTTCGTGTACGGCTCGAAGTGGAAGCAGCGGTACTTTACGAAGGTCGGTGACGAGTACTATCCGCTGCCCGCGCAGTGGGACGTCACGCACAAAGTGTGGCGCGGCTACAACGTCCCGGCGAACACGGACTGGTGGGTGCCGTTCTACCCGCCCGGCAACATGCAGCGGCCGACCGGGCCGCTCTGCGACGGCTGCCACTCGGTCAACTACGACGTTCGGGCGAAGACCGTCACCGAGTGGAACGTCGGGTGCGAAAAATGCCACGGCCCCGGCAGCGAGCACATCGCGCGGCCGATCGCGGCGACCATCGTCAATCCGGCGAAGCTCGACTTCGTGCGCGCGAACGACACCTGCATCCAGTGCCATTCGCAAGGCCAGCCGCTGACCAACCCGATGCTCGGCCGGTACTACGACTGGCCTGTCGGGTTCCACCAGGGGGCACGACTCAGCGACTACTGGACGCTCGAGCCGCACCGGCTGGGCGAGACGACGTTCACGCACTACGCCGACGGCACGGCCCACAAGAACAGGATGCAGGGGAACGACTTCGTCCAGAGCGTGATGTACCGGCGCAACGTCACGTGCTTCGATTGCCACGACGTGCATGGCACGGCAAACAACGCGGATACCGTCGACCCGCCGCGGACGCTCTGTCTCACGTGTCACGGGCCCGGGTCGCCGAACGGCCCGCACAATGCGAAGACGATTGAGGAGCACACGCATCATCGCGCCGGCAGCCCGGGCAACGACTGCGTCGAGTGTCACATGCCGAAGATCGCGCAGGAAATGGGCGACGTGAACGTCCGGAGCCACACGTTCGCGTTCATCACGCCTTCGATGACCGACGAGTACAAGATCCCCAATCCGTGTACGACCTGCCACAACGACAAGTCGACCGACTGGGCGAAGCAGGCATTGAAGGCGTGGGGCAACGTCTCGGGCTGGAGAGTCAGGTAGCGCCGGCGCCTGACCGATCAGCCGCCGGACAAATGGCGGCGCGTGCGTGCAAGCGCTTCTGTCAGCGTCGGCTCTGAAACCGCAAAGCACAGACGCAAACAGCCCTCCCCTGCCGCGCCGAACGCGGATCCGGGAGCGAGCGCGACGCCCGCGTTCTTCAACAATCCGGCGGCGAGTCTCGACGAATCCTCGAGCCCCTCGATTCGCAGCCACGCGTAAAACGCCCCGTCGGGCACCGCGAGCGACACGCCGGGCACATCGCCCAGCGCGGCCTGCACCTGTGCGCGTCGCGCCGCGTAGTGTGCGCGGAGCTCGGCGATGTACGCCTCGCCGTCTCGAAGCGCGACGATACCCGCCTGCTGCACTGGCGCGGCGGGATTCGACGTCATGAACTCGGCGGCAGACGCCATCACACGGATCACGGACTCGCTCGCCTGCGCCCAGCCGAGGCGCCAGCCCGTCATGTTGTACGTCTTCGAGAAACTGTTGACGACAATCAACCGATCGCGATCCGTGACGATGCTGGCGAAGCCCGGCGCCAGCGGGACGTCGTAGGCCAATCGTTCGTAGACTTCGTCCGAGAGGATCGTCAGATCGTGCCGCGCGGCCAGTTCCGCAAGCGCGCGCTGCTCGCCTACCGTGATCATCCAGCCCGTCGGATTGGACGGGCTGTTCACGACGAGCACCCGGGTGTTGGCGTCCACCGCCCGTTTCACGCGATCGAGATCGAGCTCGAAGCGGCCGCCATTGACCGCGAGCGGCGCCATCCGCGCCTCTCCGCCCGCCATCGTCACGCCGTTCGCGTAGATCGCGTACGCAGGAGCAACGATGACGGCGTTGTCGCCGCGACCGACCAGGGCGCGGATCGCCGTGTAGATCGCCATCGACGCGCCAACCGTCGCCATGATCTCCAACGGCCGGTACTCGATGTCGTGCAGCGCGCGGATCTTCGCCGCGATGGCCTCCCGCAGCTCGGGACATCCCGCCGTGTGTGTGTAGAACGTGTGTCCCGCGCGCGCCGCGTCGTAAGCGGCGCGGCAGATGAAGTCCGGCGTCGGCATCTCCGATTCGCCGTAACAGAGCTTGATCGCGCCCGGCATGCGCTCCGCCGCCGTCGCGAGCTGCACGAGCGGAGATTCAGGGACGCCGGCGAGCTCGGGTCTCAGGCGCGCTGACGTCACGGGGCATTATTGATGCAAATCACGCTGAACATCCGGGCCTCATCATGGAGCCATGAAGGACCATGGAGATCGGAGACATGAAGATCGGAATGTCCGCTGACGCCGCCGTCGATCTGCCGGCCGCCCTCGGGCGGCCCGTCGGCGGCTGCACTCCGGCCTTCATGTATCCGGTCTTCATGAGCCTTCATGCCTCCATGGTGAGACAAGCAAGTTTCGAATGAGGACACCCAGCTCGCGCGGTCTACCGGATCGCGCGGGTTGTAAACACCGGCACCGGCCTTGCAGTCTAACTGTGAAGAGACCGGCATCAACCGGAGGTGATCTGTCGGCCGGAAGGGTCAGGGACTATGAAGTCGATCATTCGCTCCGCATTCATCCTCGCTTCACTCTCGTTCGTCGGCGTCTCCTCCGCTCACGCGCAAGTGTTGGACCGCATCACGTTTACAGCGCCATTCCCGTTTGTGGCCGCGGGCAAGACACTCCCGGCGGGCACCTACACGCTCGCGCCGGTCGGTGATACTCCGGCGGTGGTCGCGCTCTCGAGCGATCGACGCACGCTCGTTTTGATGGAGGTCGATCCCGCGTCGCTCCCGCGTGACGCGAGCCAGCGCACGGGCTCCGAAGTGATCTTCACGAAGCTCGACAACGGCGACTACGCCATGCGCGAGGTGTGGGACGAGGGCAACCAGAGTGCAGCAGACATCGCGTGGACCGCGTTGCGTCATGCCGGCGAGGCCGCGGCCGCGCCGGCCGCGCATGACGTGAAAGTGCCGGCGGCGCCGGAGCGCCGCTGAGCTACCGCACCACGCGAAACGCCACGAGCCGGCGCTCGGTGTCCGCGCCGTGGGCCGCCGTCACCTCGAGGACATAGTCGGCGGGCGCCAACGGCCCCAGGTTGACATCGGCGGCGAGCACCGACCCGCTCGTGGCGGTGCGTTCGGTCACGGTCGCTTCGACCGGCAGCGGCTGGCCGCGGCGATCGAGCAGGCGCGCGGAACGCTGGTCGAGCGATGACACGATCGGCCACTCGACGTGCACGCGCTCCGTACGACGAAACTCGAGATCCGCGACAGGCTTGAGCGCGGATTGCGCGGAAGGCGTCCCGCGGAAGTAGAGCGCGTCGCCCAGCACCGCGCCCGCCGGCGGCGTGATCTCCAGACGATCGTCGATGGAGCTGTCGCGACCGTCCACGCGAACGAGCGCCTTCCACGGGCCCGCGCCAAACCCGAGCGGGACTCTCACCGCGAGGACGCGCGAGCCAGGGTCGATCTTGCCCTTGAACGTGCCCAGTGCCGCGCCGGCGGCGTCGGTCACAATCACCTGCGTGTCCGCGCCTTGCGACCACCCTGGCCGCTCGGCCTGGCCGGTGGCCAGTTCGATCACGACGGTCAGCTCTGTGCCGGACGCCACGCCGTACGTCAGCACCTCGGGCGACTTGTCGAGCCTGGCGAGCGAGCCGAGCGCCGATTCGGTCGCCGACGGCGCGGCCGTCGCCTTCGCGGCTTCAGCGGCGGCGGTCATCGCCCCGATTTCAGTCGGCGCCATGTACCCGCGCCGCGCCTTCATCTTGACGCCCGGCCGTTTCACCTTCACTTCGATCTTCCGGTACCGGCCATCTGTCTTCGGGTTCGTCGAGTAGTAGCCGAGCAGGTAGTACGCGGACTGATCGTCCATCACCTTCTTCAGTCCGGCCCGCAGGTCGTTGGTGTCGACGATGGCGATACCGTCGGTGTTTTCGGCGAGCGTGCGGTCGGCCGACGAGCGCGCGCGCGTGCGATCGACCTCGTCCTTGAGCACGGAACCGACGACCATGGTGTTCGCGCCGACGGTCTCGTTGATCGGGGTGTCAATGGACTGCAGACCCGTCGGGCTCACGGGATAGAACGTCACGTTGTTGCGATTCGCGACGTCGACGAGCTCGCGCATCCGCTGCTGATCGTCGATGCTGAGCAAATTGCTCGCGGCCTGCATGCACGGCTGAAACCCGGATCGCGACGCCACGCGGGTGGTCGTGATCTGCCCGAGCAGCGCGTCGTCGCGCTGATAGAGAATCCAGCCGGTCGAGATCAGCAGGAACGACTTGCGCCCCTCGCGGATCCCGCCGAGGTACCGCATCGTGTCCTCGATACTCGACATCGTCACGTCCTCGCGCCGGCGGGCAATCATGATGTCTGAGAGGCGGCGCTGCGCGGCGCCGTCGTTGACCATCCACGGCTGGTTCGTGTCCGGATTGGTGGCGAAACAGTCCTCGAGGAACTGGTCCTCCGGCCCGCGATTGATCGAATCGCGCTGGCCCCAGGGCCAGTGTTTCATCAGCTGCTCTTCGACGCCGGTCGACACCCGGCCGAGCGCGATGTCCTTGGGCCGCATCAGCGGCGTCATCATGCCGAAGACGTCGTTCGGCGACATGAGCGACGCGAACACGTTGGCCAGCGGCTGTCGGATGTCGTGCGATCCCGCGATGGTGACGTGATAGATGTCGAGGTACAGCACGAACAGCCGGTTGGCGGGATCCGCGGCCAGCTTGATCGACTCGGTGACCGTGTTCGGATCCTTCTGCTCGTTGGTGACCGTGCCCGGCTCCACGCGCACGAAGTTGAACGTCTCGACCTTCTGGAGCTTGCCGTCCTCGTAGACCTCGAAGTCCGACTGTTGCAGATCCGGCACGACCTTGCCGTCCTGCTGCGGGTAGGCGTCAACGGTGATCAGGTTGACGCCGGCGCGGAACACCGGCTGCTGCTGTGGCGGAGGCGCAGGCTGCTGCGCGAGGACCGCGGCGCCCGCGAGCGCGCACGCGGCGGCCGTCGCCACGCCCATCCGGCGAACGAAGCGTGTGGTGATCATTCGACTCCGTGATCTTCCTTGCGGTGTTCCTCGATCTCGCGGTCCATCGCGGCGTTGTCGGCGTGAGCAATCTTCGCGGCGCGCGCGTTCTTCTTGTCGGCGAACGCCTGGGTGCGCTCGCGCGACGTCATGGCAAACGTCGAGAGCTTCCGCTCGAGGTCCAGGCTCTGGCAGGCCGGGCAGGACGGTGGGTGGTTCGGGCGGACCAGCGCCTCGAACTCCCGCCCGCACGCCCGGCACTGGAAGTCGTAGAGAGGCACGATGTGTCTAGGATACCCGGCCGCCTGCTCCCGTCGCACAGTTCTGTGCCCGAACGACGATTTCCTTACGGATCTGTGGCCCCCGCCAGCGCGGCCTCCTGCGAATTCCTGCGAAGTTTGGGCTGGTTGCCCCCCGCGCCAGTGGACCAAATCTTGCACTTTCGCTGCCAAAGGTTCTGACCTCTGACACGCGCCGTATGAGCCCAGCCAACCCCGTGCCCGACGCTTCCACCCAAGACCTGCCGCAGCGGCCCCGGCTGTACACGCCGGGCCTCCCGGATCCGCTAGGCGACCGTATGCTGACGTTCGACAACAGCACGGCCTCCTCGCTGGAGCTCCTTCGCTTCAAGAAGGAGTTCAGCAGCGCCCCCGGATTCGAGTCGGCGTTGCGCAAACGTGTGGACGATCTCAGCCGTCTGCGCCATCCGTCGATCGCGGCGGTGCGCGGCGTCGAGTGGCTCAACAGCGGCGAGGCGCTGGCGCTGGTGTCGATTCACACCGCCGGCCGCCGTCTGTCGGAAATTCTCAAGGACGCGCGAGGCGCGGCGTTCGCGCTCGAGCTCGTGCGGCAAGTGGCGCCGGCGCTCGTCGCTCTCGAAAACACGGGCACCGGCCTGTCGCACGGCGCCCTGACACCCGAGCGCATCGTCGTCACGCGTGAGGGACGCCTCGTGGTCGTCGAGCACGTGCTGGCCAGCGCGATCGAAGCGCTGCGCCTGCCGGCCAACCGCGTCCGCGCCGATCTCGGGCTGGCCGTGCCGGCCAGCGACCCGGTCAAGTTCGACGCGCGGCTGGACGTGATTCAGCTCGCGTTCGTTGCGCTCTCGCTCCTGCTCGGACGCCGCCTCGAAGCGGCGGACTATCCGCAGCACACGACGGTGCTGCTCGACGAGTTCGCGCGGAACGACGCGGCCGCGGCCGCGCGGTTCCGTCCGTGGCTCGAACGCGCGCTGCAGCTCGGCGCGAACCCGTTCTCAACCGCGCAAGAGGCGCAAGAAGCCTTCAACAAGTTGCCGGCAGAAGACGCCGCGCCGGTGTCCGTGGCCACGTCGGCCGCGCCGGCGGCAGCGAAGGCTCCGGTTGCGGTGGCTGTCGCCGCGCCGGCCAGGAACGCAGCGCTCAAGCTCGAGCCGATCGAAGATCTCGCGCCGGCGGCCGTGGCGTCAGCGCCGACGCAGTGGCACTCGGGACGCGCGTTCAAGATCGCCCGCTGGGTCGCGGGCGCGCTCGCCGTGCTCGCCGTCGGCGAAGGCATGGTAATCGCGGGGCTCTTCACTCGCCCGTCGGCGGTCGTCGTCGCGCCGCCGCCGCCCAGCCGCGCGCAGCTCATGCCGACGCAGCCGGCCGCGGTGATCAATATTCCGGTACCGACCACGACGCCCGCGGCGGCCGAGCCTGCAGCGTCTACATCGAAGCCGGCGGAGCCGCCTCCAGCCGCCAAGCCGGACGTGCCTCCGGCTGACAAGCCCGCGGCCGCGCCGGCGTCATCGACGTCGCGGTTCGGCGGGATCAAGCTCTCGTCCGCGATCGAGCTGCAGGTGTTCGAGAACAACAACCTCCTCGGATCCACGGCCGGGCCGATCGCGGTGAACGAGGGCGCGCACGCGCTCGACCTCGTCAACGAGCTGCTCGGGTTCCGGACGCGCCAGACCGTAACCGTCAAGTCCGGTCAGATGACGAACCTCACCGTGCCCGTCCCCGACGGGCGCGTGAGCATCAACGCCGTGCCGTGGGCCGACGTCGTCATCGACGGCACGCCCGCGGGACAGACGCCGATTGCGAATCTTTCGCTGAAGATCGGACAGCACGAAGTCATCTTCCGGCATCCGCAGCTCGGTGAGCAGAAGCAGACGGTCACCGTGAAGGTGGACGGCCTGACGCGCGTGAGCGCGGTGCTCCAGAAGTGATCGGGTGAGGACCCAGACCATGACGCTCCGACCCAGCCACCGGTTCGCCATCACGCTCGCGTGGGCCATGGCGATGGCCTCGGCGACGCTCATCGGCCAGGACTCGCTGACGCGCGCCAAGGACTTCTACGCGTCGGCGGCGTACGAAGAGGCGCTCGCGGTCCTCGACAAGCTGCACACGTCCACGGCCGCCATCGACTCGACCGAGGTCGCGGCCTATCAGGTGTTTTGTCTCGTAGCCCTTGGCCGCAGCGACGAAGCCACGAAGGCGATCGAGACGATGGTCAAGAGCGATCCGCTCTTCCATCCGTCGGACACGCAGGCGTCGCCGCGCGTGCGCGCGTTCTTCGAGAACGTTCGCCGGCCGCTCCTGCCGGACATCGTCCGCGACTCGTACGCCAAGGGCAAGGACGCGTTCGCCAGGAAGGACATGGCGGCCGCGACGGCCGAGTTCGATCAGGTGATCGCGTTGATCGACGAGATCGGCGCGAGCGCGGATCCCGGGCTCGCCGACATGCGCACGCTCGCGGCCGGTTTCCGCGATCTGAGCAAGGTGCCCGAGCCTGCGCCGACTCCGACGCCGACGCCCACGCCCAATTCGACCGACGTGGCCGCACCGCAGTCGCCCAACGGCCCAATGACTGGCGTCACGCCTCCTCCGCCGTCAGCGTCACCGGCTGCGGATGCAAATCGCGTCTACACGGCGGCCGACCTCGACGTCACCAAGCCCGTGGCCGTCTCCAAGACGATGCCGATGTGGAACCCGGACAACCCGGTGGACAAGATGCGAGACTTCCGCGGCACGCTCGAGGTCCTGATCGACGAGGCGGGCAACGTCAAAGCCGCCGCGCTCACCAAGAGCGTCAACTCGATCTACGACCCGCAGCTCGTCCGCGCCGCGGCGTCCTGGAAGTTCCGCCCCGCGACACGCGGGGGCGTGCCGGTGAAATACCGGTACGCGATGGACATCCACCTCGGTAAGTAATCGATCAACTTAGAACTTGGAACTCAGAACTTAGAACTTTCGGAAGTTCTAAGTTTTAAGTTTCAAGTTCTAAGTTTTAAGTTAGTACTCCGTCTGCCCATCCGTCCCGTCGTCCACTAACTCCAGTCTCCCCGGAAACCTGCCGTGGTTCGTTTCGTGGCAGGTCGGGCACGTCCAGACGGCGAGCTGCGGCCCTGGACCGTGTGGATGCCCGTGGGGAGCCTCCCGGGCATCGCTGAGGTAGAGGCGCACGGGGCCCGTACAGTGGGCGCAGCGGATGTTGAGGACGATCAGGTCAGCCATCCCTCGCTCGTCAGGCCGGGCGCATCCTAGCCCGGTTGGCGCCGGCCCTCGGGGGCCCTTCCCACCTGATGGCCGGCAGAGGCCCGAATTTCCTGTGCAAACTTGCTCGCATGACATCGCGTCATCCGATGACGTAGGCTCAGATCATCCCCCGCCGAGGAGATGTCATGGCCTGCGTCGACTGCGACGCCTCGGTCGAGGTACGCCGCAACCAGACCGTCGCCTACGATTTCGGGGGCCTTCCCGATGTGTCCCTGTGCGGCATTGAGGTGCGCGTCTGCGACAACGGCCATCGCGAATGCGTCCTGCCGAAGCTCGACGAGCTGCACCTGGCGCTGACGCACGCGCTCGTCGTCAAGACGACGCGGCTGATGCCGTGCGAGATCAAGTTCATGCGGAAGCATCTCGGCTGGTCGCAACGGGCATTTGCGCGGCGGATGGGGGTCGCGCCGGAGTCCGCGAGCCGGTGGGAATCAGGCAGCGTGATGATGGCGCCGACGGCCGAGCGCCTGCTGCGCCTGATGGTGCTGACGCTCAGGCCGCTCGCCCACTACAAGTTTCTCGACGTGTTCGCGCGGCTCGACCACAAGCGCGTGCCCGCGCGGATGCGGGCGATGTTCGTGAACAGCAGCTGGCGAGTTACCGTCCGCTAGGACGCCGCCGCCTTTTGACTTTCCGCGCTCGCGGCTTCCGCGGCTTTTCCCGTGCCGTCTCGAAGTCATAGGCTTCACGCAGCCAGTCGGTGAACGGCGCTTCGACCTCATCGCGGTGCGTCACCCGGAGCATGTGCGCGGATCTCGAACGGCCCTCGTAGATCTTGCGCACCTGCGGCGCCTTCAGCACGCGGCCCAGAAAAATGCAGAGCTCGAGGTACTTCGTCTTGGGCCGGACGAAGAAGTAACAGGCCTTCCGCGCGAACATGATCGAGTGGTGGGACGCGTAGATGCGCTGGTCGCCGAACTCGACCGCGGTCTCGCGCAGCCGCTCCCAGGCGTCGCGCAGGTCTTCGGACAAATCCTTCGTCAGCGCCGCTTCCGTCGTCGTCCAGCAGTCGTGCTCCTCGCCCTCCTCGATCCACTTCTTGCAGTGGAAGCATTCGTGCGCGCGCATCGAATCGATTCTAGTCGCACGTGCGACCAAAGCCGCATATCCGCGACGCGCGTTGGAGCCGATAAATCGCGCATGAGAACGTGGTGCGCTGCCCTCGTCGCGCTGACAATTCTGTCGAGCGGCTCACAGATTCGTGCGGCCGGTCCCAACCCGGCGTGCGCGCTCGTGAAGGCCGCGGAGATCGAAGCGATCGTCGGCTCGAAGGTCACGAGCCTCATCAACGGGCCCGCTGACCTCGGCAACGGCGTCGAGGTTTGCACCGGCACCGCAGGCAGCGTGGCCATCAACATCCGGTTCCTGCCGAACCCGAGCGACGCGAGCGCGAAGTCGACGTCGCGCATCGTGGACGCTGCGCGCCAGATGGGCTCGCAGGTCGAGTCGACCACCGCCGGCCCGATCACCTGCTACCTCATCACGCCGCCCGAAGAGATGGCCGACGTCGTGCCGACCGGCACGATGTGCGCGATGAGCAAGGGATCGAAGATCGCCGTGATCGAGCTCTCGACGAAAGCCACGTCCGCCCGCGTGCCGCTGTCGAAGATGCACGCGCTCGCGCAGAAGCTGCTCTGGCGGTTATAGACCGTTTGGCCAGCGGCGATTGCTCAGCCAGCTCTTGAGCGCGTACAGGAAGCACAGCAGGCAGACGCCCGCCAAGCCCAGCCACGTGATGTGCTCGGTCGCCCAGAGGACGTAAGGCGCAGCCGCCGGAGGGATGTGCAGACCGTGCATCCGACGCTGTTATCGGGCCCGGCGCTGCTTCCCCACAGTTACTTCAAGTTCTGATTCAGCAGTCCCGCGAGCCGGAAGCCGGCCAGCGCGACTTGCGCGCGTGCGACTGTCGTTGCCTTCGCCTGATACGCGGCGTCCGGTCGCGGCGAGATCGTGACCGACGGGTCGTTGTCGTCGCTGATGGGCGCCACGTAGACGTCCACCGCTGAGAGCGCGAAACTGTCGGAAACCCAGGACGCGGGATCGAGGTTGTCCGCGCCCGCCGGCTTGCCGAGCGCGATGAGCGCCGCGGCGGTCTGCGTAACCTCGGCGACCGTCGGCTTGTCTCCGAGTTGGCCGTCCCAGAACGCGTGCAGCTCATCCGTGCACGGGCTCGTGCAGAAGTGCACGGAATTCCCGCCCCGGTCGCCGGACGAATGATTCTTCGTGAATCGTGACGTCGCGTGCAGCGGCTGATGCACGTCGCCGACCAGATGCTCCAGCCAGACGACGTCGTAGGACTTGATGTCGTCGGATTTGTTGCTGCCGATCGCCGTCGTCAGGAGAAGGATTTCCGTCTGCGCGTTGGGAAACTTAGGAGGCAGTCCGGGCGCGCCGGCCGACAGCGGCACATCGATGAAATGCCAGTACCGGTGCATCAGCTTGTCGGCATAACCGATGTTTTGATCGTCGGTCGGCTTGCCCGGCGGGACGTCGCCGCCGTCGCTCGTGTACCCAGGCGCGCAGATGTGATCCTTGATGCAGTCCGCCCACGTGGCGGCCATCACGAACGCCGTCAGGCCCTTGTCCTTTTTCGCGATGCCCTTCGTCCACGTCTTGTACATCGGGTTCTTCTTCAGCAGGGCGTCCACGCGCGCTTGTGTCTGCGGGGTGAGGTTCTTGTACGCAATGCAGGCGACGACCATGTGCCCGCCATTGAACCAGGCGTGCACGGGGGCCACGGCGAGAATGAGGAACAGAAGAATAGCGAGCGAGATGGATTGGCGCATGGCGCCTCCTCGCAAATGAGGCGCTGGCAGAGCCTCGACTCAGACTAGCACCTCTTCCCGCCTCGCTCGGGGCGAGCGTCTTTCGGCGATCCTCCCCACTGTCGGTTCCACGCCCTCCGCATCTGCAGACCCGAACGGAACCCAGCGACCTCCGCCGCGCGCGTGACGCTCGTCCCGCGCTCGAGCGCCTGCCTGGCCCGCTCGAGCCGGATCGCCTGGAGGTACTGCAGCGGCGAGACCTGTGCGTGCTCGAGGAAGAGCCGCAGGAGATGCCGCTCCGCGGTGTGGCCGGCCTCCGCAAGCGACGCCATCGTCCAGTCGCGCTCCGGCTCGTTGAGGATCGCGTCCTGCACGCGATGCACCGTCGCGTGAAGATGCCCGCGGTGCATGCCCAGCGGCGACTGCTCCGGATCCCGATCCGAACGCCGGAGATACACGACCATGTCTTCGGCGACGCTCGCCGCCAGCGCTTCTCCGCACTCCACCGCAATGAGGTGCAGCGCGAGGTCGATTCCCGCGGTAATGCCGGCGCTCGAGGCAATCGGACCATCGACGACGAAGACCCGGTTGTCGATCACCTTCGCTTGCGGCGCGAGCGTTCGGAGCGCAGGCAGGAGCTCGTGATGCGTCGTGCAGCGCCGACCGTCGAGGAGTCCTGCGCGCGCCGCGAGCAGCGTGCCCGAGCAGATCGTGATCAGGCGATGTTCCCCGGTATCACGCAGCGCGTCGCCGAGGTAGGCGTTCAACCAGCGCGCGGTGGTGGTCACCGCCGGCGTGACGAGGCTCAAGTGTTCGGTCGGCTGACCGACCACGACCACCCAGGTGGTTGCCGCGAGCTCGCGCGGCAGCGGCTCGAGACGCGCAATCGAGAGGCCGACCGATGTCTCCTGCGCCTCGTTCGGCGCGGCAAATCGCAGACGAAAGCGCGGCGGCAGCCCACGATTGCCGCGATGCTGGTCGGCCAGCCGGAACGCCTCGGCCGGACCGGCGATGTCGAGCAGCAGGGAGTGCGGCACGATCACGAACAGGACGTCGACGAGATGGGTGCGGGCAATCATTTGTCTGAAAGTGATTGATCCATGTCGGCCCCCGAGGCGACAGCACGCCCCGCGGCCGATACTTTCGCCTCGTGCCACTCAGTATCGCACTGCTGTCGCTGTCGTTCTGCCTGTTCTGCGCCGCCGACACGAGCGTCGCGCCGGGCGACGACTTCTTCACGTACGCCAACAGCGCCTGGCTGAAATCGGCCGTCATTCCAGCCGGCAAGGATCGCTGGGGCGTCCGCGACGAGATCACCGAAACGACCCGCCGGCAGGTGACGGCGATCCTCGACGAAGCAAGCGCGTCGCCCGCTGGCTCGCTCGCCCGCAAAGTCGGCGACTTCCACGCGGCGTTTCTGAAAGAGCACGCGATCGAAGAGCAAGGCCTCGCCCCACTTGCTCCGCGGCTTGCCGAGATCGACCGCGCCGGCGACACGCTCGCGCTCACGCGACTGCTCGGCCACGGCATGCGGGCCGACGTTGATCCGCTCAACCTCGGCGTCTACGCGTCTTCATCGGTACTCGGATTGTCTGTGGAGCACAGCATCCACGGCGAGCGGACGTACAGCGCATTTCTGGTGCAAGGCGGGCTCGGACTCGGGGATCGCGACCACTACCTCAGCACGGAGCCGCGGGCGGCCGACGAACGCAGCCGCTACCTGAAGTACGTCGCCCGTCTGCTGGCGCTTGCGCGATTCGACCGCGCGGCGGAGCGCGCCGAGTCAGTCCTCGCGCTCGAAACGGCGATCGCCCGGACGCACGCCACGAGCGAGGCGACGCAGCAGGATCGGAACGCCGACAATCGATGGTCGCGATCGGACTTCGCGCGCGAGGCGCCGGGCCTGGACTGGAACGCGTTCTTCGAAGCCGCCGGCCTCGGCCACCAGCCGGAGATCGTCGCCTGGCAGCCCTCGGCCGTGAAGGGCGTCGCCGCGCTGGTGTCCTCGCAGCCGCTCGAATCGTGGAAGGACTACCTCCGCGTTCGCGCGATCGACGAGCACGCCGACGTGCTGCCGCGCGCGTTTGCCGAAGCGGCGGCCGAGATGCACGGCGACCGGCGCACGCGCGACGAACGCGCGCGGGCCGTCACCGAGTCGGCCATGGCGGAGGCCATCGGGCAACTCTACGCGGCCCGCTATTTTCCCGCAGGCCAGAAGGCCCGCGTGCTCGGGATCATCGCGAATGTCACGCAGGCGTTCCGCGAGCACGCCGCCCGCGCGGCGTGGCTGTCGCCCGAGAGCCGGAAGATCGCCGTCGAGAAGATCGACCGGCTGTACGTGGGCATCGGGTATCCGGAGACCTGGGAGGACTGGAGCGATCTTCGCGTCGACGTGAACGACGCGTTCGGCAATGCGGAACGCGTGAACGAGCGCGCCTATCGTCGGGCGCTGGCCCGGTTGGTCGCGCCGTACGATCCGCGCGAGTGGGTCATGACGCCGCAGACGGTCGGCGCCGTGCTCGTTTTCCAACAAAACGCGTACACGTTTTCGGCCGCGCTGCTGCAGCCGCCAAAATACGACCGCGCGGCATCGGATGCGGCCGCGTACGGCGCCATCGGCGCGATCATCGGCCACGACGTGAGCCACTTCGTGGATGTGCTGGGCGCGGCCTACCAGTCCGACGGCCGGATGGACCGCTGGTGGACGGCCGAGGACTCGGCGAGATTCGAGGCCGCCGCCGAGCCTATCGTCCGGCAGTTTTCCGAATATGAACCGCTGCCCGGCGCGCGCGTGAACGGGCGACTCACGCGGACGGAGAACGTGGCCGACCTGGCTGGCCTCACGGCTGCGTTCGAAGCGTACCGGAAGTCTCTCGGCGCCAAAGTCTCCGACGCCGCCTACGTCCATCAACAGGACCGTGAGTTCTTCATCGCGTTCGCGCAGGCCTTCCGCGCGACGCTCAACGACACGGCGATGCGCGCGCAGCTCGCGACCGATCACGCGCCGGAGCGGTACCGGTTCAACACCGTGCGCAACCTCGACGCGTGGTACGACGCGTTCGGCGTCGTGCCCGGGCAGCGCTTGTACCTCGAGCCGAGCGCTCGCGTGCACGTCTGGTAGTGGTCTACTTCGCCGGGCCTTTCGCGGGAGCTGCGGGTTTGCGCACGAGCTTGGGCGCCGTGTTCTTCTGCTTCGGCCGCGCGTGCTTCTGCGCGATGTGCGTTGAGAGCGCGTTCATCGAGACCTGCTCGCCGCAGAATCGGCAGAGGGCCTTGCCCGGCGAGATGTAAACGTTCTGCACTGCACTACCTTCCTGATTGCGCCGCGAAGGCCGCGGCGAACCCCAGTGTACGTCCGATCGGCCGTGTAGCCGTCCACAAGCTTGAGTCAGTTCTTCTTGACTCCAAGCCGTGTGAGTTGCTGATTCGCATAGGTGGCGGCCGCCGAGTCGTCTGACTTCGCTGCTGCCTGGTACAGTTCTATGGCCTTCTTTTGATCCTTCGAAAGTCCGCCCAGGCCATTTTCGTACATTCGACCCAAGTTGACTTTCGCGTACTCGCTGCCGGCGTTCACGGCCCGCTGATACAGCAGGACAGCCTTCTGCAAGTCCTTTGGAGCGCCCCTGCCCTGCTCGTAGAGACCACCCAGATTGTTCGAAGCGATCGCGAGTCCCAAGTCGGCAGCACGCTCGTAGAGTTCTACCGATTTCTCGGGCGAAGGCTCCAACGGCCCTAACCCGTGGTCGTAGGCCCAGCCCAAGTGGAATAAGCCGCTCTCATCATTCAGATCCGCCGAATTTTGGAAAAGCTCCAGCGCGAGTTTCGGGTCTTTCGGGAGGCCTCCCGAACCATCTCTGTACATGACGCCGAGATTCGCCATCGCCCTTGGATGCCCGAGGTCCACGGCACGCTTGTAAAGTTCGGCGGCCTTTGCATCATCCTTCGGAAATCCAAGACCGCCCCGGCTGTAGGCCGCCCCCAGATTGTTCATCGCGCGCGCATCGCCCGCGTCAACCGCGCGTTGGTAGAGTTCGGCGGCTTTGGCCGGATCCTTGGGCAGTCCTCCGTCACCCCGTTCATACATGAATGCAAGGCCAGAGACACCGCGGATGTCGTTCTTGCCGGCAGCCTCTTGATAGAGGCGAACAGCGAGGGTCAGGTTCTTTTCAACTCCACGGCCATACTGGTACATGTATCCGAGGCCAGAAAGGCCTCTCGCGTCCCCAAGGTCCGCGGCGGTTTGGTACCACGCCGCCGCTCGCTTGCCATCGGGCAGGAGTCCCTTGCGGCCCTGCTGATACATTGCGGCCAGGTGAAAGGCCGCATCCCCATCCCCTAGTCTCACGGCCTCCTCGAATGCGGCGATCGCCCGCTGCGTGTCGATCGCGACACCATTGGTGCCGGACTCGTACATCCGTCCCAATTCGTTCTTGGCCTCACGCGAGCCTCGATCCGCGGCAGTGATGATCTCGCCCGGTTTGACCGGGCCTGAATTTGGCGCGGCGCCATTGGCCGGCGACGGCTGCAGGCTCTGGGCCTTGCGTCGCGCCGCCGGGCACAACTGGCCGGCGGGAAATTGCTGACAAAAGATCAGGAAATCTTTCGGATCTTTTGAATCAACGATCGCGTCCCAATATTTCATTTCCATTTGCTTGTCGATGAGGGCCGCGTACCCATCGGCGCTGGACGCATCTTTCGGAATCAGCTTGCCCATGAACGAACTGTCACCGGTCGGCACACCAGGATTCTTGGCCTTGGGATTCAAGAAGACGAAGGTTCCCCGAAGCGCTGGATCTGGATGCGTCGGGCTCGGCATCTGGTGCTCGCCAGGCGCGAGTTTCCTGAGCCGGTCAGACACGCGAACCGCCGCATCATCGACCGCCTGATCTATCGTCACGAAGCCCCGGTTCCACTTGTCCGCCGCCCCGCTCCGAAGCGCGTCGAGGAGCGCCGCCGTGAACACGCTCGACTGCTCCTGCTCGCTGACCGACTCGACCCACGCTCTCTGCTGGGCCGTCCCGGCGGTCACGACGGTTCGGCTCCCGTTTCCACTGAGCTCGGCGACGGAGGCGCGCAATTCTTCCGATCCATCTTTTTTCTGCGCGAGCCCGGCGTAGCAGGCATCGAACAGGAACAGCACATGCTTCGCGCCAATGGCCTTGCTCCAAATCTCGTACTGATCCACCCGGAGCACGTCCTGTGTGAACACGCCCGGCTTCGCATCCTGAAACTGCAAGAATGGGAATCCGTTGTTGTCCGCACCATGGCCCGAGAAATAGAACAGGAGCCGATCTTCCTTCCCCAGTTGCCGCGCCAGAAAATCCTGCATGAAGGAATCCACCGCCGTGGGCTTGACGGCCTCGCTCATGACATACACATCGTCGAACCCGCCGACGGACAACAAATAGTCCCGCATGTGCGTCACATCGCTCTGAATGTAGGCGAACGAAGGCGAGATGTTCTTGTAGTGACCGATCCCAACGAGGAGTGCGACGCTCCGTCCAAACGGCAAGGCCGCCCGCGCATCGGCCCTGAAACCAAAGAGGTCGAACCACTGCGCGAAGAAACCGGGCACCGGCTGTGGCGCCGTCGAGCGCTGAAAGAGGACGACGCCGTCGGAGACGACCCTCGACGTGACGCCATTCGGGAGTTGTGCCGCCGACGACCGCAGGACGGCCAGGATCACGAGTAGGCAAATTGCGGCTTTCTTCATGGCGTGCCTCCCGGCGCTTTCGACGACTCGGCGAGTTTTCGGCTGAAGTACCCGCGCCACAGGAAACCGTTCTCGAAGGCGACGAGGAAGACCATCAACCGAGGTCCATCGAGACCAACGAAATCAACGTTGGCGTGGTCAAACGAGGTCTGCAGCGATGACGCGAGCGGCATGAAGACAAGCGGCGACACAATCATCGGCTTCAGCAGCGACCCGAGATCGAACCGTCGTTTCCGCCTGGGCGTATCGAGAAACTGATAGAGGTACTCGGCCGCCATGCCGAGGATCATGGTTGTGAACATCGCGGCCGTCAGGGGAAGAAACCGATCTGAGTCTCCGGCTTTCGCGATGGCGGCTGACGGCTGCGGAAATCCAAACAACCGATTCAGCAACACGACGTACGCCACCAGGCCGGCCAACCCCAGCAGCAAGTCAAGCCAGCTCCTCGACCGGGCGAAGCGCCAGAGGAGCCAGCCGAACAGCGCCACAATCGACGCGAACACAACTGCCGAGGCAAGAGGATGCATGTCCAGCCCTCGTGGTGTGCGTTGCCTTGAGCACATATGACGAGGAAGGAGACGGCGGACCTTGACGGATTGCCGAGGTTTTTCTGAGTCTTTCGTTTTCGAAGGGAAAAATGGTCGGGATGCCGGGATTTGAACCCGGGACCCCTTGACCCCCAGTCAAGTGCGCTACCAGACTGCGCTACATCCCGACGCTGGTGAGGCTATCGTCTCTTGCTCTTGCGGGCGCTCTTCTTCGCGGCTTTGCCGTGAGCGCCGTTGCGCGAAGGCGCGGCCGCCTTCTTCGCCGCCGAACGCGCTGGGGGCGGTCCGGACATGAGGACGCGATCCTCGGGCGTGACACCGTGGCCCGAGAGCACGCCCAGAATCCACTGCAGGCCACGCTTGACGTCGCGCAACCCGTCGCGCGTGTGCTCGTCGAGCATCGCCGCGACGTCCGCGTCGCTGATCGTGTCCTCGGCCGGCGCCTGCCCTTCCTCGCTCAGCCGCTTGCGCGCGCCGGCGAGCGTCAGGCCGTCGACAAACAACAGATGCTTGAGACGCAGCACGCGCTCGACGTCGCCACGACGATACACGCGCGGGCCGGCCGCCGTTTTCGCGACGCCGAGATCCGGAAACTCCGCTTCCCAGCTGCGCAGCACATACGGCTGCACTTCGGCGATCTCGCACACTTCCTGGGAGCGAAACACCGGCCGATTCGGAATCGTCGCGGGCATCATCCGTGTGGCTTGTTGAGTATAACGTGATCCGCCTGCGACTTACGGCCTTTCCCTGGGGCCTGAAGCCTTCCGCCTGGGGCCTGAACGCTTCGGTCCCCGCCCCGCGCGCCGCCGGACCGACAGACGAATCGGGCACCCCTCGAAGCCGAACGACTCCCGCAGCCGGTTGACGAGGAACCGCTCGTACGAGAAGTGCAGCTCCGTCGCGACGTTCGTGAAGAGCACGAACGCGGGCGGCGCTGTACCCGTCTGCGCGCCGTAGAGAATCCGCACCTCGCGGCGCGTCTTGCTCGCCGGCGGATGGGTGGCCGTCACCGCCTCGAGAAACCGATTGAGCTCCGCCGTCGGCACCCGCCGCTGCCGGGCCGTCGCCACGCGATCGACCGTCTCGAGCAGCTTTGGCGTCCGGTCGCCGGTGAGCGCCGACAGGTGCACCAGCGGCACGTACTCCAGGAACTTGAGCTGAAACCGCAGGTGATCGTCGAACTCCTTGACCCAGTCCTGCCCGCGGCCCTTGACCAGATCCCACTTGTTCACCGCGATGACGATGCCGCAGCCGGCTTGTTCGGCCTCGCCGGCAATCGCCCCTTCGCGGTCCCCGGCGCCCTCGGTCGCGTCGACGACGAGCACGACGACGTCCGCCCGCTCGATCGCGCGCTTGGCCATGACGACGCTTACGGCTTCGACCTCGCCGCCGCCCGAGACCTTCCCCGGCCGGCGCATTCCGGCGGTGTCGACGATACGGAAGCGCTGCTTGTGCCACTGGAGCAGGACGTCCACCGTGTCGCGCGTCGTCCCGGGCATCTCGCTCACCATCACCCGCTCTTCCCGCACGAGGCGGTTGACGAGCGACGACTTCCCCACGTTCGGCCGGCCCACGATCGCGACCGCGACTTCCGGCTCGGGCGCGTCCGCCGACGGCTTGCGCGCCGGCAACCGCGCGACGATCTCGTCGAGCAGCTCGTAGACGCCGTCGCCGTGCTCGGCCGACACCTCGAGCGCGGGCTCGAAGCCCATCCGGTAGAACTCCATCGCCCGGCTGCGGCCACGTTTGTCGTCCGTCTTGTTGATGGCCAGCACGACGGGCCGGCCGAGCACTCGGAGACGCTGCGCGATCTCCTCGTCGCCCGGCACGAGCCCTTCCCGCGAATCCAGGACGAACACAATGAGGTCCGCGTCGTCCAGAGCCTTGAGTCCGTGCTGGACGACGAGCTTGTGGAGGGGGTCGGTCGTGGCGCCAAACAGACCGCCGGTGTCGACGAGCGTGAAGGCGTGGTCACCCCAGGCTGCCGGCGACGCGAGGACATCCCGCGTGGTGCCTGCGACCGGCGCCACGATCGACCGGCGCTTGCCTGTGATGCGGTTGAAGAGCGTGGATTTTCCGACGTTGGGCCGCCCGACCAGCACCACCGCCGGCCCTCGTTCGCGTGCGGCCACGAGAACGAGTCTATCCCGAAGCCAGGGCCCGGAACCCGGCCCCGGCCGCGATCATTTAGACCGGCACTTGACACCCTAAGTGCATTTCCTTATTGTCACTTACAGGCACTGCCGGGCCGCTAAGTTCATGATCAAAGTCGACATCGTCAATGAGGTGTCGCGCCTCGCCGAGATCACCAAAGTCAAGGCTGAGGTGGCCGTCGACGCCGTCTTCGACGCGATGCGCACGTCGATGATGAAGGGCGAGCGGATCGAGCTGCGCGGATTCGGCGTGTTTCAGGTCAAACCCCGCAAGCGCGGCATCGGCCGCAACCCTCGCACGGGCAAGGAAGTGAAGATTCCGCCCGGCCGGACGATCCGGTTCAAGCCCGGGAAGGAACTGCAGAACATCGGCGAGCCCACGGAGTGAGTTCGGAACAACAGCCCCCTTCGCCCCAGCCCCCGGTCGAGGTCGTCCCCGTCGAAGACGCTGCGCACCCGCTGGAAGGCCTCTGGCTGCCCATCGGGCCGCCGCCCGAGCGCCTGCGCTTCCAGCACAACTACCGGCTGCACATCGCGCTCTTCCTGCTGACGCTGTTTACGACGACGTTCAACCCGGTCCTCGAGTATCTCTACCTGTGGCTGGGCGGCGCGGTGCAGGCAGGGCCGAATCCGTTCTCGCTGTTCGTCACCCCGGTCGTGATCCTCAGCGGGCTGATGTTCTCCGTGCCGCTCCTGATCATCCTGAGCGCGCACGAGTTCGGGCACTACGTGGCGTGCCGCATTCACAAGGTGGACGCGACGCTGCCCTACTACCTGCCGCTGCCGCTGCCGCCGACCGGCACGCTCGGCGCGGTGATCCGCATCAAGGAAGCGTTTCCGTCCAAGCGCGCGCTGTTCGACATCGGCGTCGCGGGACCGATCGCGGGCTTCGTGATGCTGCTGCCGTTTCTGTATTGGGGCGTCACGCTCTCGACGGTGGCCCCCGTCGCGCACGGCCCGGACGTGCTCGAGTTCGGTGAGCCGCTGCTCTTCAAGGCGTTCGCGTGGATGCACTTCGGCGCGATTCCCGAGGGCTCGGAAGTGTTCCTGCACCCGATGGGCTTCGCGGCGTGGTGGGGCATGCTGGCGACGGCGCTCAACCTCATGCCGTTCGGCCAGCTCGACGGCGGCCACATCGTCTACTCGTTGCTCGGGCGGCGATCGTCCTACGTCTCGATCGCGACGGTCGGCGTCGCGATGCTGCTGACACTGCGATCGATGAGCTGGATCTCGGTGACCGTGATGATGCTCGTCATGGCGTTCTTCCTGGGGATCCGCCATCCTCGCATCCGGGATGAAGACACGCCGCTCGATGGCGTGAGAAGACTCGTCGCGCTGTGCGCGTTCGTGATCTTCGTGCTGTGTTTTACGCCGGTGCCGATACAAACGTTCTTCGGAAAATAAGTTACCGAACAACCCTGAAGGCGACGAGCTTCGTCTCGCTCGCCGCGCCCGCACCAACGTTGACTTCGACGACGTAGTCGCCTGGCGCGAGCGGCGTGAGCGCGATGTCGGCGGCGAGCACGGTCGCGCCGCCGGTTTGCAGTTCGGTCGCGCTGGCGTTGACGGGCAGCGGCTGGCCGCGGGCGTCGAGGAGGCGCGCCTGACGCTGATCGAGCGGCGTCAGCACCGCCCACTCGACGTGGATCCGTTCCGTGCGGCGGAACGCGAAGTCCGCGACGGGCTTCGTTGTCGAGTTCGGCAGCGTGGACGCGCGGAACACCAGCGGATCGCCGAGCAGCTTGCCGGCGATGAAGGGCACGTCGATGCGATCGACGAGCTCGCGATCACCGCTCTTGACGCGCACTGACGCCGTCCACGGCCCGTATTTCTCTTCGAGCGGCACGTCGACCAGCGCCGAGCGCGCGCCGCGTGCGATTTCACCATGGCCGGTGCCGGCCGGCGTGCGTCCCGGTGCGTTGATCTGGATCTCCACGCCCGCGCCGTCGTTCCAGCGTCCAAGCTCGACTTGCGCGCTGGAGATTTCCGCGACCACCACGACGTGATCGCCGCGGCGCGCAGCCACGTTGTAGATGTTGGCCTCGGGATTGACGCGCTGCAGCTCGGCGAGCGCAAATTGGACGGCCGACGGCGCGGGCGGCGGCTGTCCCGCGCGCGCCGCAGCCTCCTGACTGGCTTTGAACATCGCCGCGGTCGGCGCTTGATAGCCCTTCCGCGCGAGCACGCTCACACCCGGCGTCTTCACCTTGACGTCGATCGATCGGAACTTGCCGTCGAACTTGTTGTTCGAGGAGTAATAGCCCAGCTCGTAGTGCCCCGTCTGCCCGTCCGCGATCTTGATGAGCGCCGGACCAATCTCGGTTGCGGCGATGATCGCCGTGCCGCCGGTCATCAGCGCGAACGTCTTCACATTCTCGAACGGCGCGAGTGACTTAGATAGGGTCTTCGCGCGTGCCTCCGGCTTCGAGATGTCATCGTCGAAGATCGAGAGACCCGCTGGGTCCACGAAGGAGATCGACACGTTGCCACGCTGGGCTGTCGTCAGGATGTTGTCGACCTTGTTCGCAAGGGACGCCGCAGTGATGCCGGCGAGCTCGCTCGTGCACTCAGAGCTCGTCTGCGGCGCCACCGTTCGCGCCGCCCCCGGATCCCTGAGGCCCTCGGCCGCGTGCCCTGGTAGCGGCAGCGCACCAGCAAAGACGAGAACATTTGAGCGAGCCTCGCGCATCGACGCCAGACGGACGACGAGCTCCTCGAGCGACGCGAGGATCCGCTTGGTGCGCCACTGATCGGCAACGCGCTCGACGTCGTCCGGCGTCAGCAGTTTCATCTGCATGATGCAGTTGAAGGCGGGCTCTTCAGCGGCCAGCCTCGGCCAGCCTTTCGGGTGTGGGATCGATGACCAGTCCCAGTAGCCGTTGGCTTCGTCAGTAAGCACGTCGGGCCGCTCGCCAAGCATCACGTCCCGGACGTCGTCGTACAGCCGCAGCACGCCGAACAGGTCCGACGTGCTGACGGACTGGTTGAAAAACGCGGTGGTGGCCTTCTGCGTGTTCGCGGCGCCCTCGACCGACGCGTGGTAGCCCGTCAGATAGACGACGAACACGCGGCGCCGCGCGTCGCCGGCGAGCCGCTCGGCCGCCTCGAGCCGTGTCGGCCGCGGCTCCGCATCGGGCCCGTCGGGCATGCCGCGCACGAACTCGAACTGCTCGATGGATTGCGGCTTGCCGTCCTCGAAGACCTGGAAGTCGTCGCGCGTCAGATCCGGGACGATCTTGCCGTCGCGCGTCGGGTAGGCGTCGACGGCGACGAAGTTCGCGCCGGCACGGAAGACCTGGCGGGCCGGCTGCTGCGGATCCTGTGAATAGAGTGTGGCGGCAGCGCCTACAGCGAGCGCTCCGGCGGCGAAGGCGCGATAAGCCGGCATGAGGGTGTCAGACGAGTGTACGCCAACCCTCAGATGACCGACATCGGATCCACGTCCACGACGGTCCGTCTCTTCAGTTCCGGCCGCGCTTCGAGCGCGGCGACGATCGCCTCGCGCATGGCTTTCCGATGCGTGCCCTTGATGAAGAACTGCGCGCGAAACTCGTCTTTGATTTTCGAGAGCGCGGCGGGCGCGGGGCCGAGCACGCGGCCGTGCGGGCCGTGGTGGCGGACGTACTTCGCGAGCTCGCCGGCGTCGGTGAGCGCGCGGTCGAGCGTGGCGCCGCGCACGACGACGTTGATGAGCGCGATCGCCGGCGGATAGTGCAGCTTCTCGCGGAACTCCATCTCGCGCGCGAAGAACGCCGCGTAGTCCTGATCCGCGGCCGCGCGAATGCTGTAGTGGTCCGGATAGAGCGTCTGAACGATCGCCTCGCCGGGCGTCGTGCCGCGTCCCGCGCGCCCGACGACCTGCGTGAGCAGCTGGAACGTCCGTTCGGACGCGCGAAAGTCCGCGAGCCCGAGGCCGACGTCGGCGGAGACGACACCGACGAGCGTGACGGCTGGAAAATCGTGGCCCTTCGCGATCATCTGCGTGCCCACGACGATGTCGATGGCGCCGGCGGCAACCTCGCGGAGCACGCGCGCGATCGCGCCCTTGCGTCGAACGGTGTCGCGGTCCACGCGGGCCACCCGCGCGCCCGAAAACGCCGCGCGCACGTCGGCTTCGAGACGCTCGGTGCCGATGCCCGACTGCTCGAGGTACTCGCCGCCGCACGCCCCGCACTTGCGCGGCACCGCAGATGAGTAATTGCAGTAGTGGCAGCGCACCCGCCGGGCGGCGCGGTGGAACGTCAGCACCACGCTGCAGTGCGGGCACTCCATCGACGCGCCGCACTGCCGGCAGAAGATGACCGTCGCAAAGCCGCGCCGATTGAGGAGCACCAGGACCTGCTCGCGCTTCGCGAGTCGATCCGCAATCGCTGTCTTGAGCGGCGCGCTGATCGTGACGTCCGGCCCGCCGGCCGCGTATTCCTTGCGCATGTCGACGATCTTGACCGTCGCCAGCGGACGATTGAGCACGCGTTTGGTGAGCTTCACGAGATCGTAGCGGCCCGCCTGCGCGTTGGCCGCCGACTCGAGCGACGGCGTCGCGCTGCCGAGCAGCACGAGCGCCTGCTCCATCCGCCCGCGCACGACCGCGACGTCCCGTCCGTGGTACCGCGGCAGCTCGTCCTGCTTGTACGACGAGTCGTGTTCTTCGTCGACGACGATCAGGCCGATGCCTTCGAGGGGCGTGAACACCGCCGACCGCGTGCCGACGACGACGTCGATGTCGCCGCGCCGGATGCGCTGCCACTGATCGTGCCGCTCGCCCGCTGAGAGCGCGCTGTGCTGGATCGCCACGCGGCCGCCGAAGTGCGCGCGGAACACGCCGGTCGCCGCCGGCGTGAGCGCGATCTCCGGCACCATCACGAGCACGCGCCGGCCGGACGCGATGACGTGCGCCGCGAGGCGCAGATACAACTCGGTCTTGCCGCTGCCCGTGACGCCGTGCAGGAGGATCGTGCGAAAGAGTCTGGCTGCCGCGGCTTCTTCCAGATGTCGAAACGCCGAGGCCTGTTCGGGCGTGAGCGTGTGCGCGCGGGCCGGGGTCTCGCCGAGCGTCCAGTGGCCGCCCTCACCCGTCGTCTCGTCCGCGGCAAACGGATCGCGCTCGACGACGGCATCGCGCAGGCGCACGACGCCGAGCGTCGCGAGCGACCGCACGGTGCCCGTCCCGACACCCAGGCGGAGGAGCTCCGAGAGCGTGAGTCCTTCTGCCTTCGCACGCAGCAACGCGAGCGCTTCGCGCTGCTTCGGACCGCGCAGCCCCGGCTGGCTGTCAGCCGCGTCCGGCACGGCCTCGGCGACCTTCTCGGTGCGAAACGCGGCCTTGCCTTCGCGCGCTGACGGCGGCATCGCCACGGCCATCGCCTCGCCCGGCCCGGACGCGTAGTAGTCGCCTACCCACACGGCCAGATCGACGACGTTCGGCGGCAGAAACGGCGCCGCGTCGACGACCGACCCGATCGCCCGCAACGTACCGCCCGGCGGCATGGTCGCGTGGTGGCTGACGACGACGCCGGTCACGGTGCGCGTGCCGAGCGGCACGGTGACGCGCGCGCCCTTGGGCGGCACCGGGGCCGGCGCGCGGTAGCTCAGCAGTCCGAGCCCTGGCACCGGCACGGCAACCTGGATGATCTCGTCAGCCGCGATCGTCGAGGAGGGCACGCACTTTCTTCATGTCTTCCCACACGTCGCGCTTGCGGTCCGGGCTCCGCAAGAGGAAGGCGGGATGGAACGTGGCGACGAGCTTGATGCCGCCGCGGAAGTCGTGCACCCGGCCGCGCAGCCGCGAGATCGGCGTCTCCGTCTTGAGCAGCGCCTTGGCGGCAAACGTGCCGAGCGCGACGATCACGCGCGGACCGATGAGCTCGATCTGGCGATTGAGGAACGGCTCGCACACCGCGATCTCGTCGGGCTCCGGATTCCGGTTCTCCGGCGGCCGGCACTTGATGACGTTTGCGATGTACACGTCCGAGCGCTTGCAATCGAACATCGTCTCGATGATTTTCGTGAGCAACTGCCCCGCGCGTCCGACGAACGGCTCGCCGAGGCGATCCTCGTCGGCGCCCGGCGCCTCGCCCACGAACATCAGCTCGGCCTTCGGGTTGCCGACGCCGAAGACGACCTGGCTGCGGCCCTGCTTGCAGAGTTTGCAGCGCGTGCAGGCGGGTCCGATGTGCGCGCGCAGGGCGTCGAGTGTGGCAAAGCTCGCGAGCGCACCGTCGGCAGCAGGCTCGATGCTCTCCCTGGGGCCTTGGGCCTCGGGCCCGGGGCCTGGTGCGCTCTGGGCCGCCGGCTCGACCGCCGGATCGCCCTCACGCTCCCGCCAGGCAGGATCGCGCGACACCCCGGTCACACCCAGGTCGCGCAGGAACTGCAGATGGGCGGCGATCTCCTGACGGCTCATCGCGACGCCGAGAGCGCCGGCGACGCGGCCAGGAGCCGCTCGACGCGGTCGATGACGACCGACGCAACAGCGGTCTTGGACATCAGCGGGAGGCGATCCTCCGCCTCGTGCGTGACGAGCACGACCTGATTGGTGTCGACGTCGAAGCCGGCGCCGGGCGCGGTGACGTCGTTGGCGACGATGAGATCGACGAATTTGGCTTCGAGCTTCTTCCGAGCGGTCGCGGTGGGATCACCGGTCGCCGCGGAGAACCCGACCAGCACCGGTCGCGCGGCACTGCCCCGCCGCGCTCCGAGCGCGGCCAGAATATCAACCGTGCGCTCGAGCGCGATCGTCATCGGGCCGCCTTTTTCGATCTTCTGGGCGGCCGCGCCGCCTGCCGGCGTGTAGTCCGCCACGGCCGCGGCCATGACGACGGCGTCGGCGTGATCGATCTTCGCCATCACCGCGGCGTGCATGTCGGCGGCGCTCCGCACGCGGACCAGCTCCGCCGCAGGCGGCGGCTCGACGTGAGTGGGACCGGCAATCAGGATGACGCGCGCGCCGCGATTGTGCGCTTCACGCGCGATCGCAAAGCCCATGCGCCCGCTCGATCGATTGCCGACGAAGCGCACGGGATCGAGATCTTCGACGGTCGGGCCCGCGGTCACGAGCACCGTGCGTCCGGCGAGCGACGTACGCCGTGAGAGCAAACGTTCGGCGGCCTCGACGATGGCCTCCGGCTCCGCCAGGCGGCCGCGCCCGACCCATCCGCACGCCAGGTATCCCTCGCCGGGATCGACGAAGTTCACGCCGCGCGCGCCGAGTCGATCGACGTTGGCGCGCACCGCGGGGTGCTCCCACATGTTCGTGTTCATCGCCGGCGCAACGAGCACGGGAGCCGTGGTCGCCAGAATCAGCGCCGTGAGGAAGTCGTCGGCGATGCCGTTCGCCATCTTGCCGATGACGTTGGCCGTCGCCGGCGCGATGACGAGCAGATCGACGCTCGACGCGAGCGCGATGTGCTCGATGTCGGCGTTGAGGCCCGGCGCGAACTGGCTGGTGATGACGGGATGCCGCGTGATGGCTTCGAACGTCAGCGGCCCGACGAACCGGCGCGCCGATCGCGTCATCACCGCGTGGACGTCGTGGCCGCGCTTCTGCAGCAGCCGGACGACTTCGACGGCTTTGTACGCGCCGATCCCGCCGGTGACGCCGAGGCCGACGCGGGCCATGGCTAGTCCTTGGTCGTCGCGGCCGCGCGGGTGACGGCGCCGCGCGAGACTTCCTGCAGCGCGCGCCGCGCGAGCTTCGGCGATCCCTCGACCTTCGGCGTGCAGCCCTCGAGCAGCTGGCGCGCGCGGTGCGCCGCCACGGTCACGGTTTCAAATGCGTTCTTTGGCCTCGGGGTCGGCCGCGGATTTTCACTCATGTCAGTTCGGCTCCTCAAAAGTTTTCACGACCGGCACGATGTCGCCCAGACGGCGTTCCCGCCGCGCGCGTTCGGCCGTCACGATCGCGCAGATCTCGTTTACGCACCGCTCGAGCTCGTCGTTGACGACGACGTAGTCGTACTCACGGACCGCCGCGACCTCGGAGCGGGCGGTCTCGAGCCGCCGCGCGATCGCGCCGCTCGAATCCTGGCTGCGCCCGCGCAGGCGCCGCTCGAGCGCCTCGAACGACGGCGGCAGCACGAACACCGCCACCGCGTCCTGCATCCGCTGTCGCACTTGACGGGCGCCCTGCACGTCGATCACGAGGACGACGTCGAGCCCGGCCGCCAGCCGCGCCTCCGTCTGCCCTCGATTCGTCCCGTACAGGTTACCGAAGACGTCGGCCCACTCGAGAAACTCGCCGCGGGCGACCATGCCCTCGAACTCCGGGCGGCTAATGAAATTATAGTCGACCCCGTCGGTCTCCCCCGCCCGCCGCGCCCGCGACGTGTAGGACCGCGATTGCTCCAACCGGGGGCACACCTCCACCAGCCGCTCGACAACCGTCGTTTTGCCGGTGCCCGAGGGCGCCGAGACGACGAAGAGGAGGCCGCGCTGGCCGGGCACGCTACTCGACATTCTGGACCTGCTCGCGGATCCGCTCGAGCTCGGCCTTCGCCGCGATCACGACCTCCGTCGCGCGCAGCCCTTCGGCCTTCGACCCGATGGTGTTGATCTCGCGATTCATTTCCTGGACGAGGAAGTCGAGCTTGCGGCCGCAGGGCTCCAGCCCGTCCGACAGCGCGCGCCAGTGCTCGACGTGGCCGCGCAGCCGGACGATCTCCTCGTCCACGTCCGATCGGGCGACGAACCGGACCACTTCCTGCGCGATCGCCGCCGGATCGCCGGCGAGGTCCGGCGGCAGGTCCGCGAGCCGCTCGCGCAACCGCGCGTCGAGCTGCGCCTGGCCGTCCTGCGCGAGGCGCTCGAGCTGGGCGACGAAGTCGCTGAGGGTCTTGATGCGCGCGTCGAGATCGGCCGCGAGGAAGCGGCCTTCCGTCTCGCGCATGATCACGAGCGCGTCCATCGCGTCGGCGACCGCGCGCTCCACGAGCGCGTTCGCTTCCTCGGACAGCACCGGCGCGCTCGCCTCGCTCCGCGATCGGATGTCGAGGATCTGCGGGATGCGCAGCGCGTCCGACGCGGTCAGCCCGCCGGTCACGAGGCCCTTCGCCCGCGCGACCTCCATCGCTTCGGAGACGCGGGCGAGCAACGTCTCGTCGAGCGTGACTTCGCGCGCCGGCGGCACCGTGAACTCGAGGCCGATCGTCAGCTCCACGCGTCCGCGCGCCAGCCGCTGCTGCGCCTGGCTGCGCAGCCGGCCTTCAATCGCGCCGAGGATCGACGGCGCCTTCACTTGCACGTCGAGAAACCGGTGGTTGACCGACTTCGCCGTCACGTTCACGCGCTGCCCGCCGTCTTCGCGGCCGATCGAGGCAAATCCAGTCATCGAACGAATCACGATGGCTCCCTGTTTTCCGCGGCCAACTCCGCCCCGCGTTCAGTGACGGCGTCGGCGAGCGCTCCGGCACGGTCGTCAAAGGCCTGCAGCGCGTAGAGCTTCGCGTAGACCCCACCCGGCCGCGCCACCAGCTCGTCGTGCGTGCCGATCTCGGCGATGCGGCCCTCGTCGAGCGCAACGATCATATCTGCGCGCCGGACCGTCGACAGCCGGTGCGCGATGACGAACGTCGTGCGATTGCGCATCAGGTTGGCGAGCGCGTCCTGCACCAGCAGCTCGGACTCGGCGTCGAGCGACGACGTCGCCTCGTCGAGGATCAGCAACGGACAGTTCTTGAGGATGGCGCGGGCGATTGCCAGCCGCTGGCGCTGGCCGCCCGACAGCCGCTGGCCGCGCTCGCCAATGCGGGCCTCGTAGCCGCCGGCCGTCTCCGCGATGAACTCGTGCGCGTGCGCGGCTCTCGCCGCGGCCTCGATGTCCTCGCGCGGCGCGTTCGGCGCGCCGTACGCGATGTTCGAGGCAATCGTGTCGTCGAAGAGCACGGTCTCCTGCGTCACGAGCGCGATCTGGTCGCGCAGCGACCGCAGCGTGACGTTCCTGATATCAATGCCGTCAATCAGGATCTCGCCGGCGGTGACGTCGTAGAAGCGCGGAATCAGGTTCACGAGCGACGTCTTGCCGGCGCCGCTCAGCCCGACCAGCGCGATCATCTGCCCCGCCCTCACCGAAAAGCTCACATCGTCGAGCACCGGCCGGCTCGGGGCGTCGTCGTAGGCGAAGCTCACGTGACGGAATTCCACGCGATCGCGGTGGCGCGCGAGCGCCGGCGCGTCGGGCTTCTCGCGCACCTCGGAGTGCGTGTCGAGCATCTCGAAGATGCGGTGTGCGGCCGCAATCGCCTGCTGCAGCCCCGCGTTCACGCGGCTCAGCTTCTTCACCGGGCCGTACATCAGGAACGCCGCGGCCAGGAAGCTCGTGAAGTCGCCGGGCGTGATCTGCTTGAGCGCAATTTCGCGCGAGCCGTACCACAGCGCGGCCACCGCCGCGACGCCGCCGATGAACTCCATCAACGGCGGCAGCGCCGACAGCGCGCTCGTGATCTTCATGTTCGTGCGGTACAGCAGCTCCGACGCGCGGCTGAAGCGCGACGTCTCACGCGCCTCGGCGCCGAACGCCTTCACGATGCGATGCCCCGTGAACCCTTCGGCGGCCAGGTGCGTGACGTGCTCGAGCTCTTCCTGCCCGCGCCGCGTCGTCCGGCGCACGCGCTGCCCCAGTCGCACGAGCGGGTAGACGACCAGCGGCGCGGCCGTCATGCAGACGAGCGCCAGGCGCCAGTCGGTGACGAAGAGGTAACCGGCGTAGCCGACCACGGTAATCGACTCGCGAATCAGGTCGGCGATGGTTTCGGAGACCGCCTGCTGAATCTGGTTCACGTCGTTCGTGATCCGCGAGATCAGCTGGCCCGACGTCCGCCGCGAGAAGAACGCGGTCGACTGCCCGAGGATGTGGCCGAAGAGCTGGTTGCGAAGATCCCGAACGACGCGCTGGCCGACGTCCGTCATGACGTAGCCGGAGACGTACGCGCCGATCCCCTTCACGAAGTACGCCGCGAGGATGAGGACGCTGACGAGGAACACGTCCTCCTGCCGGACCAGGACCTGATCGAAGATGGGCTTGATGAGCTTGGCGAGGGCGACCGAGCCCGCCGCGTACAGCACCATCGCAAGGAGCGCGACCACGAGCCGGCCCCGGTACGGCGCCGCGTAGCGAAGAAGCCGCTTGAACTCGTTCACTCAGTGAACCGGAATTTGAGCAACACCCACAAGGCCACGACGCCGTCGCGCCACGTGATCTTCTTGCCTTCCTCGTAGCCGCGCCCGTCGTAGGAAATCGGGATCTCGTACACCCGGTAGTGCCGTTTGAAGATCTTCGCCGTGAGCTCGGGCTCGATGCCGAAGCCGTTCGCCTCGAGGCTGAACGATCGCAGCACCTCGGTGCGCATGACCTTGTAGCAGGTCTCCATGTCGGTCAGCATCGTGTTGTAGAGCACGTTGGTGATCGACGTGAGCAGCCGGTTGCCGAGGTAGTGCGTGAAGAGAAACACGCGATGGCGGCCGAGGAAGCGCGATCCGTACACGACGTCCGCGCGACCCTTGCAAATGAGCTCGATGAGATCGGGCAGCTCTTCCGGCGAGTACTCGAGATCGGCGTCCTGGATCACGACGAGATCGCCCGTCACGTCCTGGAAACCCCGGCGCAGCGCCGCGCCCTTGCCGCCGTTCTGCGGCTGAAAAATCAGCTTGAAGTTGTGCTGCTTCTGGAGCCCCGTCAGCAGGTCGCGCGTCCCGTCGGTCGACCCGTCGTCGACGACGATCAGCTCGATGCGGACCGGCACCGCGAGCACGCGCGGAATGATCTCTTCGATCGTCGTCCGCTCGTTGAACACCGGCATGACGACGGACAGCAACGGATTGGTGAGGACGCCCTTCAGCCGCGACATCTCGAGTCCATGTCAGTACCCCTGGGGGTGCCGTTCGTGCCAGGCCCACGCGGTCCGCACGATGTCATCGAGGGCCGCCAGCTTTGGCGCCCACCCCAGGCCGCGCCGCGCGCGCTCGCTCGACGCGACCAGCCGCGCCGGGTC
>DATEGZ010000235.1:0-4602 GCA_035279905.1 Vicinamibacterales bacterium
CGGTCGGTGCGTCGTCGCGTCCGGCAGCAGCTCCCGCGATCGACGTCGGCGAAGCGTACGACGCGGCCATCGCGTACCCGGCGACGGCGGCGGAGGGGCGCATTCGCAAAGCGTGGTACCTGCACCGGCTCGGCCAGAACGCGAACGCGCTGCCGCTGCTGGACGCCGCGCCCGGCCGGGCCCCGGACGCCGGCCTGCGTTACCTCCGCGAGCTGTTCCGCGGGCATATTCTGACGGCCCTCGGCCAGGCGGACGCAGCGATCGCCGCCTATCGCGCGGCGCGCGCGATCTTCCCCGACGCGCAGTCCGCGAATGTGGCGCTCATGAATGCGCTCTACACGCACGGCGACCGGCGCGAAGCCGAGACGTTGTCCGAGGCGATTCAAGCCGCGGCGCGAGACGCCGCGGACCCGTGGTGGAGCTACTGGCAGGGCGACTACCGCTACTATCCGGCCGTGATCGGGCGGCTGCGAGGGTTCGTGCAATGACGCGCGCGCTGGCCGTCGTCGCCCTCGTCCTCGCGTCGCTGACGATGACTCTCGCCGAACACCGGCTGCAGGATCCAGCGAATCCGCAAGCCGTGTTCCGCGCGAACGCGGATCTCGTCACCGTTGACGTCTCGGTGCGCAACGGCGCGCGCGTCGTGACGGGGCTCGCTGCAAGGGACTTCGAGCTGGTGGACAACGGCGTCGCGCAGGACATCGCCGACGTGAGCTTCGGCAAGCTGCCGATCGACGTCACGGTGGCGCTCGACGTCAGCTACAGCGTCACGGGCGCGCTCTTCGATCGGCTGCGCCGCGCGATCGTCCAGATGATGTCGGACCTCGGCAAGGACGATCGGCTCAAGCTCGTCGCGTTCAACATGCGGGTGAAGCGCGTGGTGGATTTCACCAGCGACGCCGCTGCCGTCGGCGCGGCCATCCGGGAGGCGTCCGCCGGCGGAGGGACGTCGATTCTCGACACGATCAGCGTGGTGCTCGTCTCGGCCGCGCCGCCGGATCGGCGGCAGCTGATGGTGCTGTTCACCGACGGCGGCGACAGCCTCAGCGTGACCGAACCGGTGACGCTCCAGGCGGTCGCCCAGCGCGCCAGCACCGCGCTCACGGTCGTCGCGCCCGACACCGCGCTCAGCTTGTCTGGTCCGCCGGGCCTGGGCCGGGTCGACACCGCGCTTCAGATCGGGCCGATGCGCGTGCTGTCGGCGGTCGCGGACGAGACGGGAGGATTGGTGATTCCGGTGCGGCAGCCGGCGCCGGATCTGGCGAGCACCTTCCGCCGCGCGCTGGATGAGTTCCGATCGAGCTACGTGCTCCACTTCACGCCGCGCGGCGTCGACCGCAAGGGCCTGCACACGCTGGAAGTGAAGGTCAAACGCAGTGACACGCTGACCGTCCGGGCGCGCCGGTCGTATTTTGTTGATGAGAAATGACGCCGGGAGTAGTTTTTACAAATGGCGTAACCAGCAACCCGCGCCATTTGTAAAAACTACTCCCGGCGTCATTTCACCTTGTACAACCGATTCCCCAGCGGATCGCTTCCGATGAGCTCGAGATCGCGGCGGTCGAGCAGCACGCGCGTGATCTCGGCGGCCTCCTCTGGCGAGAACCGCGACAGGTGCACCATCAGGTGCGTCGCGCCTTCGCGCCGAATCGCGTCGATCGCCCACGCCTCGGGAAAGAACCAGAACGCCGCTGCCCGCGTGCGGTACGAGTCGGGCGTGTAACCGCTGTAGCCGTTCATCAGCGGGCGCCAGTGCGCCGTCGAGTTGAATACGTACTCGCCGTTCTCGAAGACGGCTTCTGGCGGATAGAACGGCACCTCGACCAGCCGCACCGGATCAGGCGCGTCGGCGACAAGCGAGTAGATCGCGGGCACGCGTGAGAACGGCACGGTCCGCACCGGACCCTGCCAGGCTTCCGCGGTCACGAGAAGCACGACGCAGGCGGCGAGCCAGATCGCCACGCGCGGACGAGGTAGCACACGACGTTCGAGCCACACCCAGCCGAACGCCGCCAGCATCGAAACGGTGACGAGGTACAGGTGCCCGAACCGCGCGGCCGCACGCAGCCCGCGCAGCGGCCACACCAGCGCGTAGAGCCACCTGTAGATCGCGGTCGATGGCCCGAGTGAGAGGACGACGCCGGCAACGGCCACGATCACGAGCGCGACGATACGCCGGCGCGTGACGGGCTCCAATCGTCGGGCGGCCACGAGCCCGACCGCGGAGAGCACCAGCGCGCCGACGCCCGCGAACATGACGTTGACGTCGTTCGCGAAAAACCGCCGTGTCCAGATCGCGTCAATCACACTCGTCGACGACAGGTAGCCGGCCGGTGACGCCGAGAATTGCGCCACCATCTCGATCGGCCTGGTCGCGCCGCCGGCACCAAGGCGCACGTACGGCAGCAGGATCGGCGCCGCCAGCGCGACGCCGATCGCGACGCCCGCGCCGATCGTCCCGAACGACGCGACACCTCGCGCGCGCATCACCGCGACGACCGCGATGATGAGCACGACGAACGCCAGGAGATAGACCGACGTCGCCGCGACGGCCGCGACGACGAGCCCGATCATGAGCGCGGTGCGCCGCCCGGGCCGGTCGATCGCGGCGTCGGCCCAGTACCACGCCAGCGGCAGGCCCCACGCGTGCGTGGCCGCCGGATGCGCGAGCCGCGTCAGCGTGTGCACGTTGAACGCGGCCAGTGCGCCGGCCACGAGCGCGGCGCGCGTCGATCCCGTCCATCGCCACGCCACGAACCACGCGCTCCAGCCGGTCAACGCGAGACCCGCGATCGTGAGCAGATTGAACGCGAGCACCGGCGATCCGCCGAGCCATCGCACGGGCGCCACGAGCAGCGCCGGCGCGATGAGCGGCTCCGAGTAGGTCAGCGTCGCCGGCTCGGGCGCGAAGATGTTGGCGTCGAACAGGTGCGTGGGCGCGGCGGGCAGCGTGTGCGCGATCCAGCTGACGATCCACGCGTTCAGCTGCGCGTCGGCGTGATGGTTGAGCGACAGCCGCCACGGCGCGCTCGAGAGCGGCCAGGTGTGAAACACCGCGAGCGCGACGAAGCACGCCAGCGCCCATCGAGCGTGGCTGGCGCCGCCGGCGCGGTCGGTCACGGCGTGACGGACAGCATGTAGAGGATCGTGAACGCGCCGAGGAAGTGCGATCCGTAGTAGCCGGCGGCCGCTTCGGCGCGCAGCCCCATGTCGGCGTGCATCGCGGAGAGCCGCTGCAGCGTCGCGGCACGCAAATCGCCGGGCCCGAGCGCGGCCGCGATCCGGTTCATTGACTCAGCGCGCATGAACGCGAGCCCGATCACGTGCGACTTCGTCGCGAGCCGCTCGGGGTGCGCCATCAGGTCCGGATCGGACGGTTCGGCCAGCGGCTTGAAGTCCGCGGAGTGCAGCGGCGGCAGGAACTTGTCGAGCCACACGACGAACGCGTCGTGCTTCATCAGCCGGCTCATGATCGTGGCTTCAGCCAGACACGGCGAGAGGAAGTCGCTCGCGCCAGGCTCGGCGGCCGTCTTGCAGTTCGTGTCGCCCGCGAAGTACTTCGCGGCCGCTTCCTCGAGCGCCGTCCGCAACGGCTCGTCCTTTGCGATGTCCGTGTAGTCGAGCATGAGATGCATCGCGAGCGCGGTGTTCGGGTGGACGCCGGTCCGGTTCGGCCGTGGGTTGTCCTTGAAGTACTGCACGAGGCGTCCGGACATCAGCGTGACGAGCGGCGCCAGGTTCGCCGCCCATTTCTCCGCGTCCGCGTCCTTCCAGCTCAACAACTCCCCTTGCAGCTTCAGCACCCACGCGTACCCGTACGGCAGCTCGAACTGACCGGCGTCCTTGAAGTACGCGGCTTCACCTTCAATGTTGGTCTTGCCCAGATGGCCGTCGAGCTTCTGCCGGATCAGCGCCTGCAGCGGGAAGCCCGGAAACGTCTTGATGACCTTGACGAGCGCCCACGTCGAGTTCACCGACGAGTGCCAGTCGAAGCAGCCGTAAAACGCGCGGGTCTTGTCGAAGTTGGCGACCGGCGTGTAGGTGCCTTCCCACAAGTACGGCCGCGCGCTCGGCCTGGCCTGCGGACGATCGATGCACGCCAGCGGCATCGTCGCGAGCCAGGTCGCTTCCTTCTCGTCGAACGCCGTCACTTTGACCACCGGCAGCGCCTTGTAGAAGGCGTCGAGCGTGGCCGCGGGCGGCGCGGCCTTCGCGGTCCCCGAACCCGGCGGCGCGGACTGCTGAGGTGCCGCGCCAGGCAGCGCCGTGACGCTCAGCACGAGCGCGATTGCGATCACGACGAAAAGGACCTCGGGGGTCGTTTTACGCACCAATGTAAACTCCAGGCGTCATTTCATTGCCCGCAGCGCGAACGCGCCGAGCCACGGCGCGTCGGCGGCTGCGGGATCGGTCAGCGCTTTGACGCCGGCGTCGGCATGGATCGCCGCGGCCCGCCGGAACACCGCCACGCGCGGATCGGCGTCTGGGAGCGCGCTCGCCAATCGCGTCAGCGCTTCAGCGCGCGAGAACGCAAGACCGATCGGCATGGCACGGCCGCCGCCGGCACCGCCGCGGCCACGGCCGGCAGCGGCGTCAGCGCCC
>DATEGZ010000236.1:0-3132 GCA_035279905.1 Vicinamibacterales bacterium
GATCGCGAGCTGATACAAACGCGCCGCGCGGTCGAACGCCAGCGCGTCGGCGGCGCCGCCGGCCGCGACGGCGAAGTAGTGGCCGGCCTTGTCGATCTGTCCCGAGTGGCGGAAGTGCGTCGCGAGCCGCTCCGGATCGGCGCCCGCGCTCGCCTCGAGCGCCGTCGCGAGCCGGCGGTGATAGGCCGCGAGCGCGTCCTTCGTGAGCGTCGCGATCACGGTTTCGCGAATGCGGTCGTGATACGTCTCGACGTCGCCCGGGCCGGCGCTCGTCCGCGTGCGGACGAGACGACGTCCGCGGAGCAGCTCGATGAGCGCCGGGTCGTCGGCCGGCAGCCCCGCCGCGGCGCTGGCCACGCGCGCGTTGAGCGGGCCGCCCGCCACGGCAATCACGTCGAGCAGGCGGCGCGCCTCGTCGGGCAGTTGCGTGACGCGCGCGCGAATCAAGTGCTCGATCGTCATCTCGCCCGGACCCGCGGTTGGCGCGACCGACGCGTAACGCGCGAGCGCGTCGACGAAGAACGGACTGCCGCCGGCTTCCCGCGCGATGGCCTCGATGCGCTCTGATGTGGCGTCTCCGCCCCCGAGCAGCGTCGTGGCGAGCTCGCGCACATCCGCGGGCTCCAACTCGCCGACCTCCACCTCGCGCAGCGATCCCGCGGGATGCGCGCGCTGCATCGCCGTGACGAACGTCTGGAGCACGGGGTTGCGCTCCTCGTCGCTGCGATACGCCACGATGAGCAGGAGCCCGGGCGGATCCGGCGGCTCGAGCAGATCGGCGAGCAGCGCGCAGCTGTCGAGGTCGCCCCACTGCATGTCGTCGATGAAGAGCACGAGCGGATTGCGATCCGACAGCCGGTTCAGCAGCTCGCGCAGCGCGCCGAACGCGCGGCGGCGCAACTCCTGCGCGTCAGGGATCTCGACGTGGCGATGGCGCCCGCTCGCGACGGCCTCGACTTCGCGCAGCACGGGAAACAATCGCGCGAGCGCCATGACGTCGCGCGGGAGCACGGCGTCGGCTTCGTTCCCGCCGAGCTGCTTCAGGTACTGCGCGACCGCGTCGACGATCGTGTCGAGCGCTTTGTACGGCACCGACTCGCGCTCGTAGCAGCGGCCGACGAGCGTGACGGCGTGGCTGTCGCGCTGGCGCACGTCGCGGAGGAAGCGGCGCACGAGCGCCGTCTTGCCCATGCCCGATCGGCCGCGGACGAACACGACCTCCGCCTGCCCGCCTCGCGACGCCTGAAACGCTTCGTCGAGCGCGGCCAGATGCCGTCCGCGGCCGACGAGCGTCGGACCGCGGCGCGACGACAACGACGCCGCGCTCACGGGCTGGGCGCCGCGGCCTCGACCGCCAAGCCGCGTCAGCACGTCGCGGCCGCTCGGCCGATGCGCCGCTTCGGCCTGCAGCAGGTCGTGGCAGAGCGCGTCGAGATCGCGCGGCACGCCGCGGACCCGATCGCTCGGCCGCGGCGGAAACGGCTCGAGCTTGGCCTTGAGCACGTCGAGGTACGAGCCGCGGAACGGCGCGTGCCCGGTGATGGCCTCGAACAACATCACGCCCACGCCGTACCAGTCGCTCGCCTCCGACGTGCCGCGACCGGACGCGTGCTCGGGCGACATGTAGGCGGGCGTGCCCTGGACCGTGACCGACTGCGTCTCGTCGGGCCGCGATTCCTGCGCGAGACCGAAGTCGAGGATGACCACGCGGCCTTCGTGCGTCACGAGCACGTTCGACGGCTTGAGGTCGCGATGCAGCATGCCGCCCTCGTGCAGCGCCTGCACGCCTTCGGCGAGCTGCGAGAACGCGTGACGCACGCGCGCGTAGTCCACGCGGCCGGCCGGCGAGCCCTTCGGCGCCGGAATCGCCGCGTGTTCCACGCCGGGATTTGTCCTCGTCTCCTCATCGGACGAGCTCGCGACCGGCACGACCGACGCGCTCTGCGACAAATCCGAGGGCGGATCGAGCGCACCGGCGCGCGGGTCCTCGCGCACGTATTTCAGGATCGTCCGCCCCTCGAGCAGCTCCATCGTGAAGAAGACGTCGTCGCCGGTCGCGACGAGCTCGTAGAGGGTGACGAGGTTCGGATGCGAGATGTCGGAGAGCGCGCGGAATTCCTTCTTGAAGCGGTAGAGGCTGTCAGGGTCGAGCCGGCGCAGGGTCTTGAGCGCCACCGGCATCTGGCGCTCGCGGTCGAACGCCTGGTAGACGACGCCGAAGCCGCCGGTGCCGATCACCTTCTGGACGGCAAATCGACCGGTGCCTCTGAAATCCATCCCAGACGACATAGTATTTCGCCTGGGGTCGCACGCCGCCAGGAGTCGTGAAGATGGGTCAGGTCGCCCGACGGGTCTACGTGATCTCCGATCTGCACATTGGGGGAGCGTACCCGGTGCCGGGCAGCGGCGACACGCGCGGATTCCGCCTCAACACGCACGTCGACGTGGCCACCGCGTTCGTGACGCGCCTGACCGCGACGGCCGCCGCCGGCGTCTCGCTCGAGCTCGTGATCAACGGCGACATCGTCGACTTTCTCGCGGAGCGGTCGTCGAGCGGCGCGGTGTGGGTGCCGTTCACGCCGGATCCTGACGATGCCTGTCAGAAGCTCGAGACGATCGTCACGCGCGACCAGCCGTTCTTCGACGCGCTCGCACGGTTCCTTGGAGCGGGACATCGTCTGACGCTGCTGCTCGGCAACCACGACATCGAGCTGGGCCTGCCGCCGGTGCGCGAGAAGTTCGCGTCGCTGCTGGGGATTGGCGGCCACACCGACTACGAGTTCATCGCGAACGACGAGGCTTACGTCGTCGGCGGCGCGCTCATCGAGCATGGGAACCGGTACGACGGGTTCAACATGGTCGACTACGACTCGCTCCGGCGTGTCTCGGCGCTCATGTCGCGGCGCCAGGAGCCCAACAACCAGTACACCTTCGACGCGCCGCCGGGCAGCAAGATGGTGTCGTGGGTAATCAATCCGATCAAAGAGCAGTATCGATTCATCGATCTGTTGAAGCCGGAGAACGGGGCGGTGGTGCCGCTGCTGCTCGCGCTCGAGCCGGGCGCGCGCGATCTGCTCGGGAAAGTGGCCGTGCTCGGGGTCGAGGCGGATCGCGATTCGAAGACGTTGCCGC
>DATEGZ010000237.1:0-31877 GCA_035279905.1 Vicinamibacterales bacterium
AGGCCGGCTTCGCGCGTCTCGCTCCAAGAGAACAGCGGCAGCGGCTCGCTCGCTCCCAGCGCCTTCACCTCCCATAGGGTCTGGCGGCGATCGAGGCCGAGCGAGCGGAAGGCATCCGCCGCGGCAAGCTTCTCCAGCGCCTCGAGCCGCACGCGCGCGTAGATCGTCTGGTACCGCTCGCGATCCTCCGGCGTGTCCGCGCGATGAACGTACGGCGGCAGCGGCACATGCCCAATCGCGTCCACCGCCGCGTCGAGACTCGCCGCGCCGTCGGCCTCGAGCGCGACGAGCCGCTTGCCGAAGAACTCGCGCTCGAGCACCGTGCCGCGCACGACGACGCGCGGCGTGCGTGCGGGATCGTCGAACACCATCCTCGCGCCCGGTTTCAGCTTGTGTCCCGGGTGCACGAGCGCGTGCCAGTGCGTGTCGTCCACGCGCTCGATCAGCAGACACTCGACCGCCCCGCCCGACGGATCGCGACGCCCGATCAACCGCGCTGGAAACACCCGCGTGTCATTGACGACGAGCACGTCGCCGGCGTCGAGCAGCTGCGGCAGCGCGGCAATCGTCGTCTCACGCCAGGATCGGCTGGCGCGATCGACGACCATCAGCCGCGACGTCCCGCGCGGCCGCGGCTCCTGCGCGATCAGTGACTCGGGCAGCTCGAAGTCGAAATCTGAGACGAGCACCGAGACAGCGTACAGCGGTCCGCTAGCCCGCGTAGCGTATCCTGTTGACATTCATGCATCGATGCGCGGCGTTGGCGACCGGCGTGGTGTTGGTCGCTGCATTTGTGGCGGTCGGCGGCGCGCAGCAACCGCGTCCATCGCCACCCGTGTTCCGCGCTGCCGTTGACCACGTCGAGCTCGACGTCGTGGTCACCGACAAAAGCGACCGGCCCGTCACGGACCTGACCAAGAATGATTTCGAGATTTCCGAGAATCAGCGGCTCCAGACCGTCGCCGACTTCCAGTTCGTTTCGATTCCGGCGGTCCGCCGAGTCGTCCCGGATCTTGCGGTGTTCGCGCCATCAGTCGACGTTGTGTCCAACGCCCGCGCACCGCTCGGCCGCCAGTGGGTGCTCGTGCTCGATGACCTGCACATCATCGAGCAGCACCTGAAGCAAACACGACAAGTCGTCCAGGAATTCCTCGAATCGCTGCCGGCTGACGACCAGGTGGCCATCGTTTTTGTAGGGCGGTCTGATCTCAGTCAGGACTTCACGAGCGATCTCGGAGCGCAACTGCGGACGGTCGACCGAATCAAGAGCGCGCTCGGATTTGCGCACGACGCGGCAAACACTCCACCCATCGGCGCCGATGTCCTGGCCGACGCAGGGAGCGCGTTGGGCCCAATCGAGCCCCGCGAACGCCATCGCTATGACGCGTCGACCATCGAGGTTCTGCGGAACATCTCCGCGGCGCTCATTCGATCGAGCTACCCGCGCAAGGCGCTCGTCTATGTGAGCGAGGGCTTCACGGTCAAACTTGAAGATACGACCTCGTCGGGTTATCTGGATTTCTCGCGCAGCGCGTACGACGCGCGCGACACGTTCGAAACGTTGCGCAACACGTTCGAAGAGGCCCGTCGCGCGGGCGTGCCCGTCTATCCGATCGATCCGCGCGGCATTCCCGACTGCACGTCCGTGCGCGGTGAGTGCCGGTACCCACCGTGGGAAAACATCAACGCGCAATTCAACAACATGCGCACGCTGGCAGAAAACACGGGCGGCCTCGCATTCGTCAACCGGCCCAATCTCACGGACGCGGTGCGTGAACTGGTCGCGGACAACAGCTGCTACTACCTGCTCGGGTACTACCCCCAGCCGTTCGAGCGGGACGGAAAGTTTCACGACGTGTCCGTCCGGGTGACGCGCCCCGGTCTGCGAGTACGCGCACGCAGTGGCTACCGGGCGCCCACAGCCGGCGGGTCAACCGCCGCGACGACGAAACACTCGCTCGAAGACGCGCTCGGCGCCGCGCTACCGGTCGCGGACTTCCCGCTACGAGCGACCGCCGCTCCAATTGCCGCGGCCCTTCACGGCATGACGACCGCTGTCACGCTCGAAATCACAATGCGCGCGCCGGCCGACGGATCCAGGATCAATGACGAGCTGCAGTTCGGCATGGTCGCGATCGACCACGACGGCAAGATCAAGGCCTCCACTCGACGCACTTTTCATTTCACCGGATCGCCGAGGGGTGCGCGCGATATCACCTACCAGATCAACGACACGATCGATCTTCCGAGTCAGCCGGTGATCCTGCGCATCGCCGTCGCGAGCCAGACCCAGGCCGCGGCTGGATCGATCCACGTGCCCGTCGAGCCGATCGATCCCGCGAAGGATCTGCTGCAGGTCAGCGCGCTCGTCATTGGCTTCGACGGCGCGCCGCGAGAGGCCGCGGTGCCGCCCGGATCCCTGGACCGGTTGCTGCCCTTTCAGCCGACGACGGCACGGACGTTCGCGTCGAGTGACACGATCCGTATTTTCGGTCGCCTCTTCTGGCATTCGTCCTCGAGCGCTGTCCCAACGGCCACGCTCACGGTCGTCGGTCCACACGAAATCGCGCAAGAGACCCAGGTGATGCCCCGAGCAGTCCTCGTGAACGGACGGCACGAGGGCACTTTTGATCTCGCTCGTTCGCTCGACGGCCTGGCTGCCGGTGCCTATTCGCTCCGTCTCGACGCGAAGTTGCCGAACGGGCAAACGGCGCGACGCGACGTCGCATTCGAGATCAGGTGAACCGCACTACAGCACCCTCCGGAACGCTCCCCTCCCCATCGTGCTGACGTAGAGCGTGTTGTCGCTCGTGTGCAGCACGATCTCGCTGACGACGATGCGCGGCAGGCCGTCGTCGAACGGCTCCCACGAGTCGCCGCCGTCGCGCGTGCGGAAGACGCCGATGTCCGTCGAGACGTACACGACCTCCGGGTTGTACTGATCGACGACGATGGCGCTCACCGGGATGTCGGGCAGCGCGTCGCTCGCGAGCACACCGCTCGCGTTGCTCCAGTGCGCGCCGCCGTCGGTCGATCGATACACGTGGCCCACGCCATAGCCCGCATACGCGATGTACAGCAGATCGGGATCGGCCGCGGAGATGCCGATGCCGCTGATGTAGCCCGTCGGCGGTTTGTTGGCCGCCGTGTACGGCTCGGCCCACGAGCCGGTGGCGCCGCTGCCCGAGCTGCGGTACACGCGGCCGGTGCTCGTCGCGGCGTAGCAGACCGACACGGCCGACTTGCTGAACGCGACGCGCGTCGCTCCCCCGCTCGTCGTCAGCACGGACGTCCAGTTCGTGCCCTTGTTCGTGCTGCGAAACACCTGGCTGGCGCCGCAGCACAGCAACAGGTTGCTGTCGCCTGTCTTCACCGCCAGATGCGCCACGCCAATCGCCGGCGACCCGAGGCCCGTCAGGATCGTCGTCCACGACACGCCGCCGTTCGTGCTGCGCCGCAGGTTCGCGCTCCACGGCGTGACGTAGATGTTGCTGCTGTTGTTCGGATCGACGATGAAGAACCCGCCCTCGTTGCCGGCGCCGGTGTTGGTCCACGTCGCGGAACCGCTGCTGCTGAGAATGCCCTGGTCCTGCGACGCGCCGCCCATCACGAACGGCGACGTCTGCGCCACGCCGATGCTGTAGAGCTGCGTCGCGATCAATCCCGGGCTCGCGAGCGTCCACGTGACGCCGTTGTCCGTCGACTTGTAGACGCCGCCGTCGGTCGACATGTAGCAAAGGCTCGATCCCGAGGTCCTGAACACGATCGCGTGATGGTCCGAGTGCGTGCCGCCGATGGCTGAGAAACTCGTCCCGCCGTTGCTCGTGCGCTCGAGGCCGACCGCGCCCGCGAAGATGACGTTCTGGTTGTTCGGATCGACCGCGACCAGATTCGTCCACTCGTTGTAGCTGACCGCTCCATGCGTGCCAGCGATCGCGGTCCACGTCGCGCCGGCATCGTTCGACTTGTACAGCTGGCCGGAATCCGTGCCCATCTTCGCGACAAGGAACGCCGTGCCGTCCGTGCCGTTCAGACCCATCGCGAGCTTGATCCACTCGGCCGCGGAGCCGGTCGGCAGGCCCGACGTGAGCTGCGTCCACGTCGTGCCGCTGTCGGTGCTCTTGTAGACGCCGTTGTTCCACACGCCCGCGTAGAGCGTCGTTGGCGTGAGCGGATCGAGCAGCACGTCCGAGACGTGATCGGTCCGAATGTTCGTCCACGTCGCGCCGCCGTTTGTCGACTTGTGCAGGCCGCCGTTGCCCGAGACGTACACGATGTCTGGATTCGTCGGATGCACCATGACGCGCGAGCAGCGCGTGCTCGCGATCGGGCCCATCAAATCCCAGTCGCCACCGCCGTCGGTCGTCTTGTACACGCCGACGCCCGGATACGACGGCCCCCAGCCGGGCACGTCTTCACCGGTCGCCGCGTACAGCACGTTCGGGCTGCTCTGCGAGATGCCGAGCGCGCCGATCGCCATCGACAGCTCGAGCTTCATCGTCGAGAACCAGCTCACGCCGCCGTCGGTCGTTTTCCACACGCCGCCGTCCGCGCCGCCCGCATAAAGGATGTTGCCGTTGGTCGGATGGAGCGCGAGCGACTTGATGCGGCCGGAAAAATTCGTCGGGCCGTTGGACACCCAGGTCTTGCAGTAGAACGGCCAGAGAATCTTCGGCGGAATCTCGAGAATCACGCCGGGGTCCTCGAGGATGCGGCCCTCGGGCAAGCCGGCGAACGGCAGATCGAGCCCGAGGCAGAGCTCGCAGATGTCGCCGGCATTCTTGCCCTCGAACGGAGGCAGCCCGAACTTGTCGGCGAGGGCTGGATCCTTGCGAACTTTGTCGAAGGTGTCGCTGCAGAGAATCACGCGGCAGATCGGATCGAGGATCTTGTCCAGCGCTTTCAAGTCCTTGGCCGCGCGCAGCCACGGCAGGTAGGTCTGGACGACCATGATGGTCCGCAGCAGCCACGGATCGGTCGGCAAGCCGATCGGCACGTACACGCCTGGTTGCGTCAATTCCGCCCACGCGTAGTCGCCGGCCAGCGACGCGCCTGATCGCGCGATCAGCTGCCACTCGCCCGTCCCGGAATCGAAGCGGAAGATGCGGACGGTCGCGGGATCGAGCGCCGCGAGCTTCTCGCGATCGAGCGCGATCTTGATCGTCGTGCCGCGCACGCTGTCCTCCGACACGACCTCGACGGGATCGCCGGCAAAGCCGAAGCTCGACTTCGGACGCGGATTCGTCGCCTTGCGCAGCCGCATGCCGGTGGTCTTGCGCGTCGCGACGAGCTCGAAGCCGCGGTCGGAGACTTGCCCGCCGGGATCGCGGCGGCGCAAGCGGACGCGGCCGAGGCGCTTCGCGTGTTCGATGGCCTGCTGGCGGCCGAACGGCGGAACGAGGCCCTGGCGATCGGTGTGCAGCTCGCGGAACCACTCGAGCCGGCGTTCAAAAACGTCGAGCTCGCCCTCTTGCTCCGCGCGTCGGATGCGCTTGGCGGGTTTCCTGGCCTTACCCATCGTCGATTTCGTTCCGGCGGATCGCTTCTTGGCCATGACGCTCCCCTTCGAACCGCTGGGGAGCGTGGATGCAACGTGAAGAGGCTGGGGACCGGAATACTAGCACTGGTCACAGGGCACGGATCACCGCGCAGTGATCAGTTGCCACATGACCGTTGCGAGCCAGGGCGCGATGAGCACTGGCACAAGGATCAGCAAGCCCAACGCGATCGCGATCATCCACACGAACGCGTAGTCCCCCGCCGTCGGCGGCGTGCCCGGCTGCGCGTGGCGCTCGAGGAGCGCGAGGTTGAGGTTGTTCGCGCGCCAGAAGATGTCGCCGATGTTGCCGGCGACGGGAATCACGCCGATGAGCGCGTCGATGAGCGCGTTCACGACCATGCGGACCAGGACGACGCGCGGGACGTGCTGGCGCACGCCCTGAATCAGCAGCGCGACGGTGAAGATCGGACTCGCGAGATCGCCCAGCCCAGGAATCAGCGACAGGATCGGATCGATCCCGAACCGGATGTCCGTGCCCGGGATCCTGAAGCGGGAGTCGAGCAGGTCCGCCCAGAAGCGTAAGGCGTTCATTTGTAGAATCGCTCCGTGCAAATGCTATCAGGGCACCCCGAGCCGCTCGGCGCGACGTGGGATGGCTCGGGCGTGAACTTCGCGATCGCCTCCGAGCGCGCGACGGGCGTCGAGCTCTGCCTGTTCGACTCGCCTGCCGACACGCGCGAGCGCACGCGTCTGCCGCTGACGGCGCGAACGGGGCACGTCTTTCACGGCTACGTACCCGGGCTCCGCCCGGGACAACTCTACGGCTACCGCGTGGAGGGCGCCTGGGATCCCGCGCGCGGCCAGCGCTTCAACGCGGCGAAAGTCGTGCTCGATCCGTACGCGCGCGCGATCGGACGCGCGGCCGTGTGGCATCCCGCGCTGCTCGCCTACGCGCCCGGATCGGACGGCGATGGCCCCGCCGATCCGACCGACAGCGCGCCGTACGCGCCGCTCGGCGCCGTGCTCGATCCCGCGTTCGACTGGCGCGGCGATCGGCCGCCGCGCACGCCGTGGCCCGCGACGGTGATTTACGAGCTGCACGTGAAGGGCTTTTCCGCGCAGAATCCGGCGGTGCCGCCCGAGTGGCGCGGCACGTACCTCGGCGTGGCCGCGCCGGCGTCGATCGATCATCTGCGCGCGCTCGGCGTCACGACCGTCGAGCTGCTGCCGATCCACGCGCATGCGAACGAACCGGCGCTCGAGAAGCGAGGCCTCACCAACTACTGGGGCTACAACACGGTCGGCTACCTCGCGCCCGAGCCGACGTACGCGACCGCGCCTCACTTTGCCGTGACGGAGTTCAAGCAGATGGTCGCGCGGCTGCACGCGGCCGGCCTCGAAGTCATCCTCGACGTCGTCTACAACCACACCGCGGACACGGATCATCTGGGCCCGACCCTGTCGCTGCGCGGCCTCGACAACTCCGGTTACTACCGCCTCCGTCCAGGGAACCCCGCACGGTATGAGGACTTCACCGGATGCGGCAACACGCTCGACACGCGGTCGGCCGATGCGCGGCGGCTGGTCCTCGACAGCCTGCGCTACTGGGTCGCCGACATGCACGTCGACGGCTTCCGCTTCGATCTCGCGCCCGCGCTCGCGCGCGATCCGGTCACGCCGGATCGTCTCGAGGCCTTCTTCGATCTCATCGCCGACGATCCCGTCCTCCGCGTTGCCAAGCTCATCGTCGAGCCCTGGGACGCGGCGCCGGGCGGCTACCAGCTCGGCAACTTCCCGAACGAGTGGAGCGAGTGGAACGATCGCTATCGCAACACGGTCCGGCGTTTCTGGCGGGGCGACGCGGGCGCGCTGCCCGAGCTCGCGACGCGCCTGGCGGGCAGCCGCGACGTCTTCGGCCGGGCGGGCCGATCGCCGCGATCGAGCATCAACTACGTCACGACGCACGACGGTTTCACGCTCGCCGATCTCGTCGCCTACAACGAGAAGCACAACGAGGCGAACGGCGAAGAGAACCGCGACGGCGAGCCGCGCAACTTCAGCTGGAACTGCGGCGTCGAGGGCCCGACGGACGATCCCGCGATCCTCGAGCTCAGAGAACGCCAGCGCCGGAACTTCGTCCTCACGCTTTTCGTGTCGCTTGGCGTGCCGATGCTCAGCGGCGGCGACGAGCTCGGACGATCACAGTCGGGCAACAACAACGCGTACTGTCACGACTCGCCGTTCACGTGGACGTCGTGGCCGGACGATCCGGCCTCGCGCGAGTTTCTCGCGTTCGTCCGGCAGGCCGCTGCGCTGCGCGCGTCAGAGCCGGCGCTCACGCGCGACGCGTTTCTCGACGGCCCGAGTGGCGGCGTCACCGACGTGCGCTGGCTCCATCCGGACGGCCGCGAGATGGGGGGCGAGGACTGGGGCGATCCCGAGCGCCGCGTGCTGGCCGTCGAGCTCAGGGACACCGTGCTGATGCTGTTCAACGCGTCGGTCGCTGACGTGCCGTTCACGTTGCCGGCGACGCGCGGGTGGCGAGTACGGCTCGCGACCACGGGTGCGGCCGGCCCGACGGACACGCTCCCGGCGGGCGCCCTCTTGACGGTGTCCGCCCGTTCGATGGCGGTGCTGACGGCGCTACAATAGCCGCGTTTTTCCGTCACTCATTTTTCTGGAGGTACGTATGAAGAGCCGGCTCTCCGTGGTCTTGCTCCTCGTGCTTTTTGCGGCCGTGACGTCCGTCGCATCTCAAACTCCCGCACCCAGGCAAGCGCCGCCGGGAGCGCCGAAAGTCGGTCCGGTCGCGCCACCCACGACCGACGCGGAGAAGATCAAGAGCGCGCTGTCCGCGGCGCCCGCCGCCGTCGCGCAAGGCGCCACGATCATGGACATGCCCAGCATGAAAGTGCTCAAGCAGGGCACGAACGGCTGGACCTGCATTCCCGACGGGCCGTCGCCTGGCGTGGACCCGATGTGCGTCGACAAGAACGGCATGGAATGGGCGGCGGCGTGGATGGGCCACAAGGATCCGCCGGCGGGCAAGATGGCGATCGGCTACATGCTGATGGGTGGATCGGACGCGAGCAACACCGATCCGTTTGCGACCGAGCCGAAGTCAGGCGAGAAGTGGGTCGACACCGGGCCGCACATGATGGTCATGAACATCGGCGATCACTTCGCGGGCTACCCGACGACGGCGACGAACACGAAGGTGCCGTACGTGATGTTCGCGGGGACGCCGTACGCGCACTTGATGATTCCTGTTAAGTGATCCTTGTCGTACGTCAGTCACGACTGGTGCGACAGGTACGGTCACGTACGAGGAATCTGCAGCCTTGTCAGCTTCGTTAGGGTTTGGAAACGAGAGAAAGTTGACGAGCGCGTTCCCGGCAGACGTACCTATCGGCCTTGCTGACTCGGTCGCCTCCGTCTTAGGATGGGGTAAAACCACTCAATTGGACGGCGGTATCCTGCATAACAGGACGCCGTAAATTGTGAAAAGCTTGATGTCCTGCACGGACCGTTCGACACGCGTGGCGCTGGTTGCCATGGCTCTGGTGTGGCCCGTGTTTGTCGGTGGCGACCCAGTTCGGCAAACCTTCAGGGCTCGAACCGACCTGGTTCAAATTGATGTCGTTGTCACAGATGAGCACGGCCAACCTGTACATGGCCTGTCCAAAGAGGATTTCGTTCTCCTCGACCGCAGGAAACCTCAGGCGGTTGCTCTGGTCGACGAAATCAGCCGCACCTATCAGAAGCGGTCCGCGCAGGGCAGTCTTGCCAAGCTGGCGCCGCCGGACGTCGCCGACAATCGTGGCAGTGCCGTAAACAGACTCGTCGTCCTCGTGATCGACGACACCCACATTTGGACGGGTCGTACCGATCGGGTTAAGGAGATCGCGCGTCGCATTGTCAGCGATTTCGGCGGGGAGGCCGCAATGGGCCTCTTGCTGACCGGAGGTGACCACGAAGTTGAGGTCACGAATGACTCAAGCGCTCTGTTGCGAGCGATTGACAGCTTCAAGGGCCGCCAAGCAACTCGACGCCCCAATGAAGGCTGTGTCAGCGCGTGCGCGTGCACCTCGCAGGGCGGAGGCATCCAGGGGTTCTACAACGACCTCGGGCTTTACAAGAAGTTGCAGGAGGCGGCGACGCTGCTGACGACGTCCGAACGGCGGCGTAAGGCGTTTGTGCTCATCTCTGAATACACAGGCAAGGAAGTCACTGGGGTATTTGAGAGCGGCGAGGCGGCACCGATTACAGGTCTGCCCGTGACTATTGGAAACCCCGGAACTGCGGCCATCCAGGGTCAGAAGTATTCCACGCCCGACGAGGCTCGGCTGGCCAACCCTCCGGTTGACTGCCGCGCTCCCCTGCAGGACTACTCGATGCTCGACATGATGAGCACACTGCGGGCGGCTGACGTCGCCACTTACTCGATCGACCCGCGTGGCCAGGTAAGCACTCAAGATCTCACGCGAGAGTGTTCGCCTGTCTCAGGCTCACCTGATGCGTGTGTGGGCGAGGGCGGTAACGCTCCGCAGGACTGGATCAGTTGGGTGCGAAGGGCCCAACGCGGTTTGGAACTCATTAGCAAAGCCTCGGGCGGATTCGCAATCGTGAACACGGACGATTTCGGAGCGGGGATCGATCGGATCCTCCAAGAATTGGATAACTACTATGTGCTGGCGTTCTACCCCGCCGATCCGGGAGGAAATGGATTCAAGCCAGTCGAAGTCCAAGTCAAGCGGCCAGGGCTGACGATCAGATATCAGAGGGGCTACGGCACAACAAAAGCGAGTGCCCAGCCGACGACCAATCCGCTGGTGAGGCTCTCAACGGAGGTCTTACCTACGTCGCGGCTTCCCCTGCGTCTTTGGGCGTTGCCATTGCCCGGTGTGCTTTCAACCAACCAGATCGTCGTAGCGTTTGAGGTTCGACCCGCTCGCGCGCCACTGGTCATTTCCAATGGCAACGTCCGAGACACTCTCAGGTACGGGCTCCTCGCTGTTGACCTGTCCAAGAAGAAGACAGTCAGCTATACCGAACATGAGGCACATATCGTGTTGAAGCCGACCGATGTCCGGGCAAGCGAGCAGGATGAGGCGCCATACCTAATCGTCACTGCTATTCGGCTTCCACCAGGTCGTTATCAGCTCCGAGCATCCGCCCTGAGCACTGGCTTGGGATCCTCAGGAAGCGTCTATCTCGATTTGGACAACCCAGACTTCAACCGGTCCCCGATTGCGATCGGAGGGATCCTGCTGGCGCCCCAGTCCGGTCCGGCGATTCCTGTTGCCGAGACGACCCTCGCACGCGGCGTCTTGCCCTTCGATCCGTCGCTGGAACGTGAACTGGACCGACATGATCCCGTCAGAGTTGTGGTGCCAGTTGGTGGCTCGAGCCATTCGAGCCTTAGCGCAAAGCTTGAACTAAGGAGCCCGGATGGGCAGATTGTGCAATCAGTTGCAGGCCGCATCGCGGAGCCTCCTGTATCTCCTGGCGGCGCGGCTAGCAACTCAAGGACGACAGGTCGGACGATACAAGGTGTTCTCGACCTTGGAGGACTACCGCCGGGCCCTTACATATTGCACGTCGGCGTAAGTGACGGGAAACTTCAGGATGTCAGGGAGCTTGGCGTAATTGTGCGCTGACGAACGTCTGACGCCCTGAACGTCGGAACCTATAAGCTCCACCTCAAGAGAATCGACCCGACCGTAAACCCCGCCCCCACTGACGCGAGCAGCACGAGATCGCCCTTCTTGACGCGCTTGTCGGCGCGCGCGTCGGCGAGCGCGAGCGGAATCGTTGCCGCCGTCGTGTTGCCGTACTTGTCGAGGTTGATGATGACCTTGTTCGGATCGACGCCCAGGCGATGGGTCGCGGCCTCGATGATGCGGCGGTTGGCCTGGTGCGACACGAAGAGATCGACGTCGTGGGGCGAAAGATTGTGGCGCGCGAGTAGACGCCGCGAGATTTCCTCCGTCATCTTCACCGCGAACTTGAACACCGCCTGCCCGTCCTGCTTGACGTAGTGCAGCCGCGCGTCCACCGTCTCGTGTGAGGCCGGCAGCCGGCTGCCGCCCGCCGGCATGCAGAGTGCCGGCCCTCCCGTGCCGTCCGTGACGTGCGCGAAATCGATGATCGAGGGCTCCCCCGCCGCCGCCGGCGAGAGCACCACCGCGCCCGCGCCGTCGCCAAACAGGATGCACGTCGCTCGATCCGTGTAGTCGATGATGCTCGACATCACGTCGGCGCCCACGATGAGCGCGTGATCGACCGCGCCGGTCGCCACCAGCTGATAGCCCGCCGTGAACGCGTACGTGAACCCCGAGCACGCCGCGCCGAGGTCGTAGCCCCACGCGTTCACCGCGCCGATCTTCGCCTGCAGCGTGCACGCGGTGCTCGGAAAGATCGTGTCGGGCGTCGTCGTGCCGACGACGATGAAGCCGATGTCCGCGGGCGTGACGCCCGCTTCCTTGATCGCGGCGAGCGCCGCCGGCTCCGCGATGTCCGACGTGCCCTGCCCCGGCTCGACGATGTGGCGCTCGCGGATGCCCGTGCGCTGAAGGATCCACTCGTCGCTCGTCTCGACCATGCGCTCGAGCTGCGCGTTGGTCAGCACCTTGGGAGGCACGTAGGTCGAAAGTCCCGCGATCTTCACCGGCCGCAACGTCACCACAAGCGATCCTTTCCTGGAGCTGTCAATCCGAAATACTCGTAGGCGCGCGCGGTCGCGACACGGCCGCGCGGCGTGCGATCGAGGAAGCCGATCTGAATCAGATACGGCTCGTAGATGTCCTCTATTGCGTCCTTTTCCTCGCTGATCGCTGCCGCCAGGCTGTTGATTCCGACCGGGCCGCCGCCGAACTTGTCGATGATCGTCTTGAGCAGACGACGATCCGACTCGTCGAAGCCGTGCTGATCGACCTCGAGGAGCTCGAGCGCGTCGTGGCACACGGCCGCGGTGACACGTCCGTCCGCGCGCACCTGCGCGAAATCGCGGACGCGGCGCAGCAGCCGGTTGGCGATGCGCGGCGTGCCGCGCGACCGGCGCGCCAGCTCGTCGGCGGCCTCCGGCACGATCTCGACGCCGAGAATCCGCGCGGATCGCGTGACGATCTCGACGAGATCCTTGTGCTCGTAGAAGTCGAGCCGGTGGACGATGCCGAAGCGCGCGCGCAGCGGCGCCGTGAGCAGGCCCGCGCGCGTCGTCGCGCCGATGAGCGTGAACGGCTGCAGCGGCACCTTGACCGATCGCGCGCCCGGCCCCTGGCCGATGACGATGTCGAGCTCGAAGTCCTCCATCGCCGGGTAGAGGATCTCCTCGATCGCCGGGCTCATGCGGTGCACTTCGTCGATGAAGAGCACCTCGCGCGCCTGGAGGTTGGTCAGGATCGCCGCGAGATCGCCCGGCCGCTCGAGCACCGGGCCCGACGTCGATCGCACGGGCACGCCCATCTCGTTGCCGATGACATAGGCGAGCGTCGTCTTGCCCAGCCCCGGCGGGCCGAACAGCAGGACGTGATCGAGCGCTTCCTGCCGCTGGCGCGCCGCGGAGATCGACACGTCGAGGTTTTCGCGCACGCGTTCCTGGCCGATGTAGTCGGCGAGCGTCCGCGGCCGCAGCCCCGCTTCGTACTGCTGGTCGTCGTCGGCACGCGACGCGTTGACGAGGCGGGGATCGGTGGTCATCGCGACAGCGCTTTCAGCACTTCGCGCAACAGCGCGTCGAACGTCTTCGCCTCGCTCTTGCGCATCACCGCGTCGATGGCTTTCTCGGCGGCGGCGCGATGGTATCCGAGATTCGCGAGCGCGGACAGCACATCCGATCGCAGGTCGCCGCCCTCGACGACGTCCCCGGTGTCGGTCGTGTCGGTCTTCGGCATCCGATCCTTCAGCTCGACGACCATGCGCTCGGCGGTCTTCTTGCCGACGCCGGGAATGCTCGTCAGCCGGCCGACGTCGGACTGGCGGATCGCGCGGACGAGATCGCCCGGCTCGATCCCCGACAGCACGGAGAGCGCGACCTTCGGCCCGATGCCGTTGACGCCAATCAGCCGCTGAAAGAGCGAGAGCTCGAGGGCGGTGCCGAACCCGAACAGCTGAATCGCGTCCTCGCGCACGTGCGTGTGGACGCGCAGCGAGACGGTCGACCCGGGCTCGCCGACGCCGTAGAACGTCGAGAGCGGCACCTGCACGTCATAGCCGACGCCGCCAACGTTGACGACGAGCCGCTGGACCTGCTTCTCGAGCAGCGTGCCTGACAGGTGCGCGATCACGACGGTTGGCGTCTGGGCCGCTCGGGCAGCTTCGCGTAGCGCCAGCTGCGGAGGTGACGCGGCTGGCGGCGCGCGAGCATGGCGGGCGCGCGATGCATGTGCGCGTGACAGATCGCGACCGCGAGCGCGTCGGCGGCGTCGTGCGGCGACGGCACCGTGTCGAGGCCGAGGAGCAGCTTGACCATCTGCTGGAGCTGCGCTTTCTCGGCGCGGCCGTAGCCGGAGACGGCCAGCTTGATCTCGCTCGGCGCGTACTCGACGACCGGCAACCCCGCCTGGACCGCGGCGAGCACGGCGACGCCGCGCGCGTGGCCGAGGACGAGGGCGCTGCGCACGTTGCGCGCGTGAAACAGGTTCTCGATCACGACGCACTCGGGCGCGGCGGTGTCAATCAGCCGCGCGAGACCGTCGTGGATGAACTGGAGCTTCTGCGGAAAACTGGCGCGCCCCGGCGCCGCGAGCACCCCGCACGTCACCAGGCGGTGACGGCTTCCATCGGTTTCGACGCAACCATAGCCGGTTCGAATGGACCCGGGATCAATCCCGAAGATCCTCACGCCAGCGAGGCCTCGATTTCCTTCTCGTCGACGTCGAAGTTGGACCAGACGTTCTTCGTGTCGTCGTGATCCTCGAGCGCCTCCATGAGCTTGAGCATCTGCTGCGCCTGCTTGCCCTCGAGCTTGATGTAGTCGCTCGGGACCATCGCGACTTCGGCGTTGTCGGGCTCGATGCCGAGCTTCTTCACCGCCTCGACGACCGCGGCGTGATTCTCCGGCGCCGACACGATCTCCCAGGACGGGCCCTCATCGCGCAGATCGTCCGCCCCGGCTTCGAGGACGGGATCCATCAGCGTCTCTTCGGTCGCCTTCTCCTTGGCGATCGAGACGACGCTGCGCTTGCTGAACAGGCGCGCGACGCTGTTGCTCGCGCCGAGATTGCCCGCCCACTTGGTGAGGATGTGACGGATCTCGCCGACCGTGCGGTTCTTGTTGTCGGTGAGCGCTTCGATGAGGATCGCGACGCCCGCGGGGCCGTAGGCCTCGTAGAGCACTTCCTCGTACATCACGCCTTCTTCTTCGCCGGTACCGCGGCGGATGGCACGCTTGATGTTGTCGGCGGGCATGTTGGCCGCGCGCGCATCGGCGATCACCGTGCGCAGGCGCGGATTCATGTCCGGATCGCCCCCGCCGTTGCGGGCCGCGACCGTCAGTTCCTTGATGAGGCGCGTGAACAGCTTGCCACGCTTGGCGTCAGCCGCGCCCTTCTTGTGCTTGATGGTATGCCACTTGGAATGGCCAGACATGGGACCTTCTCCACGATCAAAACGACCCGTGATCTTAGCACGGCCCCACGATCCGGGGAGATTCAGGCCCGCCGGGCGAGGAGCAGCCAGACCTGGGCGCGCGGATCCCACGGGCCGCCCTGGTAGTCGCCGAGCGTCGCGTGGACGCGAAAGCCCGCGCCGGCGAGGCGGCGAGCGATCTCGCGGATCGGCCGGGTCCGGAACGTCAGCGAGAACCGGCGCCGGCCCACCCGGCCGTTTCGCCGCTCGACGAACGTCTCGTCGAACATCGTCAAGCCGCGCGCGCGATCCTGGCGCACGCTCTCGATGAGTGTCACCGACGATCCAGCCCGCCCGCGCCCCGCCAGGCGCACCGTTTTCGAGTACTCGTCCCAGCGTGACAGGTCCGGGACGAGATCGACGCCCAGCAGACCGCCGCGCTGAAGCACGCGCGAGGCCTCGCGCAATGCGGACGTCAGATCGCGGTCGTGAATCAGCGACTGCAGCATCCCGTACGGCGCGACGACGAGGCCGAAGGACGCGCGGGGAAACGGCAGCGCGCGAATGTCGCCGCGCACGATGGCCGGACGCGCCCCGGCCGGCAACCGGCGCGCGCGACGGCGCGCGAATTCGAGCATCGGCGCCGATCGATCGATGCCCGTCACCGGCAGACCGGTGCGGGCCATCGGCACGAGCACGCGTCCCGTCCCGCAGCCCAGCTCGAGCACCGGCGCGCCCTCACGCGCCGCGAGCGCGCGCCAGAACGCGACATCGCGCCGTCCGATCGTGCGGACGTTTTCCCAGTCGTAGAAGGGAGCGTACGCGTCCCAGCCTTCGGCACCGTCCGCGGGTTCGGCAGGTTCGACAGGTTCGACTAGTTCCGCAGGTTCGCGGAACGACTTAGCGCGGGTCAACTTCTTCTTCATAGGACTGCGTGACAAAGAACCTGCGGAACCTGTCGAACTTGTCGAACCCAACGAACCGACTAGTACGCGACAAGTCTCCTCGCCGCGTGTTCGATTTCCTTTTCGCTCGGAAGAAACACCTCTTCGAGTGGTGGCGAGTATGGAACTGGCGTGTCGAGCGACCCGATGACGCGCACGGGCGCGTCGAGCCACTCGAACGCTTCCTCCTGGATGATGGCCGCCAGCGATTCGCCGAGGCCGCCGGTCTTGGAGTCTTCGTGGACGATGAGGACGCGGCCGGTGTGGCGCGCGACCGCGAGCAGTGCCGCGCGATCGAGCGGAGCGAGCCAGCGAAGATCGAGGACGCTCGCTTCGATGCCTGACGCCTTGAGCTTCTCGGCGACGCGCAGACACACGTGCACGTACGCGCCGTAGGAGATCATCGCGAGATCCGATCCGGCGCGGCGAAGCGCGGCCTGCCCCACCGGCAACGGCCGCGGCGGCGCGGCGTCGAGGAGCTGCTTGATACGCGGATCGCGGTAGAGCGCGATGTGCTCGTAGTACAGGACGGGATCGGGATCGGCGACGGCCGAGGCCATCAGCGCGCGCGCGTCGAACGGCGTCGACGGCACGACGATCTTGAGCCCGGGCGTCCGGTAGAACCACGGCTCCGTGTTTTGCGAGTGGTACGGCCCGGCGTGCCGCAGGCCGCCCCACGGCATGCGCACGACCATCGGCACCGATCCGCCCCAGCGGTACCGAATCTTCGCCGCGTTGTTGACGAGCTGGTTGAAGCCGGTGGCGACGAAGTCGTTGAACTGCATCTCGCCGATCGGGCGCAGGCCGGCGAGCGCCGCGCCGATGCACCCGCCGAGCACGGCGCTTTCGGCGAGCGGCGAATTGAGGATGCGGTCGCCGTATTTCTCGAGCAGCGGCCGGAGCAGCAGGAACGCGTTGCCGTACGCGCCGCCGACGTCCTCGCCGTACACGAACACGCGCGGGTCGGCTGCGAGCGCGTCGCCGACGCCCTGCATCACGGCTTCGAGGAACGTCGTGCCTTTCTTGTCGAACGGCGGCGCGTCAGGAATCGGCGGCAGCGGCGACGCGGACGCCGCGCGCTCGTCGCGATCGAGGATCTCGACGCGGGCGCGCGCCACCGGATCGTCCGCGATGACGCCGCGTGTGACCCACGCGGGCTCGGGCCACGCCGCGGCCACGACGGCCTGCGCTTCGGCCTCGACGATCGCGTCGGCTTCGGCTTCGAGCCGCGCGAGATCGCCGCGCTTGAGCAGCCCGCGCGACTCGAGGAGCTTCGCGTAGGCGGGAATCGGATCGCGCGCGCGCCAGAACTCGTACAGCTTCGGATCCGCGTAGCCCTGCGGCGTGAGCGGCGGATACTCCCACGACGGCTGCGGATCCTTGCCGAGATACAGCATGTCGTCGTGGTGCGCGTGCCCGCACATGCGCATCGCGACGAGCTCGATGAGCGCGGGCCCCTGCCCCGCCCGCGCCCGATCCGCGGCCCACGCGAACGCCGCCGCGATGGCTTCCGGATCGGTACCGTCGATCGTCAGACCCGGGATGCCGTAGCCGGCCGCCTTGTCGGCAAATATCCGCACCGCGGATTGATCGGCGACCGGCGTCGAGAGCGCCGTCTGGTTGTTCTGCAGACAGAAGATCGCCGGCAGCTTCCGCGCCGCGCACATGTTGATCGCTTCGTGCCATTCGCCGAGCGACGATCCGCCCTCGCCGATGAACGACACGGCGACGCGCGGCGCGCGCGCGAGCTTGAACGCGAGCGCCATGCCGGCCACGGTGAGACTGCTCACCGAGAGCGGCGCGGTCGCGGGCACGATGCCCCACGCGAAATCGCCGACGTGGAGATCGCGGCCGTCCATCGGCGGCCCGGCCTTCCCCATCTGCGCGTTGAGGACCATGCGCACCGTCGCCAGCTCATTGCGCATCGCGAGCGCGGCCCCGACGTCGCGGATGATCGGCCCGATGACGTCGCCCTGCCAGGCGCCGTCTTCGCCGCGCCATTTGGCGCCGCGGTGCAGCCGGATCGCGGCCGCGTAAATCGCCTCCTGCCCGAGTGATCGGAAGCCCTTGCCCTGGAACGGCGTGTTGCCGTAGCGGACTTCCGATCCGGAGAAGAACACTTTGAGGCGCGTGTCGACCGCTCGCGTGAGGATCATGCCGCGCAGGATCTCGAGCCGCTCCTCGTCGCTCAAGCCCGCGACGATCGCCTCCCGGACCAGGAACCCGTCGACCGCGGCGACGAGCTCGTCCACGCTCTGCGATCGCCGCGTCTTCACGCTCACCGCGGGCGTCGTCTCGATCGCCTCGTCGGCGTCCGGCCACGCGATCGCCGAGCGGAGCGCGCGCGCGAGCGGCGCGCGCACACCGTCAATGGCGCGCGCGGTCGCGGGCGCCGTCTTCACGACGCGATCGAACGCCGACAGCGCCGCGCCGGCGGCGAAGGGAAACTGCTCGGTGACGAAGGCTACAAAACGAGAACGCACGAAACAGATGCTATCGCACGCGGGTTCGACGGGGTTCGACAGGTTCGACAGGTTCCGCGGGTTCTTGGATCGTGCTGACGGCGTGCGGCTGAACCTGCGGAACCCGTCGAACCTGCCGAACCTGCCGAACCGACAGGGTTCTAATCCGCAACCGCGCTCTCGCCCGGCAGAATCGGCCGCGTGCGCGGCAGCAGGCCGCGCCGGGCCAGGTTGCCGACGTAGGCGAGAATGCCCCAGAACACGAGCAGCTTGAGGACGTCGAACGGCCGCGTCAGCGGCAGTACTTTCCAGAGCAGCCACAACACCGGCTGCGCGATGCACACCGCCCAGACCGATCCGTAGAAGTACCGCCGCTCGACGCCCTCGCCGCGCGTCGATCGCCGCACCCGCGGGAGCCACCCCAGCAGTCCGAGCGCCCAGCACGTGCCGGCGATCGGCAGATACCACGTGTCGTAGATCTGCCGCATGCGCCAGCTGCCGTGGACGATGGCGTCGATGAGCCCCGCCGAGTTGAGCACGGCGTAGGCCACGACTTCACTCCACGCGAACGTGTAGCAGAAGCGACGGTAGAACGGGTTCGGACGGTCTTCGTTGAACCGCAGGATGTACGGCGCGGGCTCGACGCCCGGCAGCTTCCCGGCAAGACCCGCGATCCCCGTGCCGGCGAGGACGACGAGGAGCCACGTCATCATGCCGCGGCTCGGCCCGTGGGCGAACAGGTCGAACGTCACGGGCCCGGGCGCGATGAAGAACACCCAGATCCAGATCGGCCAATGGGCGAGCCGGTAGTTGATCTTATTTCTGGCGCGGAACGTTCGGTCGCTCGCAAGCTCGATGCGCTCGGCGTGCCCGTGTCGCTGCTCGTATGACGGAGGAAGAATGGGGACTCCTGAGAGAGATGACGCTCAGCGTCATTCTCTCATTCCCGCGTCAGTTCGGGAGCGTCTTCGTCAGGATCACGACCACGATGGTCGTGCCAGGAAGCGGGACGGAGACCGAGTAGGTGCCGGCGGTCAGGCCAGTGAAGCTGAACCGTCCGGCTGCGTCGCTCATCGTGACGGCCATGATTCTGCCGGAGCGTCCGAGAAGGACGAGCGTGTTGGCGAACACGCCGTGGGCCGCGTCGGCCGCCACGCCGTTAAGCGTGTACGGGGGGCCGCTCGGCGGGGGTGGTGGTGGCGGGGCCGCCGTGGCAAAGACGGCATCGTCTGAGGTCGCAGACGCCCCGAGCCCATTCGATGACGTGACGGTGAAGTGGTACGACGACCCCGGCGAGAGTCCGGTGAGGACCATCGAGTGCTGGGTCACGTAGCTGAGATCGCTTGCCGTCGTGAGGTCCAGGATGCCGTAGCTTACGGTGGACGTCGCCGGCTGGTTGGTGGTCCACGCGATCGTGGCGGAGTTCGACGTGAGGCCCGATGTGGCGACGGACAGAATCCGCAGCAGCGCATTCGCGACCGTGACGCTCGTCGCGGGTGATGACACCGGGTTGCCCACGCCGTCGTACCCCAGCACCGAGACCGCATACGCGCCGTTGACCACGGCTTCGGTGTTCCAGTTCACGGCGCACGCGCCGCTCGTGATGAGCGGACCGAGGTTGACGCCGTTCAGCTGGAACTGCAGCGACGCGATGTCGGCGGTTGCGCCGGCGGAGATCTGTACTTGTCCGGACAGCGTGTCGCCGTCGGCCGGCGCGAGCACCCACGCGCCGGGCGTCGTGGCGGTGAGGGCGTCGGCCACGCGCGCGGCATGTACGACGCCGACGACCTGCGCGCCGACGGCAAAGCCCACGGCGAGCGCGAGCAGATCGATGAGCGCGTCGGCGAGCGCACGAGATCGTGTCTGTGCCACAGGCGATTCGCGTGGGGATGCGCAGACACTCTAAGCCGTACAGACACGACGCGCGTCGTTAATACCGCATGAAACTAGTGCTAGATCCAAGGGCAAGGATCTCAAGGACACGTCATCTCGCGCCGTTGGTCACGGCGAGCGTGTCCTTCGCTTCACTATTCGTCACTTGATCGAGACGTCGAGGATGAGGAGCTTCGTTCCGGCGTACCACGCCCAGACTTTGTAGCGGCCGGGAAAGAGACCCGTGAACCGGTACCGGCCGTTCGCGTCGGTCGTGGTGGTCGCCACGGTTTTTCCTGCGCGCTCGAGCGTGACTGTGACGTCGGCAAACACGCCGATCACCGGATCAGCCGCGACGCTGTCGATCGTCTTCGGCTCGGCGAGCGGTGCAGCCGGCGGCGTCACCGTCGAGGTCGGTGGCGGCGTGACCGGTGACGTCACGGGCGGCGTGACCGGCGGCGTCGGCGCGGGCGACACCGGCGAGCCGATCTTGCCTCCTCCAGAAGTGCCTCCCGGCGAAGTTCCGCCGGACGTCGTGCCGCCTGACGGACTGGCCGGTGAGGTGTCGCTCGACGCCGTCGCAAATGCGTACTCCGCGGACCCGGCCTGCAACCCGCCGCCGTTTGCGGACGTGACGCGGAAACGATACGTCGTGCCCGGCGAGAGTCCCGTCAGCGCCGCGGAATGCTGGCTCACGAGATTCCAGTTGATCGGCAGGCTGCTGGTCAGCCCGCCGATACCGTAGTCGACGCCCGAGGTGGACGGCTGGTTCGTGTTCCACGTGAGCACGACCGACGTGGCGGTCGCACTCGACGTGGCGACGTTCGTGATCTGCGGCGCGCTGTTGGCCACGGTGACGCCGACGGATGCCGACGAACTGACGTTGCCACCGCCGTCGAACGCGAGCACCGTCAGCGCGTAGTTGCCATCGCTGGACGCCGCGGTGTTCCAGCTCATGCTGCACTGACCCGAGGTGATGGCCGGTCCGAGGTTCGCGCCGTTCAACTGAAACTGCAGCGCGTCGGTGTCCCCGGTGGCCGTGGCCGACACCACGACCGTGCCGGAGACGATTTCGTCCTGGCGCGGGGTCAGGACCGAGGCGGACGGCACGCGCGACGGACTGGTCGCCCGGGCGGCGACGAGCACGGTCATCGACAGCGACGCGACAGCAAATCCGAGGGTTAACGCGAGCAGATCACTGAGAAACGCACGAACAGTACGAGGCATCGAGTCTCCAGGTAGTCACGCATTACGGGGAGGCTCGCTGAGGGCACGAACACTGTACGCGATTTTTTCGCGAACGCCTATAGAGAAGTTCTGTCAGGGACGCTCCGGCCAGGCATGCTTCGGGTAACGCGCGCGCAACTCGCGCCGGACGATCGCGTAGCCCGTGGCCCAGAAGCTTTCGAGATCGTTCGTCACCTGGGCTGGGCGCCCGTTGGGCGCGAGCAACTCGAAGGTGACCGGAGTTTTCGATCGGCCGAGCCGCGGCGTCGATCGGAGGCCGAAGACGTGCTGCAGCTTCACCGCCGCCACGACGCGTCCGTCGCCGCGATACTCCAACCGCACTCGTCGTCCGGCCGGCAGCGCAAGGAAGCGCGGCGCGTCGCGATCGAGGCGAGCCGCGATCTCCGGCGGCAGATGATCCGCGAGCCGGACGTCGTCGAGCCGGCGCGCGCCGGTCGACGCGTGCCGCACCAGCGCCGCGAACGTGTCGTCCTCGGCCGCGCCCGCGAAGCGCAGCCGATCGATCAGCTCGCGGTCCTCGTCGGTCGGTCCGCGCTTGATGTAGGCCTCGGCGACGAGCGCGGCGGCGGCCTCCGGATCGACCGGGACGGGATGCTCGCTCAGGATCAGATCGTCGTAGCGATCGACGTGCCAGGCGCGCACGCCGGCGTCGGTCATCTCGTGACGAATCTCCTTCGACGTCGTCTGGAGCCATTCGCGCTCCACCCGCGTCGCGACGCGCACGAGCGCTTCCGCGCCCGGTCCCGAAGCGCCGGCCGTGACGTCCACGGCCACCAAAAACTCCGCGTCGTGGACGCCGCTCTCGCGGGCGAGCTTCGCGCCCGATCCCGACGCGAGCACGAGTCGATCGCCCGTGGGCGCGCGCCGTCTGGCCACACGGTCGGGATATCCGGCGAGCACTGCCTGACGAAAGGCCTGTTCGCTGATGCGCGCGATCGGTTCGGCGCCCCTCGCCCGCCGGTACGCCTCGGCGATCTCGCGCGCAACGCGGACGACGTGGGGCGGCAGCGCCTGCTCGCGATCGACGGTCGCCAGCAGGTCGCACGAGGTCGCGCCATGGCGGGGCGGCATGACGTGACGCTCGGCGAGCCACGCGCAGGCGCGCGCGGCTTCCGGCGCGCCGTGTGCGGCCAGCAGAATCCGGCCGAGGCGAGGATGCAGCGGCAGGCGGACGAGCGTTCGGCCGACGGCGGTCAGCCGATAGCCGGCGTCGATTGCGTCGAACCGGCGCAGCAGCGTCACGGCGGCGTCGATGGCGGACGTCGGCGGCGGCTCGAACCATTCGAATGACCGCGGTTTCGCGCCCCACGCGCACAGATCGAGCACGACCGACATGAGATCGACGCGCGCGATCTCCGGCTCGCGATGGGGCCGCAGGCGGTCGCGCGCGTCCCAGAGACGAATCGCCGCGCCCGCGCGCACGCGGCCGGCACGCCCCGCGCGCTGATCGGCGGAATCACGCGAGATCCGCTCGGTCTCGAGGCTGTCGATCGCCCGCTCCGGGTCGTAGCGCGCGGCCTTGTGCAAGCCGGTGTCGACGACCGTCACGACATCCGGCACGGTGAGCGTCGTTTCGGCGAGGTTCGTCGCGAGAATCACGCGCGGACGGCCGGACGGCCGCAGCGCGGCGTCCTGCTCCTCGGCGTCGAGGCTGCCGTGCAGCGGCAACACGTCGACGCCCTTGCCGGCGAGCTGCGGCGCAAGCCGATCGAGCGCGCGGCGGATCTCCGGCGCGCCCGGCAGGAACGCGAGCAGCGCCCCATCGTGCGACTGGGCGTGCGCGTCGATCACAGCCTCTTCGATCGCGATGCCCGGCCGGTAGCTGATCTCGAGCGGAAAGGTCCGGCCCGGCACCTCGACGATCGGGCAGTCGTCGAGAAACGCCGCCACCTGCCGCGCGTCGAGCGTCGCCGACATCACGACGAGGCGCAGATCATCGCGCGCGATCCACGCCTGCTTCGCCAGCGCGAGGCCGAGGTCGGCGTGCACGCTGCGCTCGTGAAACTCGTCGATCACGACGGTGCGGAAGTCGTCGAGCGTCGGGTCCTGCTGCAACCGCGCCGTCAGCACGCCTTCGGTCGCGACGAGCAGCTGCGTCTCCTTCGAGAACTGCCGCTCGAACCGCACCTGCCAGCCGACTTCCCGGCCGATCGTCCACCCGCGCTCGGCGGCGATCCGGCGGGCGATCGCGCGCGCGGCCACGCGCCGCGGCTGCAGGAGGATGACCGGCCCGTCCGCCACGAGCGCCGGCGGCACGCGCGTCGTCTTGCCCGCTCCGGGCGCGGCGGTGATCACGATCGCCCGGCGCTCGCGAAGCCGCCGGACGATGTCGCCGAGATGTTCGTCGATGGGCAGAGGCTCAAACGCCACGACGGATGACATTATCTATTCGTGCAAGCCGCCGACCTGCAGCCCATCCGGCCCGAACATCAGACGCAGAGCGCGCCCGACCTGTTCCTGATCTTCGCGGGCGCGAACATCGTGGCGACGACGCTGCAGGTGGGCGCGACGCTGGCGGGATCGTTCGGATTCCGCACGGCGATGGCGATCATCGCGGCCGGGGCCGTAGCCGGGGCCGCGCTGGTGGCCGCGCTCGCGCCGCTCGGTCCGCGGATGCGCGTGCCGTCGATCATCGCGTGCCGCGCCGCGCTCGGGTTCTCCGGCGCGAGCGCGCTCGCCTGGCTGCTCGTCGTCACCAACTTCGCGTGGATCGCGCTCAACGACGTCATCGCCGCGTCCATTTGCGCGTCGCTCTGGGGCGGGCCGTCGAGCCTCCGGATCTGGGCGATCGGACTCGGCCTGGTCGCGACGGCGATCGTCGCGGGCGGCCCGCGCCTCGTGGGGCGCGCCGATCGCATCGCCGTGCCGCTGCTCTTCGTCTCGGGCATCGTCATGACGATCGCGTGCCTGCACGCGCGCGTGCCGGCGGAAACCGTGACGGCCGCGCCCGCGTCCGAGTGGATGCGCGGTCTCGATGTGACCGCCGGCTACCAGGTGACGTGGCTTCTCATGTTTGCCGACTACACGCGCTACAACCGTTCGGGCCGGGCCGCCGGCGTCGCGGTGTTTCTCGGCCTGGCACTCACGGCCTTGTGGTTCATGCCAATGGGGTTTGTCGCGGCGCGGCTCGCCGGATCCGACGATCCCGGCGCGATGATCGCGGCGCTCGGCATCGGGTGGTGGGGCGCCGTGCTGATCTCGCTCGCGACGCTCACGACCAATTTCGTCAACATCTACATGTCGGCGCTCGCGCTCAAGAGCGTGCGCCCGGCGATCGGCGATCAGACCAGCGTGTGGCTGATCGGCGGCGTCGGCGCCGCGCTGTCGCTCTTGTCGACCGTGTGGATCACGCGGTTCGCGGACTTCACGATCGTGCTCGCTGGCCTGCTGGTGCCGGTTGGCGGCATTCTGCTGGCGCACAACTTCGTGCTGCGACGCGAAGTCGTCATCGACGAGCTTTACGATCGACGCGGGCGCTACGCGAAGCGAGGCGGCTGGTCGATCGCCGGTCTCGCCGCGTGGATCGCGGGCGCGATCGTGTTCTACGCGTCCACGGCGATTGGCGGCGTGCTGCCGAGCCTGGCGGTGACGATCGTCGTCTACGCCGCCATCGACCGCTATCGGACCTAGAATTGGTCATGTCTCTGAAGGACACACTCACCGGCGCGATCGTTGTCGCGCCGATGACCAAAGGATCGAATCTTCCCTACCGCCGCTTGTGCGTGGAATTGGGCGCACGCGTGCTGGTGAGCGAAATGGTCGTGGCGCGCCGGCTGAAGCAGCGGCGGCGCGGCGAGTTCGCGCTGATCCGCCGGGCGCCGGACGAGCCGTGCTTCGGCGTGCAGCTGGCCGGCAACCGCCCGGACGAGCTCGCGTGGGCCGCGGCGCTCGTCGAAGCGCGCGGCGCGGACTTCGTCGATCTGAATCTCGGCTGTCCCATCGATCACTTCACACGCAAAGGCCTGGGCGCCGCGCTCGCGCGCCAGCCGAATCGCGTGCGGCGCAACGTGGAAGCGATGCGCGCGGCGGTGAAGGTGCCCGTCACCGTGAAAATCCGGCTCGGGTGGAAAGCCGACAAGCGCAACTACCTCGACGTGGCGCGCGCCGCCGTGGACGCCGGCGCCGAGGCGATCACCGTGCACGGCCGGACCCGCGAAGCGCGCTATCGCTACCCCGCCGACTGGGACGCGATTGCCGAGGTCGCGGCCGCGGTGCCCGTGCCCGTCGTGGGCAACGGCGATCTGCTCTACCCACACGAGATCGCGCACCGGCTCGCCTCGTCGGGATGCGCCGGCGTGATGATCGCCCGCGGCGCGCTCATCAAACCGTGGATCTTCACCGAAGCCGTGAAGGGCTACTGGGACATCACCGCGGAAGAACGGCTGACGATCTATCGCCGGTACATCGAGCTCGGGCGCGCCCACTGGGCCAACCCCGCGGGTGCGGACGAGGCCGGCGCGCTCGACGACTACGGACGCGCGCGGCTGCGCGAGTTCGTCCGCTGGCACGCCGGATTCTGGTGCCGCTACGTGCCCCAGCGGCCCGACGGCTCCTGGCCGTCGATGCAGGAGCGCGAGTCCGGCTTCGTGCCGCGATCGCCGCTCGAGGCGCTGCTCTCGCGTCATGACGACGCGGCGCTCGACTACGTGACGGACGCGTTGATCGACGGCGGCGATCTGTCGAATCCACCCGCGCCAGGTACGCGCGCGACCGAAGACGATCTGGTCGAAGCGGGATAGGCCTGGGGCCCCGGTTCTGCTTCGCTTGAGGCCTTGGGCCTGAGGCCTGTGGCCTACTCCAAGTGTCTTCTGATCTCTCTGTTGATCCTGTGGATCTGCCGCCGGACGCTCTTGAGCTGCGCGTGATCGTGCCCTTCGAGCGCCTTGGCGCGTTGTGATTTGAGCGCCTTGATCTTCGCCTTGAGCGCCGGCTTGTCGATGCCGACGACATGGTGATGCACGTGCGCGTCGATACCGAGCGCCTTGCACAGCGCGGGCAGCAGATGGTCCTTGTTCATCTGCGAGAAGCCCTGCACCGCGTCGTGCTGCTCGACCGTCTGGGCGATCTCGCGCAGCTCGGCCAGCGTCTTGGCTTTCAGCTCTTCGTAGGTGTACGCCATGGGGGAATAGTAATCACGAATTGGGCCATTGGGTCATTGGGTCATTGGGTCATTGGGTCATTGGGTCATTGGGCCATTGGGCCATTGGGCGATTGAGCAGGCGCTTGCTCAGGAGCACCCACACCGCCACGCACAGCACGCGGTCCACCTCGGTCAGGAACGCCAGGCCTGTCAGGCCCGCGGGTTCCAGCACTCGGCGGTACCAGGACGGCACCTCGATGACGAGCAGCGCGGCGATGACCCAGAAGGCCAGGGTCTTCTGCCCCTTGTCTTCCGTGAACGGCGCGACTCTCGAGGCCACGAGCAACGGCAGGAGGAGCAGCAGGTCGTACGAGAGATGGCGCGTGGCGAGGAGCGACACCGCGCCGCAGAAGGCGGCGATTTCGAGATCGGCCGCCGGAAGCGCGCCGCCCGATCGCCAGAGACCGGCGCCGAGCGGCACGAGCAGCACGACGAGCAGCACGAGCGACAGGCTCAACCCCGTATCGAGTGCGGGCGCGTACAGCGTGAGCGCCGAACGCAGATCGGTGTGCCCCGGGATGTTCGACAGATCGGAGTACGTACTCGAGAGCGACGCGGCGTATTCGCGGGCGACGGTGAGCGGATCGACGCCGGCGCGGATGCTGAAGACGAGCGTCAACGCGAGCACGACCGCCACGCCCGAGAGCACGCGCCCGCGCTGGCCGCGCAGCCAGACCCACAGCGCCAGCACGCCGCCGATCTGCGGCTTGAAGAACGACAAGCCGACGAGAATCCCGCCGACGGTGCGCGACGGGCTCGCGGCGCCCGCGATCGCGAGCGCGAACGACAGGATGCTGAATTGATTGAGCGTGCGAAGCGACGCGGCACACAGCAGCAGCCCCGCGATGAGCGTCTGCCTCCGGCGCGGTTCGTCAGCCCACCGCGACAGCCGCCTGACCATCCACGCGACGAACGTAAGGTTGGCCGCGACCCAGACGGCCGTCAGCACGCCGTTCGGCACCCAGGCGAGCGGCGACAGCAGCACGAGCGCCCACGGCGGGTAATCCACGCCCGCGTCGGCGAGCGCGTACGGGTCGAGCCCGTGCAGCCACTCGCCCGCCCAGCGCGCCACCTGGAACAAGTCCCCGTCGCGGCCGCCGCGAAACGACAGCGCGACGCCGACGATGAGATTGACGGCCGCCGCCGTCACGATCGCGGCGCGCCACCGGCCGAGCGACTCGCTCGTCTGCATCGTCGACGCGGATGATACTCTCCGCCGAGCATCCGCCGCGCCGTTTGCGTCACGCGCGAATTGTCGGATATCGTGAGGCCGGGAGAGCGACGAGTGGCCGATGCGAGGATGTCTTTACCCACGGCTCAGCGATTTGGCCAGACGACCAGACGCGACGCGTGGTGGGTTCAATCGGCGCTGACGTTCCTCGGGCTCGGCGCGTTTGTCGTCTACTCGACGTGGGCGGGACTCCAGAACGCGCACTACGAATTCGGCCCGTATCTTTCGCCGTTCTACTCGCCGCTGCTCTTCGGCACCTCGCCCCACGCGTGGTTTGGCGGCCCTGATGTGCCGACGTGGTGGCCCGGCGCGCTGCCCTACTCGGCCGCCCTCTTGATCCTCTGGGCGCCCGGTGGCTTCCGCTTCACCTGTTACTACTACCGCGGCGCCTACTACAAGGCGTTCTGGGCCGATCCACCGGCGTGCGCCGTCGGTGAGCCGCGCAAGAAGTATCTGGGCGAGCGCTGGTTTCCGCTCGTCTTCCAGAACATTCACCGGTACTTCATGTACCTGGCCGTCGGCTTCCTGTTCATCCTGGCCTACGACGTGTGGAAGGCGATGTGGTTTCCGGCGCCGGGCGGCGGCACCCAGTTCGGCATCGGCATCGGCACGCTGATTCTCGCGACCAACACCGTGCTCTTGACCGGCTACACGCTCGGCTGCCATTCGATGCGGCATCTGGTCGGCGGGCTCTTCGACGTGATGTCGAATCGGCCGGTCCGCAAGACGGCGTACGTCTGCTCGAGCGCGCTCAACCGCGCGCACATGCGCTTTGCGTGGGCGAGCCTGTTCTCGGTGGGGTTCTGTGACATTTACATTCGGCTGTGTTCGATGGGCATCTGGACAGATTTCCGAATTCTTTGATCTTCCAATAGCCCGATAGCTCAATAGCCCAATGGCCCAATAGCCCATTTGCCTACAGCCCGATGAATCATCCCGTCATCGATCACGACGTCCTCGTCATTGGCGCCGGCGGCGCTGGCCTGCGTGCCGCCATCGAGGCGTCCGCGCAAGGCGCCAAGGTCGGCGTCATCACGAAGTCGCTGCTCGGCAAGGCGCACACGGTCATGGCCGAAGGCGGCATGGCCGCGGCGCTCGCCAACACCGACGACCGCGACAACTGGCGCGTGCACTTCGCCGACACGATGCGCGGCGGCCAATACCTCAACAACTGGAAGATGGCCGAGCATCACGCGAAGGAAGCGCCGGCGCGCGTGCGCGAGCTCGAAGCGTGGGGCGCGGTGTTCGATCGCACGACGGACGGCCGCATCCTTCAGCGCAACTTCGGCGGCCACCGCTATCCGCGCCTCGCGCACGTCGGCGATCGCACGGGCCTCGAGATGATCCGCACGCTGCAGGATCACGGCGTACACCAGGGCCTCGACGTGTTCATGGAGCACACGGTCGTCGCGCTGCTCCTCGACTCCGGCCGCGTCGCCGGCGCGTTCGGCTACGACCGCGAGCGCGGCCGCTTCAAGGTCTTTCGCTCGAAGGCCGTCGTCATGGCGACCGGCGGGCTCGGCCGCGCGTATCGCGTCACGAGCAACAGCTGGGAATACACCGGCGACGGCTACGCGCTCGCGTACAGCGCCGGCGCGGCGCTCCAGGATCTCGAGTTCATCCAGTTTCATCCGACCGGCATGGTGTGGCCGCCGAGCGTGCAGGGCATCCTCGTCACCGAGGGCGTGCGCGGCGAAGGCGGCATCCTTCTGAACAAAGAAGGCCGCCGGTTCATGTTCGACGACATCCCCGACAACTACAAGAGCTCCACCGCCGACAACGAAGAGGAAGGCTGGCGCTACACGCAGGGCGACAAGTCCGCGCGGCGTCCGCCGGAGCTCCTCACGCGCGATCACGTCGCGCGGTGCATCATGCGCGAGGTCAAGGCGGGGCGCGGATCTCCGCACGGCGGCGTGTTCCTCGACATCGCGTGGATCAAGAAGAAGCTGCCGAGCGCGGCCGAGCACATCAAGCGCAAGCTGCCGAGCATGTACCACCAGTTCAAGCAGCTCGCCGACCTCGACATCACGACGACGCCGATGGAAATCGGGCCGACGACGCACTACACGATGGGCGGGATTCGCGTGGACGGCGACACGCAGATGTCCACGCTGCCGGGGCTGTTCGCCGCGGGCGAAGCGGCGGCCGGCCTGCACGGCGCCAACCGGCTCGGCGGCAACTCGCTCTCCGACCTCGTCGTGTTCGGCAAGCGCGCCGGTGAGTACGCCGCCGCGTTCGCCAAGGAGCACGGCGCCGCGCGGATCGACGAGGCGCAGGTGAGCGCGGCCGAGAAGCGCGCGCTCGCGCCGTTCGATCGCGGCACGGCCGGCGAGAATCCCTACAGCATCCAGCACGATCTCCAGGCCATGATGCAGGACCTGGTCGGCATCGTCCGGCAGGAGTCCGAGATGCGTCAGGCGCTCGAGAAGCTCGCGGCGCTGCGGGCGCGCGCGGAGAAGGCCGGCATCGGCGGCAACCGCGAGTACAACAGCGGCTGGCACACGGCGATCGATCTGCCCAACCTCCTGATGGTGTCGGAAGCCATCGCGCGCGCGGCGATCGAGCGCAAGGAAAGCCGCGGCGCGCACTTCCGCGAGGACTTCCCGAACAAGTCGAACGACTTCGGCTCGTTCAACTTCGTGATCCAGAAGGCGGCCGACGGATCGATGGGGCTCTCGCGCGTGCCGATTCTGCCGCTGCCGGCCGAGCTTCAGCAGGTCGTAGACGAGAACAAATGAGTGGACACCACGAAGCCGCGAGCGTCGCGAGCGCGCTGAGTGTCTGCCGGCGCCGGGGGTGGGGCCCCGGCGCAACAAAGGAAAGTTGACAGCAACGATGTCATTGCAAACATTCCGCATCTGGCGGGGCGAGCGCGGGCAGGGCCAGTTCCAGGACTTTCAGGCCGAGGTCAGCGAGGGCATGGTCGTGCTCGACGCGGTCCACGCCGTGCAGGCCAAGCAGGCGCCCGATCTGGCGTGCCGGTGGAACTGCAAAGCCGGCAAGTGCGGATCGTGCTCGGCCGAGATCAACGGATCGCCCCGGCTGATGTGCATGACGCGGCTCAACCAGCTGCCGGCCGACCAGCCGATCACCGTCGAGCCGCTCCGGACGTTTCCGCACGTGAAGGATCTCGTGACGGACGTCTCGTGGAACTTCGAGGTCAAGAAGAAGATCAAGAAGTTCACGCCGCGCAAGCCGGATGCGCCCGACGGTACGTGGCGCATGCAGCAGGAAGACATCGATCGCGTGCAGGAATTCCGGAAGTGCATCGAGTGCTTCCTGTGCCAGGACGTCTGCCACGTCCTGCGCGATCACCACAAGCACGACGAGTTCATCGGCCCGCGGTTCTACGTGCACGTCGCCGCGCTCGAGATGCACCCGCTCGACACGGCGGATCGCACGCAGGAGCTCAAGGACGCGTACGGCATCGGCTACTGCAACATCACGAAGTGCTGCACGAAAGTGTGCCCGGAGCACATCACGATCACGGACAACGCGATCATCCCGCTCAAAGAGCGCGTCGTCGATCGGTTCTACGATCCGGTCACGCGGCTGCTCAAGATGATCACGGGTTAGTTTCAGGTACGACCGGTACGTCAGGTACGAGGAACGAGCTGGCGCTCGTCAACGTTCTTCTCCGAAAAACCAAAGAAGTTGATGCGAATGCAGGTTCCAGGCACCTGACGTACCTGTCGTACCCGTCCGATTACTGCTTCGTATATACAACGGTCTGGATCGTGATTTGCCCGCGCTTTGGCGCGGGCACCGTCCAGTCGTCCACGGGCTCGCCGTGGGAGCCGCCGATCGTCAGATGCAGGCCGTTGCGTGACACGATGTACGTGCCCGTGTTGCGGGGATCCTGCGCGAGCGCCGCATCGTAGTCGAACTGCGCGGGATCGCCGTTCGGCGC
>DATEGZ010000238.1:0-8245 GCA_035279905.1 Vicinamibacterales bacterium
GGCTGCGAGTCGGGCTTCACGATTCCCGATCCGACCGACGCGAACATCGTCTGGGCGACGTGCTACGGCAACAAGCTCACGCGGTGGGACGCGCGCACGCGCACCGCGCGCTCGGTCAGCCCGTGGATGATCACGCTCGACTCCGAGCCGAACAAGTCGAAGTATCGGTGCCACTGGACGGCGCCGCTCGCGATCGATCCGCTCGAGCACAACAGCGTCTACTACGGCTGCCAGGTCGTGTTCAAAACGACGAACGCGGGGCAGTCGTGGAAAGTCGTCAGCCCCGATCTCTCGCATCAGGATCCGTCGAAGATCATTTCGTCGGGCGGCATCGTCGGGGACAACCTCGGCCAGTTCGCGCCCGAGGTGGTCTTCGCGATCACGCCGTCGCCGGTGCAGGAAGGCCTCGTGTGGGCCGGCACGAACGACGGCAAGCTTTGGTACATGAAGGACGGCGGCGCGAGCGGCCAGTGGACCGACGTGTCGAAGAACATCACGGGCCTGCCGGAGTTCGGCACGATCTCGAAGATCGACGCGTCGACGTTCGACGCGGGCACCGCCTACATCGCGGTCGACGCGCACCTGATGGACGACATGAAGCCGTACATCTTCAAGACGACGGACTTCGGCGCGACGTGGAAGAAGGTCTCAGGTGATCTGCCGTCCGGCCACACGCTCGACTACGTGAAGGCGGTCACGGAAAACCCGAACAAGAAGGGCATGCTGTTCGCGGGCACCGGGCGCGCGTTCTACTACTCGATGGATGACGGCGCGCACTGGACGCGGTTCCGCGACGGCCTGCCGCCGTCGCCGGTGACGTGGATCGTCGTCGAACCGCGCTACCACGACGTCGTCGTCTCGACGTACGGCCGCGGGCTGTACATCCTGCCGGACATCACGATTCTCGAGCAGACGGGCCGCACGTCGGCGCCGCCGACCACGCAACTGTTCACACCGCGGCCGGGCATCCGCCAGGCGCGCAACGGGACGGCGGAATTCCTGCTGTCGCTCGCGTCCGCGCCGAGCTCGCCGATCGCCATGCAGATTCTCGACTCGACCGGCAAGGTCGCGCGGTCGCAGACGGTGCAGGGCCGCGCGGGTCTCAACAAGATCACGTGGGACATGCGCTACGACCCGCCGACGCTGGTCGCGCTGCGCACGACGCCGCCGCAGAATCCGCACATCTGGGACGAGCCGCGGTTCAACGGCCGCGACACGCGCACGATTACGCACTGGGGCGTGGGCGCCGGCACAGCGATTCCCATCGCCGCGCCGGGCAAGTACACGGTGAAGTTCAGCGTTGACGGCAAGGACTACACGCAGCCGTTCACGATCATCAAGGATCCGGCGATCGCGGCCTCGGACGCGGACCTCGTCGAGTCGACGAAGATGCAGGTGCAGATTCGCGACGACATCACGGCGACGTCCGAGATGGTCAACCGCATGGAAGTCACGCGGCGCCAGATCGAAGATCTGCTCAAGGCCAATCGCGGCAAGGACGAGATCGAGAAGCCGCTGAACGACCTCAACCAGAAGATCCTGAACGTCGAGCTGACGCTCGTGACCAAGTCCGACATGCTGAGCGACGACAAGTACTTTCCCGAGGCCTACGCGGTCTACATGAACCTGCTGTGGCTCGGCGGCGCGGTGGGCACGGGCGCGAGCGACGAGGCGGGCGGCGCGGAGTGGAAGCCGCGCGACGCGGCCTACGAGATCCTCGGCGAGATCGAAAAGCACCTCACCGACGCCAAGACGGGCCTCGCGAACATCACGGAGAAGGAACTGCCCGCGTTCAACAAGGCGATGGCGGGGAAGCTGCCCGAGATCAAGGGCGGAAACTGATCAACTTAGAACTTACAACTTAGAACTTAGAACTTCAGAGGATCGCGCGTGTCCCGCGTGACGCTCCGAAGTTCTAAGTTTTAAGTTCTAAGTTTTAAGTTGATTGTCCTTACCGCGCGCTGAGTGTCCAGTCCAGCACGAGGCGCGCGACTTCATCCGGCTCCTCTTCCTGCGGCCAGTGTCCCGCATCGGGGAGCTCGACGACTTTCGCGTACGGGAGCAGCTCGCGCCAGCGCGTGAGTTGGTGCGGCCGGAAGGCGCTGTCCTTCATCCCCCACAGAATCAACGTCGGCATCGTCTTGAGCTTGCCGGCCTGCGCCAGGAGCGACGCGTAGAAGTCGCGCGACCCGGTGAGCGCGCGCGCGAGCGCGTGCAGCACGCGGACGCGCGCCGTGCGGTCGCGGAACACCTCGAGATACTGCCGGTGGATCGCCGGCGTGAGCTTCTTCTTGTCGCCGTAGGCCGACGGCATCAGCACCTTCAGCGAGAAGTTCGCGTACTCGTACAGCAGCTTGCCGGCGGTGCCGCCGGCGATCTTCGCCTTCCGCAGCATGTCGGGGTCGCCGTCGAACGGCCACATCCAGGTGTTCATCAGGACGAGCCGCTTCACGCGCACCGTCCGATCGAAACACAACGGCAGGCCGATCGGCCCGCCGAAGTCGTGGACGACGAGGGTGAGATCGTCGAGGCCGAGCCGCGTCACGAACTCCTTGAGGGCGGTAGCGTGCGCTTCCGGCGTGTAGGCGAACCGGGCGGGGCGCTCCGACAGCCCGAACCCGAGGTGATCGGGCGCGATGCAGCGCACGTGCGGCGACAGCGTCCTGACCAGGTGCCGGAACTCGAACGACCACGTCGGCGTGCCGTGGACAAAGAGCACGGGCGCGCCGCGGCCCTCGTCGATGTAGTGCATCCACCCGCCGGCGAGATCGACGTAGCGAGGCGCGAACGGATACGCCTGGGTGTCGAGCCAGGCCGGCTGCGAGAGCGCGGCCGCTTCTTTCGGGTTCATGATTCGGCTTCTCGCCGCATGGCTGCCCAGGCGCGCTCGACGTGCACGCGCTCGGTCGTGAGCGCGCCAATCGACACGCGCGCCATCCACCGGCCCTCGAGCACCGCGGGCGTGAGGTAGGCGTCGCCCGATCGGTTCACGCGATCGACCCACGCCTGCGTGTGGCGGTCGAGCGCATCGCCGGTCATCCCCGCGGGTTCGTGCCGCACGCACACGGTCTGCAGCACCACGGGATTGAGGACGCGCCAGCCGGCGGCGCCGCGCACCTCGCCGGCCAGCCACTGCGCGTTGGCCATGTCGCGCCGCAGGCGCGCCTGCAGCCCGGAGACGCCTTGCTCGCGAATCAGAAACCACAACTTCAGCGCGCGGAACCGCCGGCCGAGCGGCAGCCCCCAGTCGCGGAAGTTCTTGACGACGCGATCGGCGGCGGTTTGCAGATAGCTTGGATTGGTTGACATCACGCGGATCAGGTCGTTGGGCTCGCGCACAAAATACACCGAGCAGTCGAACGCCGCGCCCATCCACTTGTGCGGGTTGACGACGAGTGAGTGGGCGCCCTCGATGCCGTCCCACATCCAACGGCACTCCGGCAGGATCATGGCCGAGCCGGCCATCGCCGCGTCCACGTGCAGCCACAGCCCGTGGCGCGCGGCCATCGCGGCGATCTCCGCGATCGGATCGACGGCCGTGGTCGTTGTCGTGCCCGTCGTCGCGACGATCGCGCAGGGCACGCGGCCGGCCGCGCGATCCTCCGCGATCGCTCGCTCGAGCGCGCCGGCGCGCATGGCGAACTGTTCGTCGTGCTCGATGTGGCGGACGTTGTCGCGTCCGAAGCCGGCCAGGAGCGCGGCCTTGTCCACCGAGCTGTGCGCGTGCGAGGACGCATAGACGACGAGCGGCGCGGCCTCGGCCTGCAGGCCGCCGGCAGCAAGGCTGTACGCCGTGGTTTTCTCGCGCGCGCAGAGCAGCGCGATGAGCGTCGACGTGGACGCTGTGTCCTGAATCACGCCGCTCCATCCGTCCGACAGCCCCAGCATCTGCCGCAGCCAGTCGGTCGCGACCTCCTCGACCTCGGTCAACGCCGGGCTCGACTGCCACGCGAGGCCGAGCACGCCGAGCCCCGTGCTCGCGTAGTCGCCGAGCACACTCGCGAGCTCGCCGTTCGACGGGAAGTACCCGAAGAACTGCGGGTGCGTCCAATGCGAGAGACCGGGCACGACGACGGCATCGAGGTCGCGCAGGACGTCGTCGAACGACTCCGGCTCGAGCGGCGGCGTCTTCGGAAGCGCGGCCTTGACCGCGCCGGGCTCGGTGCGCGCCATCACGGGACGCGCGGCCACGCGCTCCCGGTAGTCGGCGATCCAGTCGATCAGCTGATGTCCGCGCTTGCGAAATTCGTCGGGGGTCACGGCGCCATCATAAGATGGACGGGTGACGTCGCCCATCCTCGGGCTGCACCACGTGACCGCGACCGTCAACGACGCGCAAGCCGACCTCGACTTCTGCGCCGGCGCCCTCGGCCTGCGGCTCGTCAAGAAGACGGTCAACTTCGACAACCACCACGTCTTCCATTTCTATTACGGCAACGAGCGCGGGGTGCCCGGCACGCTGTGGACGACGTTTCCGTACAAGGGCCATGGCGTGCGGGTGGGCACCCACGGCGCCGGACAGATCACGACGACGTCGTTCTCGGTGCCGTCCGGGTCGATCGAGTGGTGGCGATCGCGGCTCAGCGCGCGCGGCCTCGTGGTCCGCGACGTGCCCGCGAGATTCGGCGACCCGGCGATCGCCTGCAAAGACTCGTCCGGCCTCGAGTTCGAGCTGGTCGGCGCCAGCGGCGACGAGCGCGCGCCGTGGACCGCGGGCGGCGTCAGCGCGGACACCGCCGTGCGCGGCCTGCACAGCGTAACGATGGTCGTTCGATCGCCCGCGCGCACGCTCGAGCTCGTGACGGGCCTGCTCGGATTCAAGAAGGTGAACGAGGCCGAGGGCCGGATTCGCGTGGCGATTGGCGGCAACGCGTCAGGCCGCGCGATCGACATCGTGTCCGACTGGGACATGCCCCAGGCCGTGAACGGCCTCGGCACCGTGCATCACGTCGCGATGGCCGTGGCGACCGGCGAAGAGCAGCGCAAGCTGCGCACCGAGTTGATGCGGCTCGGCCTGCAGGTGACGGACATCCGCGACCGCTGCTACTTCGAATCGATCTACTTCCGCGAGCCGGGCGGCGTGCTCTTCGAGGTTGCGACGGTCGATCCAGGATTCCTCATCGACGAGCCGCTGCCCACGCTCGGACACGATCTGAAGCTCCCGCCGTGGGAAGAGCCGTACCGCGCGGAGATCGAGCGCGGGCTGCCTGCGGTGACACTGCCGTAGGGCAAAGGGCACGAGGCAAGATGGCCAGCGAACGTCATCGTCAACTTCACGCCGAATTCGCCTCGCGCGGGGATGCGCAAGGCTGGTTCGACGCGCTCTATCGCGAAGCCGGCGGCGATCCCGCGGCGATTCCCTGGGCCGATCTCAAGGACAATCCCTTGTTTGTCGCCTGGCGCGATCGCACCGGCATCGATCTGCGATCGCGATCTTCTCTCGTTGTCGGCTGCGGGCTGGGCGACGATTCCGAGACGATCGCCGCGTCAGGCGGAGCAGTGACGGCGTTCGATCTGTCGCCGACCGCCATCGAGTGGTGCCACAAGCGGTTTCCGGCGTCGCCCGTCCGCTACGTGACGGCCGATCTTCTTCAGCCTCCGCCCGAGTGGCGCCACGCGTTTGGGTTCGTGCTCGAGGTCTACACGCTGCAGGCGCTCCCGGCGAACCTCCGGCCGGCGGGGATGACCCGCCTTGCGGAGTTCGTCGCGCCTGGTGGCACGTTGCTCGTGATCTGTCGTGCCCGCGAGGCGTCCGACCCGGCCGACGGTCCGCCGTGGCCGCTGGTCCGCGAGGAGCTCGAGGCGCTCGTTGCCGCCGGCCTGCGCGTCGCGTCGTTCGACGCCGTCGCCGATCCCGACGATCCGTCGATTCGGCGGTTTGTGGCCGCGTTCGAACGGCCAAAATAGCGCCTTTCCCGGCGTTTCCGCACTCCGCGATAGAATGCCTGCGCCACTCGAGGTCTCCTCGAGGTCTCCCATGAGGTGTGATTCCGTGATGAAACGACTTACCTGGGCGATCGCGCTCGCCGTGATGCCCACCTTGCTCCTGGCCGCCGGCGCGGATCAGAAAAGCAAGTCCGCCGCCCCAGCCAAGCCGATGACCGACGCGGAGCTCGCGGCGGCCAAGCCAGGACGCGATCCCAATCAGCCGATCGACGAGGAATACACCAAGAAGATCAAGGAGTACACGACCGAGACCTTCTTCCTCTCGCCGCTGGTCGACTACATGCCCGCGGCCAAGGGGATCCCGACGCCAAAAGCGGTGCTCGGCGACATCGCCGGCGCGGCCGGCAAGCTGCCGTACTCGAAAGAGGTCTACGAGTACATGCGGCTGCTCGAGAAGTCCACGCCGCGCGTGAAGGTGTACTCGATCGGGACGACGGAAGAGGGCCGGGAGATGCTGGCGGTCGCCGTCGCATCCGACGCGCTCATGGCGAAGCTCGAGCAGAACAAGGCCGACCTCGCGAAGCTGGCCGATCCGCGCACGATCCAGATGAACGACGCGATGGCGGACGAAATCGCCAAGCGCGCGGCGCCGATCTACTACATCACGGGCACGATTCACTCGACCGAGGCCGGCGCGCCGACGGCGCTCATGGAGCTCGCCTACCGGCTCGCCGTCGACGAGAGCCCGTATATCCGCAACATCCGCGAGCACGTGATCACGCTCATCACGCCGATCGTCGAAGTCGACGGGCGCGACCGCGTGGTCGATCTCTACGAGTACCGCAAGAAGCACCCGAACGACGTCGTGCCCGACGCGATCTACTGGGGCCACTACGTGCGGCACGACAACAACCGCGACGCGATGGCGCTCACGCTCAAGCTGTCGCAAAACGTGCTCGACGCGTACCTCGGCAAGAAAGTGCCGATCGGTCCCTCGCAGGTGCTGCACGACCTGCACGAGTCGGGATCGTTCCTGTACGACAACACGATCGGCGACGGCCCGTACAACGCGTGGCTGGATCCGATCCTCACCAACGAGTGGCAGCTGATCGGCTGGAACAACGTCAATGAGATGACGCGGATGGGCATGCCGGGCGTCTTTGCGTTCGGCACGTTCGACACGTGGTCGCCGGGCTACCTGATGTTCATGGCCGCGACGCACAACGGCATCAGCCGTCTGTACGAGACGTTCGGCAACGGCGGCAACGCGGACACGCAGGACCGCACGCTGTCGGCCAACGAGACGTCGCGCACGTGGTACCGGCAGAATCCGCCGCTCCCGCGGGTGCGGTGGTCGCTCCGGAACAACAACAACTACGAGATGACGGGCATCCTCATCTCGGAGAACTACATCGCGTCGAACCGCCTGTACTTCCTGCGCAACTTCTACGACAAGAGCAAGCGCTCGATCCTCAAGGCGAAGACGGAAGGTCCGGCGGCCTACGTGCTGCCGGCGAGCGATCCGCGTCTCGGATCGCAGGCCGAGCTCCTGCGCGTGCTGCAGAAGCAGGGCGTGGAGATTTCGCGCGCGACTGCCGACTTCACCGTCACTGTACCGGGTAAACGCGGACCCGCTCGCCAGAATCCCACGACGACGGACGGGTCGGCGAGCGCGAGCCTTTCAGCCGAGCGATCGTCGTCCGGCGGACCGAGCGCAGGGCAAGAAGGGCAGGGCGGACAGACAGGGCGGGAGGGGCAAGATAGGCGGGATGGGCAGGACAGAAACGCGCCGCCGCCGCCGGTTTCGCGCACCTTCCCCGCCGGCTCGTACATCGTCCGGATGGATCAGCCGTACAGCCGCATCGCCGACTCGTTGATGGATTATCAGTACTGGAGTCCCAACGATCCGCAGAAGACGCCGTACGACGACACCGGCTGGACATTCCCGGAACTATTCAACGTGCAGGCCGTTCGCGTCGCGGATGTGAAGGTCCTCAACGCACCGATCGAGAAAGTGACCGGACCGGTCCGCGCCAAAGGCGCTTCGTCAGGCACCGGATCGATCTACCTGGTGAACCACAACGCAGACGTCGCGCTGGCGACGCTGCGCTACACGTTCAAAGACGCGTCGTTCGAGGCCGCCGAAGAGCCGTTCGACGCCGCGGGCAAAAAGTTCAATCGCGGATCGTTCATCATCAGGAACGCGCAGGCGGGCGAGCTGCAGAAAGCCGCAGCCGATCTCGGACTGCAGATGGTCGCCGTCAGCGCCGCGCCCACGGTGAAAACGCATCCCGTTCGGGCGCCGCGCGTCGCCCTTCTCCACACGTGGCTCAGCACGCAGACCGAGGGATGGTGGCGC
>DATEGZ010000239.1:0-4522 GCA_035279905.1 Vicinamibacterales bacterium
ATCGCGAACAGCCGCACAATTTGGCGAAAACGGGCCTCGGTCAAATGCGAACGGGCAACATAGCGATTGCGGCCCATGTTTACTGCTCACTTTAACGATCTCCATTCGCTAAAGTGATCTTGAGCCTGACCCAATGACCCACTACCGCCGCGTGATCAGCTGCAAATCGATGGGCACGTGGTCGCCCGGCTTGATCGTCATCCGCTTGGCGCCGGCGCGAATCACGTCGAGCCGCCGTGGATCCTGCCACGCGTCAGCGGCCGCCTCGTCGATGGCCGCGATGTAGTAATCGCCGGCGGGCAGCGCGACGACGTGAAACCCGCCGGTGTTCGTCGCGCGAATCGTGCGCACGCGATCGGGATGCTGTCCGGCCGTGCCGCGATAGGACGGCTCGGCGGGGAAGATCACGATCGTCGCGCCGGCGACCGGGGAACGCAGGCCGCTGTAGACGACGCCGCCGATCTCGGTCGGCTTGTCCGTGTAGATCACCTCGAGATCGTCGACGTCGCCGATCGTCGAGAGATCGAGCGGCGACGAGAGCAGATCGTGTCCGGCGGACATCACCGCTCTGATGTACCAGCCTGGTGGCGGTGAGCTCGGGCGCAGGAAATACTCGCCGCGCGCCAGGCCGCGGATCACGAACGCGCCGTCGTCGTCGATCTTCGCGTGATGTGAAGGATCGGCCGGCCCGCCCACCGGCGTGGCCTCGAGCCAGAAGTGCTCACCGATCTTTTCGGGCAGTTTGGCAGAGCCCTCGAAGATCACGTGCCCGCTGACGGTGATTGCGGGCTCCATGTCGATCTTCACGTCGGTGACGTCGCGATCCGCGAGCGTGACACGCGCGCGCCCCCACAGCGCCGGCCGGTCGGACTCCTCGGCTGCTTGCACGGACGCGAACAATCCCGTGACCTTGCGGTTGCCCGGTTCGTCCCCATCACCGGTGACGATGCCGAGGCGGAACGACGCGTTGGTCGACGCCTCGATGACGTAGTCGCCCTGCGGTACTTCCGGAAACGCGAACGTGCCGTCTTCGTTAGTTCGCGTGATCGCTGTTTCACGACCAAACCCGAGATCGCTTTCGCCGGCGGCCATCAGGCGAAGCGCCTGATTCTGGAGAGGCCCGGCCGGTCCCGTGACGATGCCGGAGATCGCGCCGAGCGGCACCGGGTGCAACTGCACGCTTGCACCGAGCCGCGTTTCACCCGGACCCACGGTCAACGTGAGCGCGCCCGATGATACAAACGAACCGCCGAAGTACGTCGTCGCGTACGTCTCGGGCCGCGACGTGCCGAGCGGCGGCGGCGGATTCTGCGGGCCGCGCACGAGCGTGTAGGCGCCGCTCGCATCCGTCCGGATGTTTTGCGCTTGCGAGAGCACGTCCTGGAACGTGAGCAGCGCGTCGTTGTCCGGCACTGGTGCATCGGGCGGCCCGGTCACGATGCGTATCGCATTCAAGTCGGGCACGCTCCCGACCGTCGACGGCACCGAGATCACGTAGTCGCCGGGCTGGAGTTTCGCCAGGCGGTAGTCGCCTTGATCGTTGGTGACCGCCGTCATCCACGGCACGAGCTGCAGCGCGCCGCCGTGGTACTGCTTGCGCAGCGCTTCGACGCGCACGCCGATCAGCGGCTCGCCGGCTTCGTCCGTGATCTGTCCGCCGATCACGGCCGGGCGCCACAGCGCGATCTTCAAGTCGGACACCCACTGGTGCTCGAGCATCGACAGCGGCAGCGCGTCGCCTCCAACGCGGCGCTGGCCGTACGCGCCATCGAAGTAACCGGACTTCGTCGCGTTGATCGAGTAGTCGCCGCCGCCGAGGCCGGTGACGTAGAAGCGGCCGCTGGTGTCGGCGACGCGTGTGATCTCCGTGCCCTGACCTTCGAGGTGCACGATCGCGTGCGAGATGCCGCGTCCCGTCGCGGCGTCGACGATTTGACCGATGACGACCGCCGGTCCGGTGTACGGCACCGTGGTCATGCGCACGGGATTGGCGCCCTTGACGGGCATCACGCCGCCAGGCGGCACGTAGACTTGCCCCAGCAACGGCACGGCCAGGAGGCCGAAGAGCCCGATCGCGCCGGCGAGCGGCTTCATGAGGCTTCGGGCAATTGTATCGGGTCGGTCCACCCGGTGGGTTAGACACCGGACGGCCCCGCGCGGCCGGTCAGCGGCTGTCGCGCTTGAGGTCGTTTTTCACGCTCATCACGCCGTCGACCTGCGCGAGCGCGTAGGCCAGCGTCCGTTCGGTCTCGTTGTTGACGACGCCCGTCAGATCCACATTGCCGTGCTCCACGATGATGTGGATCGGCGGGCACGCCATCGACGCGTACTGCCAGAACGCCGGGTGGGTGTAGATCGCCTGCGCGATGCGGATCCTGAGCGACGCGTCGGTCGGCGAGACCGGGAGGACGCGGATGTTGTTCGTCACGCTGCGCGCGCCGTCGATCTTCGCGACGCGCGCGCCGATCTCGTCGCGCTTGAAGGGTGCGGTGACTGCGCCGGTGAGCGTGATCGCGCGATCGTTCACATTGACCGTGACGTCGTCGAAGATCGTAAGCGATGAGTAGCCACGCACGGCCGTGATGGCGGCCAGGCCGAGGCGCTCGTCGGAGATCTGCGCGGACACACGGGCAGGGAGTACGAGCGCAACAATGAGGAACGACGCGGCGATCAATTGTCTCAACACGGGACAGCCCCAGGCAGGGCCGAGGACACCTTCACTGTTTTCCTCAGCAAGAGCGGTACCAAGGCGCGGAATGTCACGGGGCGCGCAAATCGATTGCGCCGCCGCCGGGGTGCAATCGCGGGAGGACAGCGGGTGAGGACGTTCGCGCGTCTAGCTGGCGATGAAGCCCTTGCGCGCGCGCACGACGTACCCACCCTTGCGCAGCTGCACATCAATCGTGTGCCACTTGCCGTCCTTCGACGCGGGCGAGATGTAACCGAGGAAGTACTGCCGGCTGAGCTCGTCGGCGATGCCCGAAGTCGCGGGATCTAGATCTTTTGGCGAGACGATGATCTCCGTGCGGCCGCCGCTGTCGTCCGTGAGCGCGCGCAGCGCGTCCGGATTCACGCGATCGACCGAGCTCGAGCTGTTGCGACGGGAAGATGACGACTGCTGCGGCGGCGGTGGCGGCGGCGTGGACTTCGGGGCGGACGCCTGCGGCCGAGGCGCGCCGGGAAACGGCGCCGGCACGGGTTGCGATGCCGGTGGCGACGAGGACGCCGGTTGTTTGGACGTCGATGACGACGTTGAGTGGCTCGAGTAGTCGCCGGAGTTCGACGCGTCGATGCCGATCGCGTAGACGAGCACCTCGGATTCGCGGATCGTCTGCTGCAGTTGCGGCACGCGCGTGTGGCTGCTCGTGTCGTTGCCGTCGGAGATCACGACCAGCGCCTTCTTCTTGTTGCTGCCGGCTTGCGCGAGCGGAATCGCTTCGGCGACCGTGTCGTAGATCGCCGTGCCGCCCGACGGATGCACCGAGCCGAGCCGCTGCCCGACCTCACGGCGATCCTTCGTCCACGGCGAGATCAGATCGGGCCGGCTGTCGAATCGATACAGAAAGACCTCGTCCTGCGCGCCGAGCAGATCGACCAGAAAGCGATTGAGCGCGGCCTGCGCGGCGACGATCTTCTCGCCGAGCATGCTGCCGCTCGTGTCGAGCGCGATGCCGAGGCTCACCGGCACGCGGTCGGCGTCGAACTGCGCGATCTCCTGCGGCTTGCCGTCCTCGTAGACGACGAAGTCGTCGCGCTTGAGGCCGGTGACGAAGCGGCCGTTGCGATCGGTGACGGTGACGCTGACGTTGACGAGATCGACGCCCGTCTTGAACGAAAACCCCTGGCCGGTCGGGCGCTCCTGGCCAGCCGGCGCAGCCGTCAGGAGCGTGAACGCTCCAATGACGAAGAGCGAAATTCTGCTGAGCCGGTTGGGCGTGGTCACGATCCCTCCATCGGTTGTTGATCGGGTCTTTGGGAGCCGGGACGTCCGGCGGACGCGTCGGGGCGCTTGTCGATGTGCGCGACGACCGCGCCGTCCGGGAAGCGGAAGCCGACGCGGTAGCGCGAGACCGGTCCCGCGATCTTCACGCGCAGCATGAACGTCGAGTCGATGCCGGGGTCGAGTGTGGCGGCGTCGAGCCCGATCCGCCCGTTGCCCGCGTACTGGCCCTGCTCGTCGAAGAGATACACGACGGCCACGACGCCGCGCAGCGACTGCGCGCCGATCGGGTTGTGCACGAGGCCGCTCACCGTGAAGAAGCCGGGCTCGTCCGTCGAGTAACGGAGCGACGTCAGCTCGAGCGGACGATTGATGACCGGACGATCGGTCGACGGGTTGCTGAGGCCGGAGAGCGAGAACGCGCCGGGCGTGTGGAGCGCGTAGACCGTGCCGGCGCCGAGCGCCATCATGCCTGCGACGCCCACGAGCGCGAGCCAGCGTCCACGCGGCGCACGCTGATCCCGCGACGCGAAGAGCGCGTCAGTCTCGTCGTCGTGCGCGGCCGGCGCGTCCCACGAAGGC
>DATEGZ010000240.1:0-7660 GCA_035279905.1 Vicinamibacterales bacterium
GACGTGCTGTTCACGGGCGTCGACATGCGACTCTGCGCCGCCGCCGCGCGGCGCCGGCGCGGCGAATTGCTCGGCGGCACCGAGGGCCGCGCGGCCATCGCCGCCGTCGACGCGTGGATGGCCGCGAACACGATCAAGAACCCGGCGCGCATGACGGCGATGCTCGCGCCGGGCGGCTGGGCAAAATGACGCCGGGAGTAGTTTTTACAATTTGCCGTCACTTGACCGACAAATTGCAAAAACTACTCCCGGCGTCATCTTGCCTAGCGCCACAAGCCGGTCACGACCTCGATCTTCCCGTCGGGCGCGAGCACGAACACATTGGTGCCCGTGCCAGCGGGCCTGCCATCGGGACCGCCGGCTGCCCAGTCGGCCACCGCGGTGCCCTGGCAATGGCGGACGTCACCCTCGCGCTTGAGCGAGAAGCCCGGCATGAAGCGCTGCGCCGCGCCGATGTGCGGCACGAGATCGTCGATGCCGTCCGTCATGCTGAAACGATCGCGGAACCTCACACCGCTCGTGGCGATCTCACGCAGCGTGCGCTCGCGCGTGCCCGCGTCGGTCACCGACCACAGCTCGAACCAGCGGTCGATCGCCTTGGCCACGCCGGCATTGACCTCGTTGGCCACGACGTTGCCGAACAGCGAGAGCTGATAGCGCCAGCCCTGCACGTGCTCGTCGCGCACGGCGACGTTCTCGAACTCGTGCACGAGATCCAGGCGCGTGCCCTCCGCGTGCGGCGCAAGTTTGATCGACACGCGCGACGCGCCAGGCGGCATCGGATTGCCGGTCGCGTAGCCCATGGTGAAGACGACGTGCGTCGGCGCGACGACCTCGAGCACTTCGCCCGACGCTTCGACGCCGTTCGGATAGCGAATTTTCATGGTGCCTCCGGGGCGCGCGTCGATCGTCGAGCCGGCGCCCCACCACTGCGCCCAGCGGCTGCTGTCGGTGAAAAACTTGAAGACGGTCGCGGGCGTTGCGCGAATGACGACGGTGCGGTTCAGAGAATGCGGCAGCGGTGTCATGACTTCGGTCCTTTTCGTGAGCGTCTGACGCCGGGGCGAGGGCCCCGGCGCGATTCGTCGAGTTCGGCCTGCAGTTTCAATCGCCACAGCGCGTCGTCCCACATCCGCTCCAGTACCTTGCCCATCGTGCCCAGCGAGTCGCGCCGGGCGCGGTAGTACCGGTGCCGGCTCTCGGCCCGGACGGAGACGAACCCCGCCTCGGCGAGCGCCTTGAGCTGGAGGGACACGGCGCCGAAGGTCACGTCCGGCATCGCGCGATGGATAGCGCCGGCCGACTGCTCCTCGTCCCAGAGGAGCCGGAGAATCTCGCACCGGCGGGGTGAGGCGAGGGCGGCAAAGGCCGGGGCGGCGGCGACCATGGATATAGTTTAGTTAAAACTAAAATATTGTCAAGTGCCGATTCAGTTCGGCAGGTTCGACTGGTTCTACGGGTTCCGCGGGTTCGGCCGTTCCGGCGCTTTGGTGTGCTTGGGGTACAGTCTCACTCGTGAAACTTCTCTCGCTGGCGCTGGTGCTGTCTGCGACCGCCGCGATCGCGCAGCGGCCCGCGGCCCCGGTCGCGAGCATCACGATTGCCGCCAACGCGCGTACGAAGCAGCCCGGCGAGCTTGTCGTGCTGACGCTGACGATGCCCGCGTCGCTGGGGACGCCGCGCGTCAAGGCGTTCGATCACGCCGCGCTGCCCTTCCAGATCGATCCGACGTCGTGGCGGGTGCTCGTGGGCATCGACCTCGACACGGCGCCGGGCACCTACGCGGTGTCGGTTGATGCCGGCCCGTCATCCGCGGCGGTGCACAAGACGTACTCGCTCGTCGTCGCTCCCAAGAAGTTCGCCACGCGCAAGCTGACGGTGGACGAGAACTTCGTGAATCCGCCGGCGAGCATGCAGGAGCGCATCTCGCGCGAATCGGCGCGGCTTGCGGAGCTGTGGCAGCACTCGACGCCCGCCAAACTGTGGAACGGCCCCTTCGTGCGTCCGGTGCCGCAGGAGGCCAACAGCGCGTTCGGGACGCGCAGCATCTTCAACGGCCAGCCGCGCAGCGCGCACTCGGGCGCGGACTTTCTCAGCCCCGCCGGGACGCCGATCAAAGCGCCGAACGCCGGAGAAGTCGTGCTCGCCGAAGAGCTCTACTACTCGGGCAACACGGTCATCATCGACCACGGCCTCGGCCTCTACTCGCTCTTCGCGCACCTCTCGGTGATTGATGTCCGCAAAGGCGTCGCCGTCGCGACCGGAGACGTCGTCGGCAAAGTCGGCGCGACGGGCCGCGTTACGGGACCGCACCTGCACTGGATGGTGAGAGTGGGAGGCGCGCGGGTGGATCCGCTGGCGGTGTTGGAGTTGCTGAAATGACGCCGGGAGTAGTTTTTACAATTTGCGGCCGCGTAACAGGCAAATTGTAAAAACTACTCCCGGCGTCATTTTCACCTATTTCCCCGGGTCCCGCGTCATCTTCACGTTGAGCCGCGTGTTCTTTTCCGCCGGCACGAGCACGCCCGCACTCCAGCGCTGATAGCCGTCGCTTTCGAGCCAGATGACGCGCGAGCCGGCGCGCAGGTCGGGCAGCGTGAGCGGCGTCTCGCCCACGCGTTCGCGATTGACGAACACCGTCGCGCCGACGGGATCGGATTCGATCACGAGCGTGCCGACGAACGCACCGGTTGCCGCGTTCCCGGCGGGCACCGGCCTCGGGAGCGCCGCCGTCGTGGACACCGGATCGATCGGCGCCGGCGCAGGCGGACCGGAGAAGAGCGCGTCGAGCCACACCGGTCCTGGCAGCGTCGTCGCGAGCGTCGGCTGCAGCACCGGCGGCAGATGCAGCACCGGCGCGGGCGCCCCGATTGCCATGAGCAGGACGGCGATGGCCGCGGACAGCGCGACGGCCCCAGACACGTTGATCACGCCCGGCGCGTGCACGTGCGGCACCCGGATCGGATGAATCGCCAGCGTGACCTTGACCGGCATCGCGCGCGGCGTGAACGACGCGCGGGCCTGATCGAGCCAGCGCTCTGCGTGCACCGCCGCGCGCATGCGCGCGACCACCAGGCGCTTGCGCAGGATCGCGGCCGCGTGGCTCGCAGGAATGCTGACGTGCCGGATCACCTTCACTCGCGCGACGAGCCACAGCGTCACCAGCTCGGTGCGCACGCGAACTTCGGCCCGCTGGAGCCGCCGGCTCCATCTCGCCCCGCTCCCGCGAGGCATGAGTCGCGGCCGCGCCGACGCGGCCACGCGCGAACGCACTTCGGCGACGTGCACCGGTGTCGGCAGCAGCCCGGTGTGCTCGAGCTGCGACGAGGTCGCCGCCGCCAGATGCTCGACGCGGCGCAGCAGGCCCTCCGTCCGCTCGGCCAGCTCCTCGATGCGCTCGCACGTCTGTGAGAGGTGCGCCGCCAGACCGTTGAGCTCATTCCAATCGCCGTGAATCGCGTCGACGTGCTGGAGCGAATCGAGCTGGACGCTCGCCTCGTGCTCGACGGACGGCGGCACATGCGGCTCGCTCGGAAAACGCGCGAGCGGATCCGCCGAGTGCTTCAACACCCGCACGTCTTCGTCAGACGACGGTTTCCAGAAAGCCACGCCTCGACCGAGGTAGAAGGCCATCGGCAAAACCACGAAAGATTGTGAAATTACGTGCCGGTGCTTGGGAGCGGGCGGTAGCTTACACCCCGAGGCCCAGCCGAGTCCACGAAGTACCGTGGCGATTCCCGGGCGAAAGTTTAGCGATTGAAGGCGGAGACGCGCTCGAGGGCGCTGACGCGGTCAGCTCCGGCCCGGCGGCGGGCTCGAACCAGCTCTTCCCAAACTGGGCAGCCCGCGCACTCCTCGTTGGGCCCGGTGGCCCGGAGCGAGCGGTAGGGGTACTCGCAAATCCAAACTGCTGAGGCTGTTGGGTTTTCGGCGTACGGGGAGCCCGAAATGTGCTCCCAGTGACACGTCCACGGCAGGGCGCGAGCGGACATCGACCATCAAACTCGCAAGCCTCGTGCCCGCCTGTACCGGGGCAAATGTCGCAGTAACTGCCTGGCACCAGTGGTTCGCCGCGCCGGGGCGATCTCAGTTTCGTAATCGAAGTACGAACGGGGCCGGGCCGTCGTCGATATCTCGCGGATCGCCGTCGTAGAACACGCGTTCCAGAAACAGGCCCGACGCCGGTGCGGTGAGCTTCGCGGGCAGATCGGATTCGCCGGCCAGAAGCTTGCCCACCTGGCCCGGCGGGAGGTCGCCGCGGCCGACCGCGACCAGCACCCCCACCAGCCGGCGCACCATCTTCCAAAGAAAGTGCGATCCCGTGATGCGCACGAGGAGCAGCGCGTCGCGGACCTCGATCGAGACGGCTTCGACGGCCACCTGCGTCGATTTCTCGTCCGGGTCGTCGTCGGTGAACGCGCGGAAATCACCGAAGCCGGTGAGGCTGGCCGCGGCACTCCGCATCTTCTCGACGTCGAGCGATTCTCTCACCCACCAGACGAACGGCTTGGCAAACGCCGTCCGGCGCAGCGCGATCTGATAGAGATACCGCCGCGCGACCGCGCTGTGACGGGCGTGAAACCGGGCCGGCACCCGCTCGGCGGCGAGCACGTTGATGTCATGGGGCAAGGCCTCGTTCACGCGCGCGATGAGCGTCGCGGGCGGCAGCGTCGCCGCCAAATCGACGTGCGCGACCTGCGCCAGCGCGTGCACGCCCGCGTCCGTCCGGCCGGATCCGTAGGTCTCCAGGTGCCCGGACCGGACCACGTCGCGGATCGCGCGCTCGAGCTCGCCCTGGACGGTCCGGGCGTTCTTCTGGATCTGCCACCCCGAGTAGCGCGTTCCTGCGTATTCGAGCGTCAACTTGTAGCGAGGCATGACTGCTCTACAATATGCTCGGTGTTTGTAAAGCGGTTCTTCGAACCCGCACTCGCCCAGACCAGCTACCTCATCGGATGCGCCGAGGCCCGCGAGGCCATCGTCATCGATCCGAACCGGGACATCGAGCAGTACCTGCGCGAAGCGCAAGCCGAGGGCGCGCGCATCGCGCACGTCACCGAGACGCACATCCACGCGGACTTCGTGTCGGGCAGCCGTGAGCTGGCCGCGCGCGCGGGCGCGACGCTCTATCTCTCCGACGAAGGCGGACCGGACTGGACGTACGTCTTCGCGGGCGACCAGAACGTCGTCCGCATGAAGCACGGCCATCGGATTGAGATCGGCAACGTGCTGATCGAAGCGATCCACACGCCGGGCCACACGCCGGAGCACATGACGTTTCTCGTCACCGATCGGGCGGGCGCGAGCGAGCCGATCGCCGCGGTGACCGGAGATTTCATCTTCGTCGGCGACGTCGGCCGTCCCGATTTGCTCGAGCGCGCCGCGCACGTCGCGGGGACGATGGAGTCGAGCGCGCGGGCGCTGTACCGGAGCCTGCAGGCGTTCCGGACGCGTCCCGAGTGGCTGCAGATCTGGCCCGGACACGGCGCGGGATCGGCGTGCGGCAAGGGCATCAGCGCGATTCCGCAAAGCACGCTCGGCTACGAAGAGCGCTTCAACTGGGCGTTCAAGGCGCGATCGGAGGACGAGTTCGTCACGAGCGTCCTCGCCGGCCAGCCCGAGCCGCCGAAGTATTTCGCCGAGATGAAGCGCGTGAACAAGCAAGGCCCGCGGCCGCTCGGCGGATTTCCGAAGCTGGATCATCTCGACGCGGGCATGCTGCCGAAGCTCCTGGCCGAGGGCGCGCTCGTCGTCGACACGCGGCGCGCGACGGAGTTCTCGACGGGCCACGTGCCCGGCACGATCAACATCCCGCTCAACTCGGCGTTCGCGACCTGGGCCGGCTGGCTCGTGCCGTACGGCGTGGACTTCTACATCCTCGCCGACGAGCGGCGCGCCGGTGCGGTGGACGCGGTCGTCCGCGATCTCGCGATGATCGGCCTCGATCGCGCGGCTGGCTACTTCGACACCGTCGCGCTCGACGCGTGGGTGATCGCGGGGCGGCCGCTCGGCGCGATCCCGCAGCTGCAATCGCAGGATCTCGCCGCGTCGCTCGAGCACCACGGCGTCACGCTCATCGACGTGCGCAACGCGGTCGAATGGGGCGCGGGCCACATCGACAGCGCACGTCACATCCCGCTCGGCTACCTCACCGATCGTCTGGCGGAAATCCCGCGCGAGAAAACGCTCGTCGTGCAGTGCCAGTCCGGATCGCGATCGGCGATTGCCGCGAGCCTGCTGCGCGCGCGCGGCTTCGATCGCGTCAGCAATTTCCCCGGCGGTATGTCAGAGTGGATCAAGCACGGTCTCCCCGTCGTCACTGATGCCCAAGGAACGCACCACCCCTGAAGCCGCCGCCGCGATGTTCGGCGTTGGCAAGATCGTCCGGCACATGTTCGTGTGCACCGGTCCGGACTGCGCCACGCCCGAGCAGGGCGAGGAGACGTGGACGTACGTCAAGCAGCGGATGAAAGAGCTGAACATCGCCGGGCCGGACGGTCCGGCGTACCGAACGCGATGCAAGTGCTTTCGCATCTGCACGGGCGGACCGATCTCGGTCGTCTATCCGGAAGGCGCCTGGTACCGCAACGTCACGCCGGCGAACGCCGAGCGCATCATCCAGGATCACGTCATCGGCGGCCGGATCGTCGAGGACCTCTGCTTCGCGCGCAATCCCCTGTTTCTGGCCGCGCCGGAACCGGATAAGCTTTAGCGATGGAAACCGGCGCCGTTGTCCAGGCCTGGGGGCGAATCCTCACGGGCTACCGGCCAAATCTGTCGATCGAGATCACGCGCGAGTGCCCGCTGCGGTGCCCGGGATGTTACGCCTACGGGGATCAGCATCTGGGCGGCGACGTCGTGCTGCGGCAGCTCGCCGACTTCAAGGGCCAGGACCTGATCGACGGCGTGATCGACGTCGTCACCCGGTACAAGCCGGTGCAGCTGTCGATCGTCGGCGGCGAGCCGCTCGTGCGGTTCCGCGAGCTCGAAACGCTGCTGCCGATGCTCACGGGCCGCGGCATTCACGTCCAGGTCGTGACGAGCGCGGTGCGGCCGATTCCCGAATCGTGGGCCGAGATGAAAGGGCTGCAGGTGTGCGTCTCGATCGACGGGCTGCAGCCCGAGCACGACGTGCGCCGCACGCCGGCGACCTACGATCGCATTCTCAAACACATCAAGGGCCAGCACATCACCGTGCACTGCACGGTCACGCGCCAGCAGACGCGGCCGGGGTACCTCACGGAGTTCACCAGCTTCTGGGCGCCGATCGCCGACGTCAAGCGGATCTGGTTCAGTCTCTACACGCCGCAGAAGGGCGAGGACTCGCCCGAGCGGCTCCGGCCCGAGGATCGCGAGCGCGTCGTCAAAGAGATCCTCGCGCTGCACGAGCGCGAGCCGAAGCTGGGCGACATGTCTCCGGCGATCGTGCGGGGCTATCTGCGTCCGCCGCAGAATCCGGACGAATGCATCTTCTCCAAGACGACGGCGTGCTTGTCGTCGGATTTGAAGCGCGCGATCACGCCGTGTCAGTACGGCGGCGATCCCGACTGCACGCAGTGCGGGTGTCTGGCGTCGGTGGGGTTCGAGGCGCTGGGGAATTACCGGCTGGGCGGCGTCCTGCCGTTGCGGCACATCTTGACGGGGTCGCGGGCGGTCGGCA
>DATEGZ010000241.1:0-10702 GCA_035279905.1 Vicinamibacterales bacterium
CGTCGCTCACCGTGCGCGATCTCGCGAGCGGCCGCGACACGACCTTTGGCAACGTGTCGGACTTCGACTGGCAGGACGGCGATCGCGCGCACCTGCTCGCGATGGCCATCAGCGCCGAAGGCAAGATCGGCAACGGCGTCCAGCTCTTCGATCCGGAGACGGCCGTGCTGCGCGTGCTCGATTCATCGGCGACGACGTATGGCGGGCTGAGCTGGCGCCGGAACGCGACCGACCTGGCGGTGCTGCGCGCGCAAACCGACGATCGCCACGACGGACCGTCGTACACCGTGCTCGCGTGGACCGGCCTCGGCGCAAACGGGGCCGGACAGTCGCACACCTACGATCCGTCGAAGGACACGAGCTTCCCGGCCGGCATGCGCACGGTGTCGTTCCGCCCGCTGACGTGGTCTGACGACGGCAAGACGATTTTTCTCGGCTATGCGAAGTGGGAGGACAAGCCGCCGACGCCGGGTCGCGCGGGCGGCCGCGGCGCGTCGGCAGACAACGCCACGCCTGCTGACGAGCCCGCCGGCGTGGACATCTGGCACTGGCAGGATCCGATCGTGATGGCGCGCCAGAAGCTGAGCGCGACGCAGGATCGCCGCCGGAATCTACTCGCGACGTGGAATCTCGACTCGGGCAAGCTCGTGACGATCGGCAAGGCGTACACCGAGACGGTGTCGCCGATCCGGCACACGAACACCGCGCTCGTCTCCGAATGGTCCGCGTTTGCGATGGATCGGTCGATCGGCCGTCCCGCGGCGGATCTCTACATCGCCGATCTCGCGACCGGCACGCGCACCAAGATCAAGGACAACGTGAACGATCGGTTCACGCAGGTGAGCCCGAGCGGCAAGTACCTGCTCTTCCTCCAGGACGATCAGTACTTCACGATCAACCTGGCGACGCGCGCGACCACCAACATCACCAAGGGCGTCGCGACCTCGTTCATCGACAAGGAATCTGACGAGACCGTCAAGCAGAAGCCGCCGTTTGGCATCGCGGGCTGGACGAAGGACGACGCGGCCGTCGTGATGTACGACAAATACGACTTGTGGGAGCTGCCGGTCACTGGCATGGGCGCGAAGCGCCTGACCAACGGCGCGACCGAAGAGATCCGGCACCGGTACGTGCGCCTCAATCCCGAAGAAGAGACGATCGACCTGACCAAGCCGCTGTACGTGTCGCTGTTCGGCCTGTGGTCAAAGAAGTCCGGCTACGGCCTGGTCAATCCGGGCTCGCCGGCGGTCAGCAACCTTGTCTGGATGGACAAGAGCGTCGGCGGGCTGTCGAAGGCGCGCCGCGCCGACGTCTACGGCTACACGGTGCAGGACTACGACGACTCACCGGATCTGTTCGTCGGCGGACCGGACCTCAAGGCGGCGAAGCAAATCACGACGACCAACGCGTTCCAGTCCAAGTTCGCGTGGGGCAAGAGCGAGATCATCGACTACAAGACCGACAAGGGCGTGCGGCTGCAGGGGGCACTGTACTACCCCGCCGGCTACGAGCCGGGTAAGCGTTACCCGATGATCGTCTACATGTACGAGAAGCTGTCGGACAGCGTCCACAGCTACGTGGTGCCGTCCGACATCGTCTACTACAACACGACGGTCTTCAGCAGCCAGGGCTACTTCGTGTTCCAGCCGGACATCGTGTTCCGGCCGCGTCAGCCCGGGCTTTCCGTCGTCGAGTGCGTCGTCGCGGGCGTGAAGAAGGTGACGTCGATGGGCGGGGTGGATCCGGCGCGCGTCGGCGTCATCGGCCACTCGTGGGGCGGGTTCGACTCGGCGTTTCTCGCGACGCACACGAACGGCGTGTTTGCGGCGGCGATCGCGGGTGCGCCGATCACCGATCTCGTGAGCAACTACGGCAACCATCACTGGAGCTCGGGCATCGCGGAAACCGATCACATCGAGACGGGCCAGCAGCGCATGGAAGTGCCGCTCTACGAGGATCTGCCGGATTACATCGCGAATTCCGCGGTGTTCAACGCGCAGAACATGACGGTGCCGCTGCTGCTCGAATGCGGCGACGCGGACGGCACGGTGTTCTGGCACCAGAGCGTCGAGCTCTACAACATCGCGCGCCGGGCGAAGAAGAACGTCGTGATGCTCGTTTACAACGGCGAAGATCACGGGCTGGCCCAGAGGAAAAACCGCATCGACTACCAGCAGCGGATCCTCCAGTGGTTCGGGACGTACCTGAAATCCGAGCCGCCGCCGGGCTGGATTGCGCACGGCGAGACGTTCATCGAGCGCGCCGACGAAGTGAAAAAACTGTCAGTGAAACGCTAGGCGGCACCCCGCGCCCCGGCCTGAGCCTGTCGAAGGCTTTCGCTTCTGTCAGCGGCCCGGGCGGAACTGAGAGTCGGCCGGGCCGAAAGGTCCAGATCCCTCGGCCCAGTGGGCATCTTTGAGGGGGTTCGGGCGGCCTGAGTCTTGCACTTCCCGTTGCGAAATCCGTCTGCCAGTTTTGACGGATCGAGGCAAAAGGAGCTGGCAATGACTCCCCGGACTCGTCACCGCCTGACGTTCAGCCTGGTCCTGGCCCTGCTCGTGCTGCCGGTCGAGACGATTCTCGTCCCGGTGGCGCGGACGCCGGACCAGCGAGCCGCCGCCGCCCAGTGGGCCGCGACGCTCTCGGCTGCCGACGCGCAGGAGGCCTCCAATCAGATTGAGGATTACCCCGCGGTCTACCGCCGCGCGCTGATGGGCGTGCTCGGGCCGGACTATCGCGCCATCGTGTGGCGCGCGCACTTCCGGAAGTATCTCCGCACGCACCCGGACCTGACGCCGGCGCAGGTCGCGCTGATTCAGGACGCGATTGACGTCGCGAGCCCGGGCGCGTTCGCGCCGCCGGTCTCGGACGACGTGAAAGCGCGCATCGGCGAAATCTTCAAGCAGGCGACGGCGTTGCTCGGGCCGGAGGACACGACGGATCTCTTCGTCAACCTCGGACCGAGGAACCCGCGCCGGAACGCGCTCTCGCTCACGCAGCAGGTCGCCGACCGCGTGCGCTCGTGGCGCGTCGTCCACGCGGAGTACCCGGACTGCAATTGCAACATCGACGTTGACACCTGCGACCTCGTGCCGGATCCGTGGCTCGAGTGCTCGGAGCTCTACACGTGCAACTTCGACCTCGACTGGCCGATGTGCGGCCCGCTCTGGTCGTGGGCGTGCACGGGGTGGTGCAAGATCATCCGCTGGCCTGGTGGCGGCGGCAAGGACATGTAGCGCGCGCTCCCCGAGGACACGACGATGAAGATTGATACCGAACGGCTGGTTGGCAAGACCGCGTCCATCACGAACGCGGGGCTGGTGTTGATCCTGCTCGTCACCGCGATGATGGTGGCGTGGCCGCGCGTGACCAACGCGCTCGGCATGCGTCACGCGCCGGAGCCGGCGTATCGCGCGGGCCAGACGATCGACGCGCCCGCCGACTGGTACGCTTCGTCGAACTACACGCTCGTCGTGTTCGCGCGCGCCAGCTGCGGCGCCTGTCAGACAGCGCAGCCGTTCCTCAAACAGCTCGTCGCGGATCTCGGATCGAAGAGCGCGGTCGTGCTCGGCACGACGGGCAAGGAGCCGAACGAAGAAGCGGGCTACGGCCACTCGCTGGGCCTCGCGGCTGCGTCAGTCAAAGTGGCGCCGGCCGGCCTGCGCGTCCGCGCGACGCCGACCCTCGTGCTCGTCAACGCTCAGGGCCAGGTGCTCGCCGCCTGGGAAGGCGTCGGGCCCGAGAAGCAACAGCAGCAGATCGCGAAGACGATTCAGTCAATAGTGAATTGACGCGATCGCGCGATCTCGAAATTTCCGGCTACCAGCCGACCTGCTTCCCTTTCAGCTGTTCGTCCAGATACGCCTTCAACGGCGCGAAGTAGTCGAGGATCGCTGTGGCGTCCATCTGCCGCGATCCGGTCAGCGCTTCAAGCGCGTCCGGCCACGGCTTCGACAGGCCCATCTTCAGCATCGCGTTGAGCTTGTCGCCCGCGACCTTGCTCTCGTAGATCGAGCAGCGGTGGAGCGGCATAGTGCAGCCGGCGGCTTTCGAGAGCGCGCGGTGGAACTGGAACTGCAGGATCGCCGCGAGGAAGTAGCGGGCGTACGGCGTGTTGTCGGGCACGTGGTACTTCGCGCCCGGATCGAAGAACTCCTCGCCGCGCGGTGACGAGGGCGCGATGCCCTGGTACTTCTGCCGCAAATCCCACCACACCTGGTTGTAGTGATCCGGCGTCGCCTTGCCCGAAAACACCTGCCAGCGCCACTGGTCGATTACGAGCCCGAACGGCAGGAACGCGACCTTCTCGAGCGCCTTGGCCATGAGCAGGCCGATGTCGCGCGACGCGTCTGGCGCCTTGTCGAGCAGGCCGATCTTGACGAGGTACTCGGGCGTGACCGAGAGCGCGATGGTGTCGCCGATCGCCTCGTGGAACCCGTCGTTCGCGCTGTCACGGAAAATCACGGGCAGCGTGTCGTAGGCGCGCTGATAGAAATTGTGGCCGAGCTCGTGGTGGATCGTCGTGAAATCTTCCTCGGTCGGATCCACGCACATCTTGATGCGGACGTCTTCTTTCGTGTCGATGTCCCAGGCGCTCGCGTGGCAGACGACATCGCGATCGCGCGGCTTGACGAGCATCGATCGCTCCCAGAACGTCTTCGGGAGCGGCGCGAAGCCAATCGACGTGTAGAAGTGCTCGCCGGTCTGCACCATCTTGATCGCGTCGAACTTGCGAGCCTGGAGGATCTTCGTCAGCGAGTAGCCGGGGTCAGCGTTGGCGGGCTTCACGAGGTCGTAGACGTTCGACCAGTCCTGCGCCCAGATGTTGCCGAGCAGATACGCCGGAATCGGCCCGTGTTCGGGAACGATGCTGCCGTACTTCTCGTGGAGCTTCATCCGCACGTACGCGTGAAGCTGAAGGTAGAGCGGCTTGACCTGCTCCCACAGCCGGTCCAACTCCTTCGGGAAGTCGTCGGCCGGCATGTCGTACTTCGACCGCCACATCGCGCCGGTGTCGGCAAAGCCGAGCTCGCGCGCTCCCTCGTTCGAGAGCTCCGCGAACCGCGCGTAGTCCTTCTTCATCGGCGGCGAGATCGTGTGCCAGCCCTCCCACACGCGCTGCAGTTCTTTCGGATCGCGTGAGTTGGCCATGACATCGGTGATCTTCTCGATGTCCATGCACGCGTCCGGCTTCGCAGGATCGGGGCACCATTTGCCTTTGCCGTACGCCCCTTCCAGACGGGCGGCGATCGTCGTCAGCTCCTCCGCCTTTTTCGGATCGGCCGGCGTCGCGAGCGTGAGCGACAGTTTCAGGAGGTTGAGCTCGCGGCGAAGGTCCGCCGGCAGATCCAGCTTGTCGAAGCGCGTCGCGGCCTTCGCGAGCCTCGCGATCGCCTCGCTGTACGCCTGGTTGGCGCGGGCGCTGATCGCTTCGGTGTCTTCTGTGATGAAGGTCTGCGCGACCCAGCCCGTCTGCCCTTCCGCGATGCTCACGCGCAGCATCGTGTCGTTGGCGTCGTCGATGAACTTGCGGGCCTCGTCGGCCGTCGGCGCCGACGGACCGGCGCCGGAACACGCCCACGCCACGCTCGTCGCTGCGGCGACGATCCAGACCGACACGGTTTTTCTTGTCATGGTCGAAATCATACCGGGAGTGATTTTACGCAATACGTAAAATCACTCCCGGTATGATTTCGACCGCCAATTCCAGAGGCCCAAGAGCGCGCCGCCCACGACGGTGACACCGGCCCCGAGTCCGGTCCACAGGCCGGTGACGCCCCAGCCGCGGTGGAAGCACAGCAGATACGCGACCGGCAGGCCGACCAGCCAGTGGCCAACGAAATTGACGATGACCGGCGTCCGCGTGTCGCCCAGTCCGCGGAGCGCGCCGGTGCACACGGTCTGGAAACCGTCGAAGGGCTGAAAAAGCGCGTAGATGAAGAGCAGCGTCGTCGCCGTCGCGAGCACGGTGGTGTCGACCGTAAAGACCTCGAGGAACGGCCTCGGCGTCGCGACAAACACGACGGACGCCGCGATGGTAAAGGCGCCGGAAAGCGCCACCGCGACCCACCCGCCGAGCGAGATCCCGGCCCGGTCGCGGCGGCCGACCGCTTGGCCGACGCGCACGGCCGCGGCCGAGCTCAATCCGTACGGCACCATGAAGACGAACGCCGCGATGTTCAGCGCGATCTGATTCGCCGCGAGCGCCGTCGGGGTGATGCGCGCCGCGAGGCCGCTGACGGTCGCGAACACGCCAACCTCGAGCGTGATCTGCCCCGCCGCCGGCAGGCCGAGCCGCGTCAACGCCCACATCCGCGCGCGATCGATCGCGAATGGCACGTCGTGCAAGCCGGACGGTTGGTCCCGCTCGCGCTGAACGATCACGATGAACAAGGCGAGCGCCAGGAAGATCCGTGCGGTGAGCGTGGCATACGCCGATCCCTGCACGCCGAGCGCCGGCATCCCGAGGTGGCCGTAGATGAAGAGCCAGTTGCCGGCCGCGTTGATGAGATTCGCCACGAGCAACACGATCATCGTCGGCCGCACCGAGCTCATGGCTTGCAGGTAGCGCCGGAAGACGGTGAACGCAAGCAGCGGCGGCACTGACCACAGCAGCGTCCGGAGATACGGCTGCAACAGCACGATGACGTCCGGGTGAATGCCCGCGTGGCCGAGCAACGACACGCCCGCGAGCCCAACCGCCACGAGCACGACCGACAACACGGCGGCGAGCTGCAGCCCGGCGAACAACCAGCGATGGCACTCGTCGACGCGCCCGGCACCGTAGCTCTGCGCCACGAACGTGTCGAGCGCCAGCAGCGTGCCCATCCCGAGCACCATCACCGTGAAGAACATCGTCGATCCCGTGCCCACGGCGCCGATCGCCGCGGGCCCGAGCGGACCCACGAAGATCGTGTCGACGATGCCCATCGTGATCCAGCCAAGCTCGGCGACGACAACCGGCAGGGCGAGCCGGAGCATGGATCTCAGTTCGGAAAGCACACGTCAGAGTAGTTCAGGTTCGACAGGTTCAACAGGTTCGACGGGTTCCGCAGGTTCGAACCGGCGGAACCCTGTCGAACGTGTCGAACCTCGTCGAACCCGCTGGCCTACTTCACAGCAGTCGTCAGAAACTCGACGAGTCCCGCCCTTGTGACGAGCTTGGCGCCGACGGTCGAGCGCGCGGGAGGCAGGAGAAAGATCTCCCGGAAGACGGAGTCCATACGATCGTACTGCCAGAGATCCGGGAGATACACGGTGCTGTCGACGATGTTCGACACATCGAGGCCGGCGTTGTCGAGCGTGCGCTTCAGGTGCATGAGCGCTTCGCGCGACTGCGCGGCGACATCCCCGACATTGGCGTCGGTGTTGCCGACGACGCCCGAGAGAAACACTCGCGGGCCGACGCGCACGGCGGTCGACACGGGCAGGCTTGGTGAGACGGTCGGACCGATCAGCTGTTTGTCCGAGGTCGTGGCGATGAGCGAGATCTCGACCGTGCTGTCATCGCCCATCAGGCGCGTCACGGCCGTCGCGCGCGCGGGCGGCCCTTCCGAAAAATACCGGCCGTATTCGTCGTTCATGGCCTCGAAGAACGAGTCGTCGGTCACGAACACGCGCGCGGCGACCACGTTCGCGTAGGAGAGGCCGACGGTGCGCAGGAGCACGCCCGCGTTGTCGAGAATCGTCCGCGTCTGCGTCTGGACCGTGCCGATGACCGGCTGATCGTCGGTGCCACGCCGGCTGACGAGGCCCGAGAGGAACACGAGATCGCCGGCGCGCACGACATAGGAGTACGGCCGCGGCGATTTCGCCCAGCCCGCGGGATGAAACACTTCGCGGGGCGTGCTGTTCGGCACCGCAACGGCCGAGATCATCACCTGTGCGCCGTTCTGGAGATCCACGCCGACCGTGGTCCGCGCCGGCTGCTTCTCGCCGAAGAACTCGCGGTAGACCGCGTTCATCGCGTCGAAGTCCTTCGGATTCCGCAGGTAGACGGTGACGCTCACGACTTGCGCGAGCGACGATCCGGCGGCTTCGACCACCGACTTGAGCCGCTCGAGCGCACGGCGCACTTCCGCGCTCACGTCGGGCTGATCGGATCGCCCGGTCGCATCGAGACCGACCAGTCCGGAGGTGTAGATGTATCCGCCGGCAACGACGGCCGGCGGGTCGATCGCCTGGCCGGGCCGGCCCGTGTTGACCTCCGCGGTGGTGTCCAGAATTCGACGGTCCTGCTGCGACCACACGTCGACGGAAATCGCCAGGCAGGCGGCGAGCGCGACCAGCGGGCGGGGGACGCTCGGTCTCAAACACTATTAGAATAAGTCACTCTCGTGACTCGGAGGTCATCAATGCACCGTACCCGTCTCGTTCCCGTTTTGTTCGCGTGTCTCGTCCTGGCTGCCGTCGTGCGCGCCGACGTGAAGACGCAACAGAAGAGCACGTTTAAATTCGCCGGCGCGGCCGGCGCCGTTCTCAACAAATTCGGCGGCGCGGCGACCAAGGAAGGCCTGGTCACGACGTCGGCGGTCAAAGGCAACCGGAAGCTCAGCATCACCGGCGACACCGGAGAGATCATCGACCTCGGCGAGGAGAAGGTCTACACGCTCGACATGAAGGGCAAGAGCTACAAGGTGGCAACGTTCGCCGAGCTGCGCGCCGCGTTCGAGAAGGCCAAGGCCGACGCCGCAAAGCAGAAGCAGGAAGTGAAGCCCGAGGACAAGGAGCAGATCCAGGACACCGGCAAGCAATACGAGTTCGATGCCGACGTGAAGGAAACCGGGCAGAAGAAGAACATCGCCGGCTTCGACACGCATGAGGTCATCCTCACGATCACCGCGCACGAAAAGGGCAAGAAGGTCGAGGACAGCGGCGGCTTCATCATGACCACCGACATGTGGCTCGCGCCGAAGATCGCCGGGCTCGACGAGCTCATCCAGTTCCAGCTCAAATACATGAAGGCCGTCTACGGCGAGGCGTTCGTGGCCGACGCGCAGCAGATGGCGAGCACGGTGGCGACGTATCCGACGTTCAAGCCGATGGCCGAGAGGATGCAAGCGGAGAGCGGCAAGCTCCAGGGCACGCCCGTGCTCTCGTCGACGACCTTCGACGGCGTGAAGAGCGCCGAGGCAATGAAGCAGGCGCAAAGCCAGGCGCAGAATCAGCCGCCGCCCACGACCGGCGGCGGCATCGGCGGCGCGCTCGCCAAGAAGATGATGGGTGCCAACAAGCCCCCCACGCAGCGCGGCACGGTCTTCACCTCGTCGCACGAGATCCTCTCGGTGGCGCCGACAGTGACGGCCGAGGACGTGGCGTTGCCCGCAGGATTCAAAGAGAAGAAGTGACGTTGTGGTTCCGCGGTTCCGCGGTTCCAGGGTTCCGGGGTTCGCTGGCGACGGCTCAGCGTGATCCAGAACCACGGAACCCCGGAACTCCGGAACCTCGGAACCATGGAGAGACCCAATGTCTTCGTCCAGTAACGAGTCGCGTAGAAAGTTCCTGAAGGTCGTCCCCGCCGCGGTGGCTGGCGCCGTCGCGACGAAGGCATTCGCCCAGGGGCAGCAAAACGCCGGATCGGTGACCGCCGACATGATCAAGTCGGCGGAAGGGATCGACGGCGTGCAATTCACGAGCGAAGAAGAAGCCGCGGCCGCCCGCGGCGCCAGCACGAACCTCGCGAACTTCACGCGGATGCGCGCGATCACGGTGCCGCAGGACACCGAGCCGGCCTACGTGTTCAAGCCGGCGCTCCCCGGCAAGGAACCGAAAGGCCCGGCGACGCCCGGGGCGCCCATCAAATACACGAAGCCGCCGCTCACGCTGAAGCGGCCGGCCAATCTCGAGGATGTCGCGTTCTGGCCGATCACCAGGCTCGCGGCGCTCGTCGAGCGCAAGCTCGTGACCTCGACCGAGCTCACGAACATGTATCTCTCGCGCCTCAAGCGCTACAACTCGTCGCTCTACTTCTACGTGACGCTCACCGAAGAGCTCGCGCTGAAGCAGGCCGCGGACGCGGATCGCGAGATCAAAGCGGGCAAGTATCGCGGACCGCTTCACGGCCTGCCCTGGGGCGCGAAGGATCTGTTCGCGACCAAGGGCATCAAGACGACGTGGGGCGCGGAGCTCTACCAGGAACAGGTCATCGACTACGACGCCACGATCGTCGAGCGCCTGCGCGAGGCGGGTGCGGTGCTCGTCGCCAAGCTCACGCTCGGCGCGCTGGCGCAGGGCGACGTGTGGTTCGGCGGGCAGACGCGCACGCCGTGGAACCCGCAGGCCGGATCGAGCGGCTCGTCCGCGGGTCCGGGATCGGCGACCGCCGCCGGCTGCGTCGCATTCGCGATCGGCACGGAAACGCGCGGCTCGATCCTGTCGCCCTCCTCCGTCAACGGCCTCGCCGGCCTGCGCCCGACGTACGGGCGCGTCAGCCGCTACGGCGCGATGGCGCTCTCGACGACGATGGACAAGATCGGCCCGATGTGCCGCTACGTCGAGGACGCTGTGATCGTGCTCAACACGATCTACGGTCCGGACAAGCGTGACGGTAGCGTCGCCGACGCCGCGTTGCACTGGAATCCCGACCTGCCGCTCGCCGGATTGAAAATCGCATACGCGAAGACGGCGTTCGAGAACGCCGGCCGCGCCGGCGGACCCGGCGGCGGCGGTGGAGGCGGAGGCCGTCCGGGCGGCGCGCCCGCCA
>DATEGZ010000242.1:0-10462 GCA_035279905.1 Vicinamibacterales bacterium
GCGCCGTCATCACCTGCCACTCGTCGCGAAGGAAACACGCGAACGCGAGGTCGAGCGCCTCGAGCTTCGCGCGCCGCACGAGCGGATACGCCACGCGCCCGCTCTGGCGCGCCCCGTGGAGCGCGCGCGCGCCGTCCATCGAGAGCGCGGCGTCGCCGCCCGCGCGCGCGTAGTCTTCGACGTCGTCGATGGCGATGTAGATCGGATCGATCGCCATCGCGGACGCCGCCGAGTACGGCGACGAGCCGCCCGGCACCATCGTCCCGAGCGGCAGGAGCATCAGGCGATCGTATCCGGCGGCGTGGAGCCAGACGCTGAGCGGATCGAGATCGGCGAGCTCGCCGATTCCCCAGCTCCTGGCCGAGGCCGCCGAAAACAGCGGCAGGATGACGCCGGCGTGGCGCGCCATCAGGGCCGGCCTCCGCCCGCGATCGGCAGCGCGCGCGCGATCGCGTCGCGAAAGACCTCCGGACGCGGCAGGAGACTGACGACAAGAAAGGCGCCGCGCGTGAAGTCGAAGAAGTATCCCGGGTGCACGAGCACGCGCGCCTCGAGGATGCGCAGCACGAGCGCCTCGTCGCTCATCGTCGCCGGCACTTCGAGCACGGCCGACCAACCGCCTTCGGGATCGCGCAGCGTGATGGCCGGATGGTCCACGACCGCGCGGCGCAGCGCGTCGAGATTTTCACGGACGCGCGCGGCAATCGCCGCCCGAATGCCGCGGCCGGACGCGATGAGCTTTCCCGCGGCGACTTGCACGGGCGTCGACACCGACAAGTACGTGTCCGCGACGAGCTCGAGACGCTCCAGCGCGTCGGTCACGAGCGCCTGCGGCCCGCCGACGAGCATCCACCCCAGCTTGACCTGCGGCAGCCCGGCGGACTTCGACAGGCCGCCGAGCACGAACGTCAGCGCGCGCGACTCGCCGACGAGGGACGAGGCGTCCGCGCGCGGCGCGAGCGGATAGTCGGCGAATACCTCGTCGGAAATGATGGCGAGGCCGCGGCGCGCGCAGAGGGCCGCCAGCCACTCGCGGTCGTCGGACCGGAGCATCGAGCCCGTCGGGTTGTTCGGACTGACGACGAGCACCGCGCGCGCGCGGGCGTCCAGCGCCTGCTCGAGGCTGTCGCGATCGATCGACCACGTGCCGTGGTACTCGAGCGCGTACGGGTGCGCGTCGACGCCTTCGAGACCCGTCAGCAGCTCGAACAGCGGATAGCTCGGATGCGGCACCAGCACCGACTCGCCGGGATTGCAGAGCACCTTGAACAAGGCCGCGTAGGCCTCGCTGCTGCTCGAGGTCAGCACGATCCGATCGGGCGAGACCGCCGCGCGCGGGGCGTAGTCCGCGGCGATGGCGGCGCGCGCGTCGGCGAGCCCGCGCGGGTCGGGCGCGTACACACGCGCGCGCGAATCCGACAGCGGCGCGAGCACGTCGTCCGGGTACGGCAACCCGACGACCGTCGGATTGGTTTCCGTGAGATCGAGCAGCGGTACGCCGGACTGGCGCAGCGCCGCCACGGCTTGGCTGACGAGGTTCGGCGCCAGCGTCGCCGGCAGGCGGGACGAGAACATCAACGCAATAGACTACACGCCCGGCTTATTTTTCGACCTTGCTGATCACGTAGACGCGCGCCCCGCCCGGCTCGAGGTCGAGATCCCACCGCGGGCCGATCGGCTGGCTGAGCATCGACATCTGCGAGCCGTCGAGCAGGTTGACCCACATCGCGGCGGGCACGATCGCCGGCAGCCGCACGATGGCTTTCACGTGCGCCTTCGTCACGTTCGTGGCAAACAGCACCCAGGACCGATCGTCCTGCATCAGAACAACGTCGAGCGCGGGCGCGGCCGGCCCGAGCACCGACACCGCCGGCGCGGATCGAATCTCGTTGAACAGCTTCGCGTTGAAGTTCAGCTGGCGGGCGATCGTCTTGGCCGTCGCCAGCCACGGCGCCGCGCGCCCCGCGGCGTTCTGCAGCCCGGTCCCGTCGGCCGGCCCCGGATCGAAGCACACGACGCGCGCGCCGTGCGCGACCGCTCGCCAGACGAGCGCCGGGATTTCTTCGGCGGCCAGATCGCGCGTCGCGACGTCCACCGTCGCGCGCGGTCGGAGCGCCGAGGCTGAGGTCAGCGGCTGCGGTTCGGATCGCACTTGAACGCCGACGCCCACCGTGTCGGCCATCCGCCGCAGGTCCTCCGCGCCACCCGTGCTGATCGACGGCCACGTCACGCTGAGAAACCCCAGGGCCTTGATGACGGCGAGGTCGTCCTGGCGCGGCTGCCCCGGAGGCGATCCGCGGTACCAGACCGAGACGACGGGCTCGGCCGCGATCAGCCGGGCTGACACCGCGGTCGCGGCGCAGAGGCCGAGCCAAATGAGCGCAATCCGCCTCATCGTTCTCATTGTCGGGTCGGCACGCTCCGGGCTACAGACCGCCCCGTTTTCCCACGAGATCAACGTTCCTGGCGCACGTCCACGCCGAGGATCACCCATCCGTCCTTGACCTCGCCGAGGGTGAACGTCCAGTGCCGCATCTCAAACCGCGCCTCGGGTGAGCCGTTCTTCCTCTTGTACTCGGCGTAGCCGCTGCAGGACGCAAAAGCGCGCGCGCCGGCGAGCTGAACGTCGCAGCGGCCGAACTGAAGATGCTGGGATTCGAGATCGGCGAACGAGCGCTTGAGCGCCCGGCGATCGACGCCGGGCCAGAACGCGTCCACCGCAGTCGCGTCGAGCGCGTTGAACGCGTCGCGGTAGCGATCGACAACCAGCCGGGCCGACGTCGCTCTTGCCGCGCGAGCCGCCGCTTCCGGCGTCACGGGCGGCCCGGACGAAGCCGGGGCAAATTCCGGCACGGGCGTCGGCGGCTCTGCTGGCGGCGGAACGCTCGTGCGTCCGCCGAGCGTGTCGATCGGCAGCGTCATTTCGGATGACGCCGTGCGTGCCAGCGAGAGCGCGGGCCACACCGCAGCGCTCGACGAGCGCGTCACGAGCGCCGGGGTCGGGCGAGGTGTGGTCGCGACCGGAACGTTGCGCGGCGGCGGCGAGCGCAGCGCTTCTGCTGCCGGTGAGGCGCCGGAACTCACGGCCGCTTGGACGGGCGGTGCCAGCGCGTCGGCAGGCAGCGCGGCGAGAGCTGTCACCGGCGATTCTGGCGCTGATCGGTTCGGTGTCGGGAGGGGCCCGACGCGCAGGACGATCGCGGCTATGAAGAAGATGATGAAGACGAGGACGAGTCCGCCGAGAACGAGAACTGCCGGCGTTGATCGCCGTACCGGCGGCACTCGTCCAGGCCGGACCGCAGGTGTCGTCTCGGGAGGCTCTTCTTCGGAGAGAAACCCGGGGAGCACGTCACGTTCAGGCTGATCCGCGACCTCTCGCAGAGACGCTCCGCCGAGCCAGTCGCCCGACAGGTCGGACGCTTCGTCCTCACGCGGTTGCCTGCTCACGGGAGTCCCCGGGTACAAGGTAGCAAAACGCGAGCGGCGTTCGCCATGGGCTAGAGATCGTACAATCGGGCCACTCACGCGACCATTGCTGGTCATGCCAGTACGCGCGCTTGCCGCGATCCTGATCGTGGCGGCCGCCGGTCAAACGCGACCGGCGGACACCACGCGGGTGCTCGTGCGCTATTCGGTGTCGAGTGAAGACGACAGCACGAACGCGGGCCGCGTCGTCCTTCAGCTGACCGGGAGCGATCAAAAGGAAGCCGTCGTGTGGGAAGCCGGGTGCCATGTCGCGGCGTCCGACGACGGCTCGGCGATTCCCTCGAGCGCGGATCAATCCTGGGATCTACGCGTCGATCTCACCCGAGGGCGCGACAGCCGGCCTGCGGTTCGCGTCAGGCATCGCCATTTCACGGCGCGCGGCACGTCGGCGGAGGAAACGCGCGTGCTCGCGATCGGCGCCACGGACACGCTGAGCCTGAACGAGCTCAGCGCGCACACCGATTGCCGTTACGACCGCATTCACGTCACCGTGTCGGCGGAGTCGGCGCGGGCGTCGCGCCCCGCGTGGCAAGACTGATCAACGTCCCGACGACGACACAGACGACCGCGCCGATGACGTTGTGCCAGAGATACGAGATGGTCTTCGTCTCTGGATGGAACGAGACGATGAACACGCTCACGAGGCCCGCGATGAGGCCGAAGAACGCGCCCTGTCCGTTGGCGCGCTTCACGCCGAGCGCCAGGATGAAGACACCGAGGATCGATCCGTAGAACAGCGATCCGATCTTGTTGACCGTGTCGATGAGCGATCCGAGATTCGCGGAGTAGTACGCGGCCACGCACGCGAAGAGCCCCCAGAACGCCGTCGCCATTTTCGAGAAACGCAGGAACGCCGCGTCCGGCGCCGTGGGGTTGATGTGCCGGCGATAGATGTCGATCGCTGTCGCCGTGGCGAGGGCGTTGAGCTCGCCCGAGCTCGCGGACATCGCGGCCGAGAGGATGGCCGCGATCATGAGTCCCGTCAGGCCAATCGGAAGATACGTCAGGATGAACGTCGGAAAGACGTAGTTCGTGTCGCTGTACGTCGCGTCGCCCGTCACGTTACGCACGAGCGCCACGGCCTTCGATCGCACGTCCGCAACCGCCGCCTGCGCGGATTGAAATGACTGGCGCGCCGCCGGATCGCCGCCGGCCGCCGCAAGATTCATGGCCGCGGTCTGCCGCACCGCGAACTTCTGATCGTAGTCCGCTTCGAGCGCGCGATATTCCGCTGCGCGCGAGCTCGAGAGCACCGTGCGCTCGTACACCGGGTTGAAGAGCATCGGATTGCGATTGAACAGGAAGAAGCAGAACGTCAGCACGCCGGTCAGCAGGATGCCTGCCTGGAGCGGGATCTTCGCGAACGCGCTCACGAGCAGCGAGTGGCGCGCCGAGTCGATCGACTTCGCCGTCAAATACCGCTGCACCTGGCTCTGATCGCACCCGAAATACGACAGCATCAGGAACAAGCTGCCGATCAGCCCCGACCACAGGGTGTAATCCGTGTGCAGGTCGGTGCTCGTGTCGATCGCCTGCAGCCGCCCGACGGCGCCCGCGACGTGCAGCGCCTGGCTCGTGCTCACCGGCAATCCCATGATCAGCACGACGACGACCGCGGCCATCGCGAGGAGCACGACGGACATCTGCTTCACGTCCGTCCACGTCACGGCCTGCACGCCGCCGACCATCGTGTACGCGATGACCGGCACGCCAATCACCAGGATCGTGAGCGGAAACGGCCAGCCGAGCACGATGGACAGAATGATCGACGGGGCCGCGATGATCAGTCCGCACGACAGCGCGCGCTGCACGAGAAAGGTGAACGCCGCGAGCGTGCGCGTTTTCAAATCGAAGCGCCGTTCGAGGTACTCGTACGCGGTGTAGACGTTCGCCCGGTAGAAAAACGGCACGACGGTCATCGACAGGATCACCATCGCGATTGGCAGCCCGAAGTAGAACTGCACGAACCGCATGCCGTCGGCGTACGCCTTGCCGGTCGTGCCGACGAGCGTGATCGCGCTGAGCTGCGTGGCCATCACCGACAGGCCGACGGCCCACCACGGCAGGCTGCGATTGGCGCGGAAGTAGCCGTCGATTTCGTTCGTGCGCCGGCTCGCGCGCAAACCGCTCGTGACGATCCAGACGAGGTACCCGACGACGACGACCCAGTCGAGCCAGCGCATGGCTTACGAGAAGTGCGCGCCCAGCCAGTACAGCGCGCCGATGACGATCGCCTCGACGAGGATGACGAGCGCGTACGTGCGGGACAGGTCACGCTCGCCTGTCGGGTGCGACGGCATTTCTCGAGTGGTCGCCATGTGGGCAGTATAGAATCACGCCCGGCCGATGCGCATCATTTCCACCGACCACAAGGTCATCGGGCTGCAATACCTCGTCACCAGCCTCGTCTTTCTGCTGCTCGGCTTCTGCCTCATCGTGCTCATCCGGTGGCAGCTCGCGTTTCCCGCGCAGCCCATTCCGCTCATCGGCGGTCTGCTCGGCGACGCTAATGCGCCGCAGGGCGTGATGTTGCCCGAGTTCTACACGCAGCTCGGCGCGATGCACGGCACGATCATGGTGTTTCTCGCCGTCGTGCCGTTTGCCGTCGGGGCGTTCGGCAACTACCTCGTCCCGCTCATGATCGGCGCGCCCGACATGGCGTTCCCGCGCCTCAACGCACTCAGCTACTGGCTCTATCTGGCGGGCGGCATCGTGATGGTGACCGGATTCTTCCTGCCGGGCGGCGCCGCCAACTCCGGGTGGACGTCGTACCCGCCGCTCTCGATCTTCGCCAGCGCCGGTCAAACGGCGTGGCTCGTCGGCATGTTCGTGCTGATCCTGTCGTCGCTCGTCGGCTCGATCAACATGATCGCGACGATCCTGCAGCTGCGCGCGCCCGGACTGACGATGATGCGCCTGCCCTTCTTCGTGTGGGCGCAGCTCGTCACCTCGTTCCTCCTGCTGCTCGCCTTCCCGCCGCTGCAGGCGGCGGCGGTCCTGCAGCTCATGGATCGCCTCGCCGGCACCAGCTTCTTCCTGCCGACCGGTCTCGTCGTCTCCGGCATGCCGCTCAAAGTCAGCGGCGGCGGCAGCCCGATCCTCTGGCAGCACCTGTTCTGGTTCCTCGCGCATCCGGAAGTCTACGTGCTCATTCTTCCGGCCTTCGGCATCGTCGCGGAGGTGATCGCCAACGCCACGCGCAAGCCGCTGTGGGGTTATCGCGCGATGGTCGGCGCCGCGCTCTTCATGGGCTCGATGTCGTTCATCGTGTGGGCGCACCACATGTTCCTCACCGGCATGGGCCCGACGATGAGCGCGTTCTTCCAGGTGACGACGATGATCATCTCGGTGCCGTCGGTCGTCATCGTCTCGGCGCTGCTGCTGTCGCTCTGGGGCGGATCGATTCGCTTCACCGTGCCGGCGCTCTTCGCGCTCGCGTTCCTGCCGATGTTCGGCATCGGCGGGCTGACGGGCTTGCCCCTCGGCCTCGCGGCCTCGGACATTCCGCTGCACGACACGTACTACGTCGTCGGCCACTTCCACTACGTGGTGGCGCCGGGCACGTTGTTCGCGCTGTTTGCCGGGATCTACTACTGGTTCCCGAAAGTCACCGGCCGGATGATGAATCCGCTGCTCGGCAAGCTGCACTTCTGGGGATCGTTCGTCGGCATGAACGGCATCTTCCTGCCGATGCTGATCCAGGGTCTCGCTGGCGTCAACCGGCGGCTCTACGACGGCGGCCGGACGTACACGTTCGCCGCGCCGGTTGTTCATCTGTACTCGGGGCAGTGGTGGGCCACGGTGCTGCTCGGGACCGTTCAACTGTTCTTCATCGCGAACCTGGTCTGGAGCCTCGTGCGCGGCAAGCGCACGGCGGAAAATCCCTGGGGATCGACCACGCTCGAGTGGGCGACGACGTCGCCGCCGCCGCACGAGAATTTCCCGTCGCCTCCGAGTGTTCATCGCGGCCCGTACGACTACAGCCCGGCGGGATCGGCGGCCGATTTCCTCCCGCAGCACCAGCCTTCGACTGCGCTCAGGCCAGGGCCATGATTCCGTACACGATCGAGCGGCGGGCGGACACGGGCGTCAACAACGTCACGCTCGGCATCTGGCTGTTCATCGCGTCGGAGGTCATGCTCTTCGGCGCGCTCTTCTCGTCGTACGCCCTGCTCCGGATCTCGGCACCGATCTGGCCGCGCGGCTTCGACGTGCTGGGCGTGTGGTTCGGCGTCGCCAACACGGTCGTCCTCTCGATCATGACGGCGCTGATTCTGCGGGCGCGGGCGCTAGACGCGCGGACGGCCAGGCGGCTCGTGCTCGCCGGATCCGCGCTCGCGATCGTGTTCCTCCTGATCAAAGGATTCGAGTGGCGCGGAGAAATCCGCGACGGGCTCGTACCGTCGGTCAACACGTTCCTCGCGATGTACTTCACGCTGACCGGACTGCACGCGCTGCACGTCATCGCCGGGCTGGTCGCCAACCTGTGGGCGCTTGCGGGCGCCCGTCGTGTTGGCGAGCCCATGACGACGGGCCGGATCCGATCGCTCGCGCTCTACTGGGCGTTTGTCGACGTCGTGTGGCTCATCATTTTTCTGCTCTTCTATCTGACATGACGTCGATGTGGCGGCGCAGTGTGTCGGCAGTAGCCATGGCGGCCTTCTGGGCCGCGGCGGGATCGACCGCGCTTGCCTGCCCCGTCTGCTTTCGCGTTGAAGAAGGACCGGTCACGAGCGGCGTGCGGGCGGCCGTGCTCGTGCTGATCGGCGTCACCTCCGGCGTGCTGACCGGATTCGGCGTGTTCATCGCGCGCTTCGTCAGGCGCGCCGCCGCGAGCGAGGGCGAGCCATGACGCGCTGGCTGCCACCTGCGGCGTCGAGCCATGCCGGACAGATCGACTTCGTGCTGACGCTCGTGCACGTGCTGATGCTCGTGCTGTTCGTCGGCTGGACGGCGTACTTCATCTGGGCGCTCGTGCGCTTCCGCCACGGCCGCCAGCCGCGCGCCGACGCCGCAGGCGCCAAGGGACGCTTCGCGTTCTGGACCGAGGTGGGCGTCGTCGCCGCCGAGGCGATCCTGCTCGTCGTCTTCGCGCTCCCGCTCTGGTTCAACCGCACTGCGGCGCAGCCGAGCGACACCAATGCCGTCGTCGTCCGCATCGTCGCGGAGCAGTTTGCCTGGAACGTGCACTATCCGGGGCCGGACGGCCAGTTCGGCACGACGTCGATCTCACTCGTCACGCCGACGAACCCGCTCGGCCTCAATCGCAACTCGCCTGGCGCCAAGGACGACATCGTCGTCCTGAGCCAGCTGCACTTGCCGGTCGGCCGGCCCGTCATCATTCAGCTGTCGAGCAAGGACGCGATTCACAGCTTCGGCGTGCCCGCGATGCGCGTGAAACAGGACGCGATTCCTGGCCTCTTCACGCCGGTGTGGTTCACGCCGACGCAAACGGGCGTGTTCGACATCGCGTGCTCGCAGCTCTGCGGGCTGGGTCACTACCGGATGCGCGGCATTCTCACCGTGGAGTCCGAAGAAGCGTTTCGGAAGTTTCTCGTCGACGAAGCCGCGCTCCAGCAGTGACGCACTGTTACGACTGAAGCTTTCCGCCGGCCGCGATCCACGCTCGCAGCCCGCCGGCGAGCGCGCTGACGTTCATCAGCCCGCGCGCGTTGAGGATCTCGACGGCCTCGAGGCTCGCGTGTTCGTCGAGGCACGCACAGTACGTGACGACGGGCCGGCGACCGGCGCGCGTTCTTATTTCTCCCGCCCGCGCTTCGAGCTGGCCGAGCGGAATGTTCACGGCGCCGGGAATGTGGCCGGTTCTGAACGCGACCGGGTCGCGGACGTCGACGGTCAGCACGGCGCCCGCGGCGTGCAGCCGGCGGAAGTCGTCGAGCGGGATCCGCGCCGCCGACGCCGACACCACGACTGAGGCCGCGACTGCCGCGGCCAATTGACGATGAATTGGCATTTGCGCTCTCCTTTGGTTAACTCACGTTCGTGCTCATGACCTCCCATGTCGTTCGCGCGCGAGCGCCCCGCGGCCAACCCTCCGTGCTGGTGATCGATCGGTCCGGCGAAGCGGTCGCCCGCCACCTCGAAGACGCGGCGCACTTCACCGGCGGCCACGCCGACGCCGTGGCGCGGCCGCGGACCGAGGCGGAAGTCGCCGGATTGCTCGAAGCGTCGACGCGCGTGCTGACGATCGGCGCGCAGTCGTCGGTGACCGGCGGCGCGACGCCCGACGGCGGGCTCGTGCTCTCGACGGAACGTCTCACGTCAATTCACGAACCGGGCCAGGACAAAATCCGTGTGGGCGCGGGGGTCCCGCTCGAAACGTTGCAGAAACTGCTGCGTCAGCATGGCCGCTGGTACGCACCGGTGCCAACGTTCACCGGCGCGTTCGTCGGCGGCGTCGTCGCGACCAACGCGGCGGGCGCCGCGACCTTTAAGTACGGGACCACGCGTGACTGGGTGGACGGGCTGACGGTCGTGCTCGCGTGCGGCTGCGTGCTCGATCTCGAGCGGGGCCAGGTGCGCGCCGATTCGAGCGCCGGCTTCGAGATTGGCTGCGCGCACGGCACGCGGCGATTCCAGCCGGGCTCTTACCGGATGCCCGCGGTGCCGAAGTGCTCGGCCGGTTACTTTGCCGCGCCGGAGATGGATCTCGTCGATCTGTTCGTCGGTTCGGAAGGCACGCTGGGCGTGATCGTCGAGGCGACGCTCCGCGTGCTGCCGGCGCCGCCGTCCGTGGCGTTCGCGCTCGTTCCTCTGGACTCGGAAGCGGTGGCGATCGCGCTGGTTGACGAGCTGCGCCGGGCGTCCGCGGAGACCTGGCGGCAGAACGACGCGCGCGGCATCGACGTCGCGGCGATCGAGCATCTCGATCGCCGCTGTCTCGAGATCCTGCGGGAGGATGGCGCCGACCGCCGGAGCAATCTCACGATTCGACCAGGCACGGAGCTCATGCTGA
>DATEGZ010000243.1:0-26049 GCA_035279905.1 Vicinamibacterales bacterium
CGCTGTGGGCCTCGCTCGCGGACCTCGTGCCGGCTGCCGCGCGATCCGGCGGACCGCTCCTGCCGGTGCCGATGATGAACATCCTCAACGGCGGCGCGCACGCGGACACCAACGTCGACTTTCAGGAATTCATGGTCGTGCCGGCGGGCCTCTCGACGTTCGCCGACGCGCTGCGCGCCGGCGCCGAGATCTTTCACACGCTGCGCGGCGTGCTCAAGAAGCGCGGGCTCGCCACCGGCGTCGGCGACGAGGGCGGCTTCGCGCCGAGCCTCGCGTCCAATCGCGAAGCGCTCGATCTCGTGCTCGGCGCGATCAACGCCGCGGGCTATCACCCGGGCAAAGACGTGTTCGTCGCGCTCGATGTCGCCGCCAGCGAGTTCTGGGACGAGGCGACGAAGGGCTACGACCTCAGGAAGTCCGGCGAGGGCAAGAAATCGTCGGACGACATGATTCGTCTCTACGAGGACTGGTCGCGTCAGTTTCCGATCGTGTCGATCGAGGATGGCCTCGCCGAAGCCGACTGGCCGGGATGGAAGCGCCTCACGCAGGCGCTCGGCCAGAAACTGCAGCTCGTCGGCGACGACGTGTTCGTGACGAATCCGTCCATCTTGAAGGAAGGGATCGCGCAGAAAATCGGCAACGCGATCCTGATCAAGCTCAACCAGATCGGCACGGTCAGCGAGACGCTCGCCGCCGTCGAGATGGCGCGGCAAGCGGGCTACGCCAGCGTAATTTCTCACCGGTCCGGCGAGACCGAGGACACGACGATCGCCGATCTCGCCGTCGCAACGTGCGCCGGACAGATCAAAACCGGCTCGGCGAGCCGGTCCGATCGCACGGCCAAGTACAATCAGCTGCTGAGAATCGAAGAGTCGCTCGGCGCCAAGGCGAAGTACGCCGGGCGCGCCGCGATTCGGCAGATCGGCTCGGTCTGACGTCGCGCGCGAGCTGATGCCGGGTGGCCTCAAACGGAGATGCCGCGAGAAACCGTTCGCTTCGTCCGCTCAGGTTTCGCGCTACCGCGTGTCGCGCGCGTCCTACCCGGCTTGGAAACCAAACATGCCTACGGACGCGCGCTCGAAACCTTCGCTTCCTCCGCTCCGGTTTCGCGCTTCGCCGTCGCGGCACTCCGATTCGGACACCCGACATCAGCTCACGCGCGACGTCTGAGGACGATCGACGTCATCGATGTGTCCCGTTTCGCGGCCGACTCGGAGCGGCGCGATGATCGACAGTGCGAAGCCGTGCCGGAGGGAGCGCCGATTTCGAGCGCGACGTCCGTAGGCTCAGCGAAGCCAGGCCGGATAGGACTCGCGCGATGGGCGTCAGTTCGAAATCGGCGCGGACGGAGGCAACGGCTTCGAGCGCCGGCTCCGCGGAGGCCGGGAAACGGGACACATCGATGACGTCGACCAGCAAGCTCGTCCTGCTTCGTCACGGTGAAAGCGTCTGGAACAAGGAAAACCGGTTCACCGGCTGGACGGACGTCGATCTGAGCGACCAGGGCCGCAAGGAGGCGCGCGACGCGGGGCGGCTCCTGCGCGAGGGCGGATTCGTCTTCGACATCGCCTACACGTCCGTGCTCAAGCGGGCGATTCGCACGTGCTGGACCGCGCTCGACGAGCTCGATCAGATGTGGATTCCGGTCGTCAAGGACTGGCGGCTGAACGAGCGGCACTACGGCGCGCTGCAGGGGCTGAACAAGGCGGAGACGGCGGCGCAACACGGTGAGGCGCAAACCAAGATCTGGCGGCGCAGCTACGACATTCCCCCGCCGCCGCTCTCGAGAGACGACCCGCGGCACTCGGCGCACGACCCGCGCTACGCGTCGCTCGCGCCCGCAGACGTGCCCGCGACCGAGTCACTCAAAGACGTCGTCGCGCGTTTCCTGCCTTATTGGCACGGCACGATCGCGCCGGCGATCAAGGTGGGCAAGCGCGTGCTGATCACCGCGCACGGCAACAGCCTGCGCGCGCTTGTGAAGTACCTCGATCACATCTCGGACGCGGACATCGCCGAGCTGAACATTCCGACGGGGATTCCGCTCGTCTACGAGCTGGACGAACAACTGCGGGCGGTCCGACACGAGTATCTCGGTGATCCCGAAGCCGCGAAGCGCGCGGCCGAGGCCGTCGCGAAGCAAGCCATGCGAAAGAATTAACGTCGGTTCCGAGGTTCCGAGGTTCTGTGCGCAGAGCTCGAGTGTTCTCAGCTCTCATCCCGCTCCTGGCCGTCACGCTGTCGGCCCAGGGCCTCTCCCAGAACGACGCGTATCTCATTCGCGAGATGCTGCGGAACGCGTACGAGACCGTCAAGGCGCACTACTACGACGCCGCGTTTCACGGGCTCGACTGGGACGCGCGCTATCGTGAGTTCGGCGAGAAGCTGAAGACCGCCAGCTCGGTGGATGCCGGCGAGGTCGTCGTCGCGCAGTTCCTCGAAGGCCTCAAGGACTCGCACACGTTCTTTCAGCCGCCGGCGCGATCGTTTCAGGTCGACTACGGCTATCAGCTCGATCTCATCGGCAACGACGCGTTCGTCACGCACGTGCGTCCGGGCACGGACGCGGCCGCGAGGCTCGCGGCGGGCGATCACGTCATTTCTGTCAACGGCCTGCCGATCGATCGCGAGACCTACCACACGGTGCAATACATCCTGACCATCCTCGCGCCGCGGACGTCGACCGAGCTCGTCGTCGAGACCCCGGCCGGCGAGCGGCGCACGGTGATGGTCACATCGGACGTACGCCAGAAGCGCGTCGCCCGCAGCCTGACGAACGGCAACGAGATCAGCACGGTGAATCAGGAGCGCGACGCGGCGATGCAGGCGTTCCGCCAGCGGGTCGTCGAGATGGGCAGCGTGATGATCTGGAAGATGCCGGCGTTCTTCGCCGAGGACGCGGAAGTCGATCGGCTCTTCGCCGTTGCGCGGAAGCACACCGGGCTCGTCCTCGATCTTCGCGGCAACGGCGGCGGCCGCGTGGACACGCTCGCCCGGATGATCGGCAATCTCTTCGATCACGACGTCGTGATCGGCACCCGCACGGCGCGCGCGGATCAGAAGAAGGTGGGGGCCACGACACGCGGCCGGAATCCGTTCAGCGGCACGCTGGTCGTGCTCGTCGACAGCCGGTCGGCGTCGGCCGCCGAGCTGCTTGCGCGGATCGTCCAACTCGAGCACCGCGGCACGGTGGTGGGAGACCGATCAGCCGGCGCCGTCATGGAGGCGCTCGCCTACCCGTTCCAGTTGGGGAATGACCAACTCCTTTACTACGTGCTCTCGGTCACGGACGCGGACCTCGTGATGACGGACGGCCGCAGTCTCGAAGGCGCCGGCGTCACGCCGGACGAGACAATGCGGCCGACCGCGCAGGATCTCGCGGCCGGACGCGATCCCGTGCTCTCACGCGCCGCGCACCTGGCCGGGCTGGAGCTCGACCCCGCCGCGGCGGGCAAGTTGTTTCCGTTCGAATGGCCTGTGCGGTGACGAGGTCGTGAATGATGAGCGCGCTCCGCGCGGTCTGCTCAGCGTTCCTTCTCTGGTGCTTTGGGTTGGCACCAAGCACGACATCTGAGGCGTGGCATCAGCGCGACACCGGACCGATCTCGGAGTGGCTCGATCGATATGATCGCGGTGACCGCGCCGCTGTTGCGACGGAGCTGACGCGAATCGCCGATCTCAAGTCATTTGAGATCCAGCTTGGCCAGATCGCTCCGCACTGGATCGCCGCGGACACAAGTTCGACGGATCGACGGCGGTTGATTGCCGCAAGCGTTGCGCTCGAAACGGCGCGAGGTGTAATCGAGCACGCGGCCCCCGAGCCGCGTGAGATCGCGACCAGGCTCATTGGCTGGGCGGACCAGCAACTGAGGTTGACGGCCAGGCCACTGTCCGCCGAACGGTGGTGGCGACTGTCCGCGATCGCCCTCTCCGAGCGTCTCGCGGACGCCTACCTCTTGACTGGATTCCTGCCCAAAACACTCGACCCTCGAATCGCCGCGCGCATCCGTCAACGCAACGGTCCCGGCGTCAATCAACTGGGTCGGGCGCTCGAGCGGTTTCCCGATGAAGAGCGGCTGAAGCTCGCCGTCGTCTACTGCGCTGAAGTTCATGAGACAGGTCATCTCCTGTTCCAGCTCAGTTACGATCCGGCGCGAGGCACCGATCCGGTCGTCGCGCGCGAGAGGCCAACGTGGCAGCGTCTCGTCGATCGCTATGACGAGATCAGCGGGCTCGCCTCCGTCCGCGGAGACGCGCTGGTGAGAGGTGGCGTTATCGAGTTCCGGCTTGGGCGTGACGAAGCGGCCCTGGCGAAACTTACAAGCGTCGATGCAGCAACGGACGACGCCGCGTTGCGCTACCTGAGTCGGTTCTTCCAGGGCAAGGTCCTTGAGCACCTGGTGCGACCCGGCGACGCCGAATCGAAGTATCGCTCAGCCCTCGAGATCGAGCCACGAGCCGGCTCTGCTTCGATCTCACTCGGGACGCTTCTGTTTCTCGGAAGCGATCGCGGAGAGGCCTCGCGGATGATTCAGGACACGTTGTCCGGGATCGCGCCCGACCCGTGGCGCGAGTACGCGTGGGGCGATTGGAGGCTCTGGCCGGCACTGATCGCACGCCTTCGCGAGGAACTGCGCTGATGGGCGCTAACCATCTGCTTCGTGGACTGGCGGGCGTTGGCCTCGCGCTCGGCGTGGCGAGCGGGCCAGCGCCCCAAGTGTTTCGCGGGCGCGTTGATGTTGTCTCAGCGAATGTGTCTGTTCGAGACGGCAACAAGCTCGTCACGGGTCTCGGCACTGGGAACTTCGTGCTCACCGACAACGGCGTCCCTCAGCAGATCGAGGCTGTCTCCAATGAGGCCGTCCCGGTAGACCTCACGATTGTTGTCGACGTCAGTCAGGAAGCCGTTGCTCATCGCCGGATCGCCGAATTCCGATCAGACGTCCAGCAGATCGGCGCACTCCTCAAACGCGCTGATCGACTACAGGTTCTCGCGGCCGGCACCTACGTCAAAGCCATCGTGCCGCTGCAGCCCGTAAGCGACGCCTGGTCGCTCGACGCTTTACCTCAGGGCGGCGGACTCTCGAACGTTGACGCCACCGCGATGGCGCTCATACAACCGGCTGAGACAGATCGGCGCCAAGTCATCGTCGTCTTCACTGAAGCGCTCGACACTTTCAGCACGATCCCGCGCCAGGCTTTGCCGGCCATCGCCAAGAGAAGCGACGCCCTGCTCCAGATCGTTCTTGCGAAGACCTGGACGGGGGGTGTCGGGCGTGGAAACTATGGCCTGCCATCGAGTGCGATGGCCTTCGTCGAGGCAGCGCAAATAACTGGCGGCGACGGCATCCCTCTTGGCGGAGGCGTTGTCGATGCCGTCAAGAATGTGCTCCAGAGCTTTGCGCAAAGTTACGTGCTCCGCTATTCGCCTCGAGGTGTCGACCCGTCCGGCTGGCACGAGTTGTCGATCCGAGTGACAGGGACTCGCGGCAGTAACTACCGCGTTCGAGCGCGTCGGGGGTACTTCGGCGGCTAAAAATGCCGAAACCCCGACCTCCTAGAAGAGGATTGGTCGGCTTGCCTTGCCAATCGCCGCCCGCAGGTCGGCCAGCGTCATCGACGTCTTGCCGAAGAGCTCCGGTAGCTCGCGGGCGTCCCTGGGCACGCTGACGGAGCCCTCGTTGGTCACCTCGAAGAGGCCGACGAGCGAGGAAACGAGGACGAAGGCGTCGCGGGCCGGGTGTTTCCTGAGGAAAACGACCACTTCCTGATCCTTGCGCAGGGTCACGGCGACGTCGTTGATGGTCTCGACGGTCCGGCCGGAGGCGGTGATCGTGCCGCCGAACTGCATCAGCTGGAGCTCGTCCTGGATGGTCAGCGGCTCGGCGGGCGCCTTGAGCGTTTCGAGGATCGCGAGCGGATCGAGGTGCACGGCGAGCGGCGTCTTGGCGCCCGCGAGCGCTTCGGCGGGCGCGCCGACAGCGGTCACGCGCGCGCGAAGAATGACATCCGCTTTCTGAACGAGCGCGCGGAACGATCCGGGCAGTGGGCCTTCGTCAACGACGATCGTCGCGGGCCGCGTGCTCTCCTGCGCCGGCGGCTGCCAGTCGTCGAACGTGGCGCGCATCGTCGCGTCGGATCCTGCGAGCATGGCGACAGCTAGCGCCGCCGGGGCGAGGGTGCGCACTTCTCCTGCTCCGTTTCTGTCGCGCGACAACGATCGCGTGACGGTCGGTTTACTCGACTTCTTTTTCCGCCTGCTCGTCGGCGGAGATCCTCAACGACTTGAGGAAGCGCCGATCGTTGGCGCTCATCTCGAGCGCGCTGCGCACGCCGTTCTTGCGCGCGCCTTTCGGCGTCGTGTGACCCGCGCGGTTGATGAAATCGATCACGGCGTCCAGTGAGACACGCATGTCGAACCCGGCGGCGCGCGCTTTTTCGCGGCACGCCTCGACTCGGGCGTCATCGCCGACAGCAGCGGCAATGGCTTCCGAGAGCTCCCGGGAGAGCTGGCTTACGAGCGCATCCATCCGGACCTCCACACGACGCCGGGCCGGGTAGACGGCATCGAGACCAGCCTCGTGCGAAGACATTTCTGGCGAAGTGTCGCGTCACGAAGGCCGGCGAGTGAAATCGACATGGCGGGACTGAAGAATCGTGAAACTGCGGGCATTGTAGACACGCGTTGTACAGGGTGTCAAACGGAGATCCGGGGTTCCGAGGTCCCAAAGTTTCGGGGTTCTGAGGCGCAAAACACAAGAACGTCGCCGCTCGCGCGGCGATCACACCGATCTCCCGATCCGTTGCAAAAGTGTGCGTTAGAATGCGACAAATGCCACGGCATTTCGTGCGGCCGGACGATCTCGGCCGACCAGCCGAGCCGGGCGACGAGTTCCCGGGCGTTTTTCCCTTCACGCGCGGCATCCAGCCGACCATGTATCGCGGCCGGTTGTGGACGATGCGGCAGTACGCGGGCTTCGGCACGGCCGCCGAATCGAACGCCCGCTACCGCTACCTGCTCCAGCAAGGCGTGAGCGGCCTCAGCGTCGCGTTCGATCTGCCGACGCAGATGGGCTACGACTCGGACCACCCGATGGCTGCCGGCGAGGTCGGCCGCGTCGGCGTCGCGATCGATTCGATCGAAGACATGGCGGTGCTCTTCGACGGGATCCCGCTCGGCCAGGTCTCGACGTCGATGACGATCAACTCGACGGCGATCATCCTGCTCGCGCTCTACATCGCCGTCGGCCGGCGTCAGGGCGTGCCGCTCGACAAGCTCTCGGGCACGATTCAAAACGACATCCTCAAGGAGTACATCGCGCGCGGCACCTACATCTATCCGCCGCGCCATTCGCTGCGCATCGTCACCGACATCTTCGCGTGGTGCGAGCGCGAGCTGCCCAACTGGAACACGATCTCGATCAGCGGGTATCACATCCGCGAAGCAGGATCGACGGCGGTGCAGGAGGTCGCGTTCACGTTCGCGAACGCGATCGCGTACGTCGAATCCGCGCGATCGGCTGGACTCGACTTGAATCGCCTGGGCCAGCGGCTGTCGTTCTTCTTCGCCGCCCACAGCAACTTCATCGAGGAAGTCGCGAAGTTCCGGGCGGCGCGGCGGCTGTGGGCGCACCTGATGAATGACCGGTTCGGCGTCACCGACCCGCGGGCCCAGCAACTGCGGTTTCACACCCAGACCGGCGGGGTCACCCTGGCCGCCCAGCAGCCGGACAACAACATCGTCCGGGTGGCGATCCAGGCGCTGGCGGCGGTGCTGGGCGGGACCCAGTCGCTCCACTGCAACGGCCGGGACGAGGCCCTGGCCCTGCCGACCGAGGAAGCGGCCCGGATTGCCCTGCGGACCCAGCAGATCATCGCGTCCGAGTCGGGTGTGGCCAACACCGTCGACCCCCTCGGCGGGTCGTGGGCAGTCGAGCGGCGGACGGACGAGATCGAGGCCGAGGCCCTGGCCCTGATCGAGGGGATCGACAAGGCCGGCGGGACGTTGGCGGCCATCGAGAGCGGCCGGATTCAGCGCCAGATTCAGGACGCCGCGTACGCCACCCAGCGAGCCGTGGATTCAGGCGAGTCCGTTATCGTCGGCGTCAACCGGTATGCAACAGACGAGCCGTCGTCGATCGAGCTGCTGCAGATCGATCCCGAGAGCGAGCGCCGGCAGGTCGAGGGTGTGCGAAAGGTGCGTCAAGGCCGCGATTCGGTGTCATGGCGTGCCGCCTTGGACGCTGTAGAGCGCTCCGCGCGAGATGGCACGAATCTCGTGCCATCGATTATTTCGGCCGTCGAAAACCGTGCCACTCTTGGCGAAATTGCCGACACCCTCCGAGGAGTGTTCGGCGAGCACCGTGAAATCAGCACCTGACGCCCCCCGCCTCCGGGTCGAGCACCTCCGCACGGTGTTCCGCCTCGCCGACGGGCGCGAGGCCCCGGCGGTCGACGACGTGTCGTTTGCCATTCAGCCGGGCGAGACGCTCGGCCTCGTGGGCGAGTCCGGCAGCGGCAAGTCCGTGACTGCCCTGTCCATCGTCCGGCTGGTGCTGCCGCCCGGGCGGATCGCCGGCGGGCGCATCGACCTCGACGGCCGCAACCTGCTCGACCTCGACGAGAAGGACATGCGCGCGGTCCGGGGCCGGAAGATCGGCTTCGTCTTTCAGGAGCCGATGGTCGCGCTCGATCCCGTCTACACGATTGGGTATCAGATCGAGGAAACGCTGGGCGTCCATGGCCTGGCGCGCGGCGCCGCGGCCAAAGCGCGGGCGGTCGAGCTGCTCGAGGCCGTGCGCGTGCCCGATCCGGCCAGGCGCGCGCGCGAGTATCCGCACCAGCTCAGCGGCGGCCTTCGCCAGCGCGCGATGATCGCGCTCGCGCTCGCGGCCGAGCCAACGCTGCTCATCGCCGACGAGCCGACGACGGCGCTGGACGTCACGGTGCAGGCGGAGATTCTCGACCTGCTCGGCGAGATGCGGCGGAAGTTCTCGCTCTCGCTGCTGCTCATCACGCACGACCTCGGGGTGATCGCGACGCTCGCCGATCGCGTCGCCGTGATGTACGCCGGGCGCATCGTCGAGCAGGCGCCCGTCAATCAGTTGTTCACGGCGCCCGCGCATCCGTACACGCGCGGGCTGCTCGCGTCGATCCCGGGCGAGCACGCGGGCAAGCACCTGACGGCGATTCCGGGCAGCGTGCCGGCGATCGGGCACGCGCCGGCGGGCTGCGCGTTTTCGCCGCGTTGTTCCGAGCGCTTCGAGCCCTGCACGGCCCGCGCGCCGGAAATCACGAGCGTCGAGCCGTCGCACGACGTTCGCTGCTTTCTCAACGAGCCGGCGACGCACCCGCCGCGCGGAGGCCGCGCGTGACGCCGCTGCTCGAGGTGCGTCACCTCGTGAAGGAGTTTCCGGGACGCGGTGGTCTGCTCACCCGCGGCACGCCCGTGCGCGCGGTCGACGACGTGAGTTTTTCGATCGTCGCGGGCGAGACGTTCGGGCTCGTCGGCGAATCCGGATCGGGCAAGACGACGACCGGCCGGTGTGTGCTGCGGTTGATCGAGCCGAGCTCGGGCGAAGTGCGCTTCAAGAATCAGGACGTGCTCGCGCTCGGCTCGCGCGAGCTGCGCCAGGCGCGGCGACATCTGCAGATCGTGTTTCAGGATCCGTACTCGTCGCTCAACCCGCGCATGCGGGTCGGCGACATCGTGCGGGAGCCGCTGACGATTCACAAGATCGGCACGGCCGACGAGCGCGTCGCGCGCGTCCGTCAGCTCTTCGAGATGGTCGGGCTCGATCCCGCGGACACGTCGAAGTATCCCCACCAGTTCAGCGGCGGCCAGCGCCAGCGCATCGGCGTGGCGCGCGCGATCGCGCTCGAGCCGTCGTTCGTCATCTGCGACGAGCCCGTTTCGGCGCTCGACGTGTCGGTCCAGGCGCAGGTCGTCAATCTCCTGCTCGATCTGCAGAAGCGGCTCGGCCTGACGTATCTCTTCGTCGCGCACGACCTGCGGCTCGTGCGCCAGATTTGCGATCGCGTCGCGGTGATGTATCGCGGCCGGCTCGTCGAGCTGGCGCCCGCCGAGCAGCTGTTCAGCGCACCGGTGCACGCCTACACGAAGGCGCTGCTCTCGGCGATTCCGCATCTCAAGCCGGGGCAGAAGCTGGAAAGAATTCCGTTCGATGCAGGAAGCTTCAAGCGAGCGGATCTGCGCGAAGTCAGCGCCGGACATTTCGCAGCGGTCTAGTTTCGAGCCTTCGGCCTGGGTCCTAGATCCGCGAGTCTTGGGCCAGCGGACCCCACCCTGGGCCAGCGGCCCACTGGTGATCAGTAGATAGGCGTGGGGGCCAGCGGCCCACCCTGTGTGCCAGAGGCCCAAGTCTCCCGCAACACGACCCCAGTCCCGGCGCCTCGGGGAACGGGTCCAGGCACTAGTGACGGCGTATGCTGGTGGGCGGGCCCTCCAATGCGCGCCGGCATTGCCCTGTTTTTCGGGATGTCAGTCCTCACTGTGGCGGCGCGGCCGCTTGCCCAATCGCCACAACCCCAACCGGTCTTTCGCTCGAACGTCGAGCTCGTCGAAGTCGACGTGGTGGTGCGCGACGAGCAGGGCCGTCCTGTTCGCGGCCTGACGAAAGACGACTTCAGGATTCTCGAGAAGCAGACGCCGCAGCCGGTGGCGACGTTCGTCGAGGTCTCGCGCGACTACCCATCGCCGGCCATCACGCCCGCAAACGCCACGGTCGTCGAGGACGTCGCCGACAATCAGTCACCGCAGAACGAGCGGCTGCTCGTCGTCATCGTCGACGACATGACTCCGAGGGCCCTTCAGGAGCCGGCGAAGCGGCTGGCGACGCAGGTCGTCAATCGTCTCGGCCACGACGCGTCGATGGCGCTTTTGCTCACGAGCGGCACGGCGAGCGTCGAGCTGACGCGCGATCCGGCGCGTCTGCGTGCGGCGATCGACAAAATCGCGACGAAGGCGTCGAAGGCCCCGCGGGTGCCAGAGCGGCAAGGCGGCGATGTCAGCCAACCCTCGATGGGCGAGATCTACACGATGGACCCGTCGGGCTGCCACTGGAGCACGCTCGAGCGGGCGGCGCGGATGATCGCGCCCGAGGATGTCCGCCGCAAGGCGTTCGTGCTCATCTCGCCTTCATGCGCGTTGCACGTCCGCATCGTCAACGGCGTGCCGATCACCGATAGCGGGCAAATCTACGTTGCGGCACTCGACGCGGTCGAGGCGATGCGCCGCGCCAAAGTCGCGCTCTACGCGCTGGATCCGCGCGGCGAGCGCGATTTCCGTCTTTCCGATTTCCCGAGCGTGGATCTGACGAGTCGATCCGATGGCGGCATGACGACCTCCGATCCGGCAGGACGAACGGCGAACATGCTGCTCGATCCGCAAAGTCAGCGAGATTTCATCGCCGCGAGTTACTTGAAGATGGACAGTCCAATCACGCTGTCGCAGCAGATGCTTCGAATGTTCAGCGAAGAGACCAGCGGCTTTGCGGTCACCAACACGAACGATTTCGACGGCGGCATGAACAAGCTGGTGGACGACTTCGACCACTACTACCTGCTCGGTTTCTATCCGACCGATTCGTCGCGAACCGGCTATCGGCCGATTGAGGTGACCGTCAATCGCCCCGGCGTCACGCTGCGGTACCGCCGGGGGTTCGAGCTCGGCCGACGCGCGGCGCCGCCGAAGAACAAGGACCCGCTCGTCGCCGAGTCCACGGGTGTGCTGCCGAAGACGGATCTGCCGCTGCGACTCTTCGCCGCGGCGATACCGGATGCAGCGAGTCGGTCGCGCGAGCTCGTCGCGCTCGAGGTGCGGGCGCCTCGCGAAGCGTTTGCGACGTCTCAGCGGGACGATCTCAGCGTGACCGTGCTGGCGATCGACCTGCAGCGCAGCAAGGTCATCCGGAACCTGAAGGTCGAGCGGACGATCGACGTCACGTCTACCCTGGCGCGGACGACGGATCCGACGATTGCCTACACCGCGACGACATCAGTGGATCTGGTGCCTGGCACCTATCAACTGCGGGTCTCCGCAAAGAGCGCGCGCGTTCAGAAATCCGGCAGCGTCTACCTCACGGTCGACGTACCCGCGCCAGCGGGAGCGTCGTGGGCGCTCGGCGGCATCGTGCTCGGCTACGCGGGTGGCCCGGCAGCGGCGCTGCCCTCAACCTCACCATCAACTGGCACAACTGTTGTGCCGTTCGAGCCGACGCTCGACCGCTCTTTCACACCCGCAGACCGGCTGCGCGTCTTCGTCTCGCTCGCCCGCAAGGGCGCCCACACTGTGACCGGGAAGATCGACTTGCTCGACAGCGCGGGCACGATCGTTCACACGATGGACATGCCGAGCGTTCCCGCGTCAGCGGCGGGTCTGGACGTGACATTGAGCCTCGCGGGACTAGCGCCAGGCACCTACACGGTTCGCGTCACGGGGGCCGACGGCAAAGTCACGCTCGAGCGATCTGCTGGAATCACGATTAGATGACGCGAACGTCGATCGTCCTGCTGCTCGTGTGCGGCGGCATCGCCGCGCGGCTGGACAGCCAAACGCCCGCAAGCCAGGTCGTCGCGTCGATCGCCGGGACCGTCGTCGACGGCCAGACCGGCGAGCCGATCGCGAGCGCCGCCGTGTTTCTCCGGCCGCTGCACAAGGCCGAGGGCTCCTGCGGCGTGTCGAACTTCGGAGACGGAAAGTTTCTATGCGAGGTGTTCGCGCCCGGCGAGTTCCAGTTGAGCGCCACACATCGCGGGTACAGCCCCGGCGATTTTGGCATGCGCACGTCGACCGATGTGCCGCAGCCGTTCGATCTTGCCGCCGGAGAGCACGCCACGGCCGTCACGCTTCGCTTGTGGAAGAACGGCACGATCACCGGGCGCGCCCTGGACGCCGCCGGCGAGCCCATCGTCAACGCCTCGGTGTCGGCCATCTGGATGTATCAATCCGGGCCGGCTCGATTCATGAGGTCGCCCACGACGACGACGGACGACCGCGGCATCTACCGTCTGGCGGAGATGTCGCCGGGCGACTATGTCATCGCGCTGACGCGCGGCCGGTCCCTGTCAGCGCCGTCGATGGCGATCTTCCACCCGCAGGCCGCCTCGTTCGCGGACGCCAAAACCGTCCACGTCACCTCGGGAACAGACCTCACCGGCATTGACGTCAGCGAGACACGAACTCGCACCTTCACAGTCTCCGGTCAGTTGCTCGGCCGATCGACCGCGCGTTCGACGGGCTACGAGGCACGCCCCACGTCCGTGCGATTGATTCCTGCGGACGCGCCGCAGACACCGCCTGGCTTCGACGTCGCCGTCGCCGACGCCTTCGCGCAAGTCGGCGGGAACGGCGCGCGCGATCGCGGCGGCGCGTTCACGCTCACGAACGTCCCGCCTGGACACTACGTGATCAGGGTCGTCGCCTTTCCGAACCTCGGTGGCTCGAACGTCGTGTCGAGCTCCGGGATCGCGATCGGTTCGCCGCGCGCGCCCGTGCCGCTGGTCGACACGCTGTGGGCTGAGATGCCGGTGACCGTGACCGATCACGACGTTCTGGATCTGCCGGTAACACTTCAGCGCGCCGCGCGGCTCAGCGGACGGATGGACTTCGAGGATGCCCCGGGGAAGCAGGTGCTTGAAGATGCGCCAGTGTTTCTGGTTCGCACCGACAGCCGGCAGTATGGCGACATGCCGTTCGGCGTCACCGAAGCGGACGGCACATTTCGCACGGTCGGCGTACCCCCGGGGCCTTATGCGCTTCTGGCGTTGCCGCCGCTTGGACCCGCCTTTTCGGCCACGGGCTGGCGCATGGCCTCGGTGTTGGTGAACGGTCGCGACGTCGCCGACCATGCGTTCGACGTTGGCACGACGGACATCGCGGACGTCCTCGTCACGCTGCGCCGGTTGGCGTCGCTTTCTGGATTCGTTCGGGACGCCTCAGGCGCCGCGCGCGGAGACACATCGCTCTACATCTTCACGGCCGATCGCACGCGCTGGGATCCTCAAGGCTTGCCGCCGACCACGACGCCGCGGGAATTCCGCCCAAATCAGCGCGGCCACTACCACTCTGAGCTGCTGCCCGGCGACTACTACGTCGCCGCAGGAACCGACGCGCTGGCGGATTGGCTGACGCCTGAGAAGCTCGCAGAGCTCGCGAAGACCGCGACGAAGATCTCGGTCGCGCCAGGCGAGCAGAAGACGCTGGACGTTGTGATCCGATAGGTCCGGGAGTGAAGTGCGCTTGAAGTCCGGACCTCAAGCCGCGCGGGTGACGTCCTTCTCGACTTGCCCGTCTCTGACGTAGATGACGCGATGAGCGTGCGCGGCGATGTCGGCCTCGTGCGTGACGAGGACAATCGTGTTGCCGCCCTCGTGCAGCTTCGCGAAGAGACCCATGATTTCCTCGCCCGTCTTCGAGTCGAGGTTGCCGGTGGGCTCGTCGGCGAGCAGGATCGACGGGTTGTTCACGAGCGCGCGCGCGATCGCGACGCGCTGGCGTTGTCCGCCGGAGAGCTCGTTGGGCCGGTGCGTCTTTCGATCGATGAGATCGACTTTCGCGAGCGCCTGGTTCGCGCGATCCGCGCGGTCCTTGCCGGTGACGCCCGCGTAGACGAGCGGCAGCTCGACGTTGTGGAGCGCCGTCGCGCGCGGCAGCAGGTTGAACGTCTGGAACACGAACCCGATCTCCTCGTTCCGGATCCGCGCCAGCTCGTCGTCGTTCATCTGGCTCACCTGCTTGTTGTTGAGCAGGTAGCTGCCCTTGGTCGGCGTGTCGAGACAGCCGATGAGGTTCATGAGCGTCGACTTGCCCGACCCGGACGGGCCCATGATCGCGACGTATTCGCCGCGCTCGATCTGCATGGTCACGCCGCGCAGCGCGTGCACGTCCTCGCTGCCCATGTGGTAGGTCTTCCAGAGGTCGACGGTCTCGATCAGCGCCATAGGTCAGCCAAGAAAGAGGATACGCGATTCAGACGTTGTCTGTTCCCGGACGGTTAGGTTTCAAGCGCCTCATACTCCCCCTTGAGGCGCGCAACCACATTCGGATCCGCCAGCGTTGTCGTGTCGCCGAGCGCTTTGCCCTCGGCGATGTCGCGCAGGAGACGACGCATTATCTTGCCTGATCGCGTCTTCGGCAGATCGGCCGCGAACAGAATCTGATCGGGTCGGGCGATCGCGCCGATTTTCTTGACGACGTGATCCTTGAGCTCGTCGACGAGCGCGGGCGTCGCGACGTTGCCCTCTTTGAGCGTGACGAACGCCGCCACCGCTTGTCCTTTGATCTCGTGCGCCTTGCCGACGACCGCGGCTTCGGCGACTTTCGGATGATCGACGAGCGCGCTCTCGACTTCCATCGTCCCGATGCGATGCCCCGCGACGTTCAGCACGTCGTCCACGCGGCCGAGCAGCCAGTAGTAGCCGTCCTGATCGACGTGCGCGCCGTCGCCGGTGAAGTAGATCCCGTCCTTCCACTTGCTCCAGTACTGCTGCACGAATCGCTCGGGGTCGCCGTAGATCCCGCGCAGCATGCCGGGCCACGGCGCCGTGAGCGCGAGCAGGCCGCCGCCTTGAGAGACCCGCTCGCCTTGCGCGTTGCGGATCTCCGCCGAGATGCCCGGGAATGGCCTGGTCGCCGAGCCGGGCTTGAGCGGCGTGATGCCGGGCAGCGCGGTGATCAGGATGTGCCCGGTCTCCGTCTGCCACCACGTGTCGACGATCGGACACCGCTTGCGCCCGATGTGGTCGTGGTACCAAATCCACGCTTCGGGATTGATCGGCTCGCCGACCGATCCCAGCAGGCGCAGGCTCGACAGATCGCGTCCCGCGGGCCAGTTCGTGCCCCAGCGCATGAACGCGCGAATCGCCGTCGGCGCCGTGTAGAACACCGTGACGCCGTAGCGCTCGATCAGCTCCCAGAAGCGATCCTTCTGCGGCCAGTCGGGCGCGCCCTCGTACATCAGCACCGTCGCGCCGTTCGAGAGCGGGCCGTAGACGACGTAGCTGTGACCGGTGACCCAGCCGAGATCCGCCGTGCACCAGTACACGTCGTCGTCGCGCAGATCGAACACCCAGCGCGTCGTCGCGTAGCAACCGACGAGATATCCGCCGGTCGTGTGGACGATGCCCTTGGGTTTGCCGGTCGTGCCGGAGGTGTAGAGGATGTAGAGCATGTCCTCCGCGTCCATCGGCTCGGGCGCGCACGACGCGCCGGCGTCCTGCATCAGCCGGTGGTACCAGTGATCACGCCCTTCTTTGATGTGCACCGGAAACGGATCGCCCGGACCGCGCTGGACGACGACGACGTGCTTGATCGAGGGCGCGCTCGCAAGCGCCTCGTCCGCCATCTGCTTCAGCGGCACGAGCTGGCCGCGGCGATAGCCGCCGTCGGCGGTGACGAGCACGGACGCCTGCGCATCGTTGATGCGATCGCGCAACGACTCCGCGCTGAAGCCGCCAAAGACGACGCTGTGGACGGCGCCGACGCGCGCGCACGCAAGCATCGCGATCGCGAGCTCGGGAATGAGCGGCATGTAGAGCGCGACGCGATCGCCCTTCTTGACTCCGAGGCTCTTCAGGACGTTCGCGAACTGACAGACCTGGCGGTGCAAATCGAAATAGGTCAGCGTCCGGCGATCGCCCGGCTCACCTTCCCAGATGATCGCGGCCTTGTTGCGGTGCGCGGTACGGACGTGCCGGTCGAGACAGTTCGCGCTGACGTTGAGCTTGCCGCCGGCGAACCACTTCGCGTACGGCGGCGTCCACTCGAGCGTCTTCGTCCACGGCTGCATCCAGTCGAGCTCGGACGCAAACGCGGCCCAGAACGCCTCGGGATCGGCGGCGGCCCGGCGATAGACGTCCGGATCGTTCGCACGGGCAGTCTCACGCCACTGAACGGGAACCGGAAACGTCCGGTTCTCGTTCAGCAGCGCGTCGATCTCGGAGCTGGACACGTGTCAGACCGTAGGTGGCGCGGGCGGTGCGGCCGGCGGCAGCTTCTTCTTGAAGAAGGCCGCGCCAAGCAGGCCGCCGAGCAACCCGAAGACGGCATAGACAGGGAGTCCGATCGCGAGCCTCACCAGGGCGAATCCGGTCCCCGACGTCAGTGCCGAGACCAGGGATTCGATTCTGTCTCGAGCCTCAGGCGGCAGACCGGGGTTCGACTCGAGACCCTGGCGAAACTGTTCCGCAAACTGACCCTGCCACATTGGCGCGAAGAAACTGAAAACTATTGAACTGATGATGACGGAAATGATCGCGCCGACCAGTCCCGCGACCAGCCCTCCCAGAGCCGCATCGCTGGTCTCGATCGGATCCGGCGTGGCTTGCTGCTGGAGGTACGCCGTCAGAACGCCGCCGGTGACGACCCAAAGACAACAACACAGGTTTGCCCCACCGACAAACGGCAACCCCGACAGAACACCAATGAACAGACCCCCGAGCAGTGCCGGCTGGAATCGCTTCATCGCATCCTCTCCGGTAGCTAGTGCCTAGTGCCTGATGCCCAATGCCTGGTCTCTAGTCGTAGTATTCGCGTCCCAAGTGCGTGATGAGCTCTTCGCCTTTCATGTGCCGCAGCGTGTTCTTGAGCTTCATGAGCTGGATGAACAGGTCGTGCTCCGGGTACACGCTCGGCGCGTGCATCGGGCTCTTGAAGTAGAACGACAGCCATTCCTGGATGCCCGAGTAGCCGACGCGCTTCGCGAGGTCGAGGAACAGCGCGACGTCGAGCACGATCGGCGCGGCCAGAATGCTGTCGCGGCAGAGGAAGTTGATCTTGAGCTGCATCGGATAGCCGAGCCAGCCCACGAGATCGATGTTGTCCCAGCCCTCTTTGTTGTCGCCGCGCGGCGGATAGTAGTTGATGCGCACGACGTGGTGCAGGTCGCTGTACAAATCGGGGTACAGGCTCGGCTGCAGGATGTAGTCGAGGACGGACTTCTTGCTTTCTTCCTTCGTCTTGAACGACTCCGGATCGTCGAGCACCTCGCCGTCGCGGTTGCCGAGAATGTTCGTCGAGTACCAGCCGGCGACCCCGATGAGCCGCGCTTTGAGACCCGGCGCGATGATCGTCTTCACGAGCGTCTGCCCGGTCTTCAAATCCTTGCCGGCGAGCGGTGAACCCGTCTTCTGCGCGAGCTCGAGCAATGCCGGCACGTCCGCCGACAGGTTCGGCGCGGCGTTCGCGTACGGGATGCCTTCCTTGATCGCCGCGTAGGCGTAGATCATGCTCGACGGAATCGACGGATCGTTCGCTTCGAGGCCCTTCTCGAACGCGGCGACCGACTGGTGCGCCGGCGATTCGGTCAGGTAGATCTCCGTGCTGCCGCACCACACCAGCACGAGCCGATCGAGCTTGTTGTCTGCCTTGAACTTGCGGATGTCGGCGATCAGCTGCTCGGCCAGGTCGCGCTTGTTCTTGCCCTTCTTGACGTTCGGGCCGTCCAGCCGCTTCACGTACTGGCGGTCGAAGACGGCCGGCATCGGCTTGACGGCGGCCAGCTCGTCCTTGATCTTGTCGAGAATGCCGGCTTCGAGCACGCCCGCGGTCTTCGCGGCCTCGTAGCAGTTGTCTTCGAAGATGTCCCAGCCGCCGAACACGAGCTGATCGAGGCCGGCGAGCGGTACGACGTCGCTGATGGCCGGCGACCGTCCCTCGGTCCGCTTGCCCAGCCGAATCGTGCCCATTTGCGTGAGCGATCCGATGGGCTTGGCTAAGCCCTTCCGGATGGCCATGATGCCGGCGATCGTGGTTGTGCTGACGGCGCCAAGTCCGACGAGCAACACGCCTAGTTTGCCGCCGGCGGGAGCGATGGATAAAGCCTTGGTCACGGGGCAAAACTATATCATTCGAGGATCACCGGGCAGCCGCAGACTCCGAACTGACGGAGGATCTCTGGACTCTCGGAGTCTGGCCGCGCGCTCGCGCCCTGCGCGCGTGATACTAAACATGGTACGCGGCCTGCATCTTCACACCGGAGCCACCAGGAGACGATCCATGATCACAGTTCGCCGCAAGCCGGCCATCGCCGCCGTCGTCAGCCTCGCTCTGAGCGCGTCGATGCACGCGCAGGCGAGAAAGCCGAACGTCACGATTCTCGCGACCGGCGGCACGATCGCCGGCGCCGCCGCCACGGGCACGCAATCGGGGTACACGTCGGGCGCTGTCGGCATCGACACGATGGTGGCGGCCGTACCCGGCATCAAGGATCTCGCCAACATCAAGGGCGAGCAGATCTCCAACGTCGGCTCGCAGGACATGAGCTTCGACATCCTGTTGAAGGTGGCGAAGCGCATCAACGAGCTGGCGAAGTCGGCTGACGTCGACGGCTTCGTGATCACGCACGGCACGGACACGATGGAGGAATCGGCGTACTTCCTGAACCTGACCGTGAAGACGGACAAGCCGGTCGTGATGGTCGGATCGATGCGGCCGTCCACCGCGGTGAGCGCCGATGGCCCGCTCAATCTGTACAACGCGGTCGGCGTGGCCGTCGATCCGAAGGCCAAGGGACGCGGCGTGCTGGTCGTGATGAACGATCAGATCCACGGAGCGCACTCGCTGACGAAGACCAGCACGACGGACGTGCAGACGTTCATGTCGCCGCTACGAGGCGTGGTTGGCGTGGCGTCGTACGGCAAGAACGACTTCTATCAAACGCCGCCGTGGAAGCACACGACGCAGAGCGAATTCGACATCGCGCAGGTCACGACCTTGCCGCGCGTGGACATCATCTACGCGGACCTCGACATGTCGCCCGAGCTCATCAACTCGTCGGTGAGCACCGGCGCCAAGGGCATCGTGATCGCGGGCGTCGGCAACGGCAACATGAACAAGGCCAGCGTCGATGCCGCGGCGGCTGCCGTCAAGAAGGGCGTCGTCGTGGTGCGCGCCTCTCGGGTGACGATGGGGCTGGTCGGCAGAAACGTCGAGCTCAACGACGATCAGCTCGGCTTCATCGCGTCCGACGAGCTCAATCCGCAGAAATCGCGGATCCTCCTGTCCCTCGCGCTCCTGACCAAGCGCACGCCGCAGCAGCTGCAGGCGCTGTTCAGCACGTACTAGTGAAATGACGCCGGGAGTAGTTTTACGCAAAACGTAAGGCCAAAAGCAGATGACCAGGCCTTACGTTTTGCGTAAAACTACTCCCGGCGTCATTTCACATGTTCAAGCTCCGGGCCGGTCCGTCTCCCTACCAGACCGCCGTCGCGATGGTCGGCGCGCGTCCGGGCGACCGCATCCTGATGATCGGCGCGGACGATGCGGATCTGGCGGCGCATGTCGGGCTCGTGACAGGGCTCTCCGGCGACGTCCAGTTGGCCGATCACGCGCCCGGCGCCGCCGCGCGAGTCGAAGCCGCGGTCCGGCGCGTCGGTGCGCTCGTCGAATTCAAGGAAGCGCCGCCGCACAAACTGCCCTTCGACCGCGGCACGTTCGACGCCGTCGTCTTCAACCGGCGGCTCAGCGCGATCGCGGCATCGGAACGCACCGCCGCGGTGATCGACGCGATCCGCGTCGCGCGCCCGGGCGGCCGCATCGTCGTCATCGAAGCGGGACCGGCGGAAGGGTTGTTCGCACGGTTCTCGAAGCCGCGGGAGGTAATGCCGTCCGCGGACATCCAGCAACTGCTCAGCGCCGCCGGGTGCAAAGCCACGAGGGTGCTCGCTGAAGCGGGCGGCGCGGTGTACGTCGAAGGCCTGGTCGGGCGCGACCCGGCCGGCCGCTAGCCGGGCCGGACCCCATATCCCCTGCACACCTTGCGCTTCGACACGTCGAGGCCGTAATATGTCGAAGCACGAGGTGTCGACGTGGCTCCGAAATCCGATCTGCCCCAGGGAACACTGGACCTGCTGATTCTGAAGATCGTCGCGCTCGGCCCGGTGCACGGCTACGCGATCGCGCAGCGGCTGCAGCAGGTGTCGCAGGACGTGGTCCAGATCCAGCAGGGATCGCTCTATCCCGCGCTCCACCGGCTCGAGCGGCGGCGTCTGCTGGCCGCCGACTGGAAAGACACCGACACCGGGCGCGAGGCGAAGTTCTACCGGCTGACGCGCGCCGGCCGCGCCGCGCTCGAGCGCGAGGCCGCGAGCTGGGACCGGCTGGCGCAAGCCGTCAGCGTGATTCTCAAGTTGTCGGAAGGGGGCGCCAAGTGACGCTCAGACGCCGGCCCGGAGCCGAGCGACAGCTCGACAAGGAGCTGCGCTTTCACGTCGACGAGCACACGCGCGATCTGATCGCGCGCGGGGTCGATCCCGCCGAAGCCCGCCGCCAGGCGCTCCTCGCCATCGGCGGTGTCGAGCAGATCAAAGAAGAGTGCCGCGACGTGCGAGCGACGCGCTGGCTGCACGATCTTGCGCAGGACCTCCGCTACGCGTGGCGGATGCTCGCGCACGCGCCCGGTTTCACGTTCGTCGCGCTGTTGACGCTCGGCCTGGGCACCGGCGCGACCACCGTGATGTTCACGCTCGTCAACGGCGTGCTGCTGCGTCCGCTGCCGTACGCGTCGCCCGATCGCCTCGTCAAGGTCCACGGTCACTCGGAGACGTGGAACACGACGATCTACGGCGAGCAGAATCTGTCGTACCCGGACTTTCTCGACGCCCGGCAGCAGGTGCGCTCGATGGAACTGGCCGGCTGGATGTGGGACACCGGCACCCTCAGCGCTCCAGGCGACGCCGACCACGTCGTGCGCGTCAGCGTGTCCGCCAACCTCTTCTCACTGCTCGGTCTGCGGATGGCACAGGGCCGGGATTTCCGGAGCGACGAGGATCGCGCGGGCGGCGTGCCCGTCGCGATCCTGACCGACCCGCAGTGGCGCCAGCGGTTTGGCGCCTCGCCGTCGGCGATCGGCGCCACGGTCGTGCTCGACACGATCAGCTACACGGTCGTGGGCGTGCTGCCCCCCAACACTGGAGTCGGCGACAACGTCGACATCTACACGTTGCTCGGTCAGAACACGCTCACGTTCCTGACGCGACGCGGCCCGCATCCCATCAACGTGGCCGGGCGGCTCCACGAAGGGGCGACGCTCGCGCAAGCGCGGAACGAACTCTCGCTGGTCGGTAGCCGGCTGGCCTCGCAGTACCCGGACACGAACAAGGATCGCAGCTTCATCGCCGGCCCGATGCTGCCGTACGTCGGGGACGTCGGTCCGACGCTCTGGCTGCTGCTCGGCGCGGTGACGCTCGTGCTGCTGGTCGCCTGCGCCAACATCGCCAGCCTGCTGCTCGCCCGCGCGATTTCCCGCGATCGCGAGCTGGCGCTGCGCGTCGCGCTCGGCGCCGGCCGCGCTCGTCTCGTACGGCAGTGCCTGACGGAAAGCGCGCTCGTCGGGCTGGGCGGCGGCGCGCTCGGTGTCACGCTGGCCGCGATCGGCCTGTCGCCGTTCGTGGCGATCTGGCCCGGCGACCTGCCGCGCGCCGATCAGATTCAGCTCGACTGGCGCGTGCTGCTCTTCGCGCTCGCCGTATCGCTCGCGAGCGGCGTGCTTTTCGGTCTCGCGCCGGCTCTGCGCGCGCCGGCACGTCAGGTCGGCGACGTGCTCAAGGAGGGCGCGCGGACGCTCGCGACAGGATCGCGCAAGCTTCATGGCGCGTTCGTCGCCGCGGAGATCGCGCTGGCGCTGGTGCTGCTCGCGTGCGCGGGCGCCCTCGGCCGGACCATGATCGCGCTGGCATCGGTCGATCCCGGGCTGGACGTTCAGAACGTCCTCATCGCGCGGACCGCGATCTCCCCCAGCAGGCTGTCCGATCCCGGGGCGACGCGCACAGCCTGGCAGGATTTGCTCGATCGCGCGCGGCAGGTGCCGGGCGTCGAGGCCATCGCGATGGTGGATACCGTGCCGATGCGCATGGGCAACAACCAGATCGGCTACAAGGTGTCGGCAGCTGAGGTGCCGGACAACCAGCAGCCTGTCGCGCTGGCGACGTCGGTCACGCCCGACTACCTCCGCGTCGTCGGCCTGCACCTGATACAGGGCCGGTTCGTCACCGATCAGGATCGCTGGGGCGCGCAGAGCGTCGTGGTCATCGACGACGTGATGGCGCGACAGGCGTTTGGCGGCGCGGATCCGATTGGCCGGCAGGTCTGGATCAAGCTCGGCCAGGACCCCGCGACGGTCGTCGGCGTCGTCGGCCACGTGCGTCACTGGGGCCTGGCGGGTGACGATCAGTCAGCCGTGCGCGCGCAGCTCTACTACCCGTTCGCGCAGGTGCCCGACGCCCTCGTGCGGCGCTGGTCGGATCTGATGTCGATCGCCGTCCGCACTACGGGTGATTCCGCGCTCGTGCTCCCGGCGTTGCGGCGCGCGATCGCCGGGGACTCGCGCGATCAAGTGATGTACGAAGTGCGCACCCTCGACGGCCTCGCGAGCGCGTCGATCGCGTCGCAGCGCTTCCTGCTGCTTCTGTTCGGCATCTTCGCGTCGGTCGCGGTGACGCTCGCGTGCATCGGCGTCTACGGCGTCCTCGCGTACCTCACCAGCCAGCGCCTGCGCGAGCTGGCCGTGCGCATGGCGCTCGGCGCCAGCGCGGCGCGCGTCGCGTGGCTCGTCCTGCGACAGAGCGTCGGGATGATTGGCGCGGGCGTGGCGATTGGCTTCATCGCGGCGATCGGCGCGGAGCGCATGCTCAATCGGCTGGTGGTCGGCATGCGGCCGAGCGGCCTCCTGCCGATGGCGCTCACGGCGCTCTTGCTCGTCACCGCCGCGATCGCGGCCAGCGTGCTGCCCGCGCGACGTGCAAGCCGCGTCGATCCGGCGGCGGTGCTGAAGTAGGCGCGCCGCCAGCGCGACGGTCTATCGAAGGCACGTCAAGTGCCTGCCGCCGTCGATCCCGATCGTGTCGCCGGTCATCCACGTCGACGCGGGTGACACGAGAAACGCAATCAACTCCGCGATTTCCTCCGGCGTGCCCGTGCGCCCGAGCGGATGCGTGGACGTCGATCGCTCGAGGAACGCGGAGTACTTTCCTTCGTCCATGCCGCTGCGGCGGTGCAGGTTGGTGACGACGACGCCGGGATTGACGGCGTTGACGCGGACGCCCTGCGGCGCGAGATCGAGCGCGGCGCAGCGCGTGAGCTGATCGATCGCGGCCTTGCTGACGCAGTAGGACAGGACGCCGGGAAACGCGCGCGTGCCCGCCACGCTCGAGACGTTGACGACGGCGCCGCGCCGTTCGATGAGCGACGCGGCTGCCTGACGGATCAATCGGAACGGCGCGCGGACGTTGACGTCCATCATCACGTCCCACGCCGCGTCGACGGTGTCGGTGACGCTGCCGCTCGCGATGATGCCCGCGGCGTTGACGAGCGCGTCGATGCCTCCGCCGGCGGCGAGGGCGCGATCGACGATGCGCGCGGGGCCGTCGGAGGAGGTGACGTCGGCGGCAAATGGCACCGCTTCCGTGCCAGCCCGCTCAATCTCACGGCACACCTCAGTCAGCGCACCCTCGTTCCGCCCCACCGCGATCACGAGAAATCCGTCCGACGCGAGCTTCAAGGCCGTGGCGCGGCCAATTCCAGAGGACGCCCCGGTGACGATGGCGGTTCGAGTCATAGGGCGAAGTGTATTGGATCAGGGAAGGTTCGACGGGTTCGACAGGTTCCGCTGGTTCAGGTGGCCCGGCCAAAGAAAAACATGCCCGCCCCCTTCAGATCTGTTCTCGACCTGCCGAAAACGTAAGCGAGTACTGCGACGTGCGGGTTGTTCCGGTCGGTCCCACACACGACGAAGTCTTTTCCCTGGACGAAGTTGCCCGTGCGGCTCGAGTTGTGTCGAGCCGCCTGCGCGAGTGGCTGGAGGAGCAATCCATCCCGGCCGCCAACGGGTTTCTGAGCCGGGAGGACGCAGTTCGAGCTGTGCGGCACCTGCGCGGGGAGCCGGGGGCAGGTCCGGCTTCCCGCGTCCCCTTGACGCTCCTGCCCAAGCGGCGGCGCAAAACCGGGGCCTCGCTCGTGCTCTCCGGACTCCTGCACGGCGCCATGCTGGCGCTCCTGCTGACGCTGGCCTCGCTCGGGCTGCTCAACTCCGTGGACACGGAGCAGATAGTGGTCAATCCGACGCCCATCCGGCTGGTGTTCCTGACGACCCTGGGTCCTGGCGGCGGAGGTGGCGGAGGCGGCCTCAAGATGCCCGCCCCGCCCCCGCCGGCCGAGCGCAAGGCGCCGCCCAAGCCGAAGCTCAAGAGCCCGGTGCCGCCCGTGAAGAAGGTCGCGACGCCGCCGCCCGTGGTCACGCCCCGGCCGACGCCAACGCCGACGCCGGTCGTGACGCCGCCCGTGGTGATCCCGAGAGTCGAGACACCGCCGCCGACGGCCACGCCGGAACCGCCGAGATTCATGCCGCCGCAGGCGATTCAGGCGCCAGTCGTCCCGCAGCCGGCCGATAAGGTCGACACCGCGGGCACGCTCGGCCCGAGCACGTCCTCGGCGCCCAGCAACGGACCGGGGACCGGCGGCGGTGTGGGAAGCGGATCCGGCGCGGGGATCGGCGAAGGACGAGGCGGCGGAATCGGCCCAGGCTCAGGCGGCGGCACAGGCGGCGGCCCCTACCAGCCCGGCAGCGGCGTCGCGCCGCCCGTGTTGCTGAAAGAGGTGCGGCCCGGCTACACGGACGAAGCGCGCCGCCGGTCGATCGAAGGCGACGTGCTGCTTGAAATCGTCGTGAAGCAGGACGGATCGGTCGGCAACGTCCGCGTCACGCGCAGCCTTGGCGCCGGCCTCGAACAGAAAGCCATCGACGCCGTCCGCCAATGGCGCTTCGGCCCGGCCCGCCGCCAGGGCCAACCCGTCGACGTCGTCGTCGAGGTCTCAGTGGAGTTCAAGTTGAGGTAGGGGACGGATCTTTTTTCCACAGAAACAGGTGTTTTGGGGACAGGAGTCCAAGAGATATGGAGTTGATGTTGATCGTCGTGAGTCTCGTGTCGCTCGGCATCGCGACGGCGATGAGCGTCGTCGCATGGAAACTCGCGCGCGACAGCCGCCAGCGATCGGCGGCGCGCGTCGAGGCGCTCGAGGAACTCGCGTTCGGCGAT
>DATEGZ010000244.1:0-40402 GCA_035279905.1 Vicinamibacterales bacterium
CCACGCGATCGCCGCCGCGACGAGCGCGCTCGAGATTACCGCGCGGCCGGCGAAGGCGCCGTAGACGATCGCCCGCGTGCCGAACACATCGAAGAACGTCGGCGGCTCGGCCGCGCGGGCCCACACCATGCCGTCGAGCTCGCGGACCGTCGCAATCGTGTTGGCAATTTCGTGATTCAGCGTGCCGGCGTCGACGCGCGGCGCGATGTCGCGATCCGTGTGATAGCCGTACGAATCGGCAACGGGCGCGAAGTTCAGCCCGGACGCGCCGATCGTCTTGAAGACCGTGAAATCCGTGTCGTTCGGCAGGCGTTTGTAGATCTCCACGCCAAAGGACGCGCCCGTCGGCGCCGGCGCAGCGTTCGCCCACGCCGACAGCGGCGCACCCCACCCGGGCCCGGTTTCAAACAGCAGCGTCGGACCGGCGGCGCCGGTCCCGTCGAAATTCAGGAACGTCCCCACGCGGCCCGCGACGTCGACGTCGGTGATGGCCGCGCGCGCGCCCATCAAGCCGACTTCCTCGCCGTCGGTGACGATCACGAAAAGTGAGTGACGCAGGCCAAGACCCGCCAGCACGCGCCCGGATTCGAGACACGTCGCGACACCCAGCGCATCGTCGCCCGCGCCCGGGCCGTCGGGCACCGAGTCGTAGTGCGACACGAGCGCCACGGCTTCGCGCTCGGGCCCGTCCTTCGTCGCGATGATGTTGACGACGTGCGCGGTCAACCCGTCGCGGGCGTCAACGGCGTCCGCCTCCTGCAGCCGCACGGCGAACCCGGCGTCACGCAGCGCCGCGGCGACGTACTCGCGGGCCTGGCGATTTTCTGGCGTGCCGATCGCCCGCGACCCGATGCGGCGAGCGAGCATGTCGACGTGGGCGCGCGCACGCGCCGGGTCGAACGGCACGGACCCGCGTGGCGAGCAGCCCGCTGTAAGAGAGAGCGCGGCGAGCGCGCACAGCGCCGTCATGCGCGTCGCCACGTGAACGAATGGGCGCAACACCGCGCCAAGTGTAGCGCGGGGAGAGATCAGGACCGCGTCAGCGTCCGGTGGTCGCGCGCGGCGGAGGCGTGCCGCGACCCTGTGGCATCAGCGGATTGTTGCTGGTCGCCGCCGGCCGGTGGGCCTGGGCCGGCAGCACCACGTTGGTCACCACCTCGTCGCCGACCGCGAGGCCATCGCCAAGGAGCTCCGTCCACGTGCCATCGGTCACGCCCACCCGCACGGCCAGCGGCGTCAACTTCTGATCCCGCATCACCCACACCTGCCCGGCGGCGTCGGGCCGCGGCACGGGCTGGAAAAACACGTCGATCGTCGATCCGGCGCGCAACGTCGCGGCCGCGGGATGCGCTGCCGCCGCCGGCGCGGCCGCCGGCTTCGGCGCGGCCAACCGCGCATGCGCCTCGGGCGGCACGGGCTGGCCGAACGTCGCAAACACATCGTCGACCGGCCGGTACCGCAACGCGGCGGTCGGAATCTTGAGCACGTCGTTCGCCTGCCAGATCTCGATGCCGATCGTCGCGGTCATGCCGGGCATCAACCGCAGATCCGGATTCGGCACGTCGGCCACGACCTGATACGTCACGACGTTGTTGGTCGTCGTCGCGTTGAGGCGGACGATGGTGACCTTGCCTTCGAATCGATGACCGGCGTAGGCGTCCACGGTGAAGCCGACGGTCTGGCCGGCGCGAATGCGGCTCACGTCCGATTCGTCGACGTCGGCGACGATCTGGAGCCGCGTGAGATCGGCCGCGAGCACGAAGAGCGTCGGCGCGGCGAGCCGCGCGGTGACGGTCTGGCCTTCGTCGACGTTGCGGGAAATCACGACGCCGTCGATGGGCGATCGGACCGTGCAGTGCGCGAGATCGACCTTCGACTGCTCGATGTTCGCGTTGGCGATCGCCACCGCGGCCTGGTCCTGCTTGATGACGGCCTCGTCTTCCTTCACCTGGAGCTGGGCCTGCTCGCGGTCCTGCTGGGTCTCGATCGCCTTCGTGTGCAGGGCCTCGACGCGTTCGAGGTTGCGCTGGTCGACGTCGAGGGTCGCCTGCTCTTCATCGAGATCGATCTGCGCGCGGTCTTTCGCTGCCTCGGCGGATTCGAGATCCTGCTGGAAGATCGCCGGATCCAGCTCCGCGATCACCTGGCCCTTGTGAACGATCGAGTTGAAGTCGGCGTCCAGCTTCTGGACGGTGCCGGAGACTTCCGTGCCGATGTCGACGGTACGGAGTGCGCTGAGTGTGCCGGTCGCGATGGCGGCTTCGGTGATGTCGCCTTCGGTCACGGCGGCCTGGAGGATTTCCGGGCCGGGTGGCGTCGTGAAGTATTTCCTGTAGATCAGGGCGCCGCCGCCAATGATGGCGACGAGCACGAGCGGAATGATGAGCCGCCGCATAGGGGCCTCAGTAGTAGAGACAGATGAAGTGCGACGAACGTTTACTGACGATCAGGCACTAGGCATCAGGCACCAGGCACTCGCACCCGTCACGTTGCCACAGTCTGACGTTGGCGTGAATGCTGGAGCTCAGTGCGTGAGCCCGTAGATGATGTAGTTCACGCCGAGCTCGTACGCCTGGTTGGTGTCGCTGACGGGCGACAGTCCGGTGCCGGAGAATTCCCAGAAGTTCGAGACGTCCGTGTTGAAGTTGATGATCGCGATCAGGCGCTTGGACGGATCGTTGTCCTGATAGATGCCGCGGAACACGGGCCGTCCGGCGTCGTACCACTGCGGGATGATCGAGAACGACTCGATGTCGAAGAAGCAGTGAAAGATCGGCGCGGACTCGTCGAGGTCGTAGTACTTCACGCCGGGCAGGACGCGCTCCATGTTGAACGCGAAGTTCTCCCATCCGCCGCCCCCGCGCGGCGGCGGACGGAAATCGTCGAAGATCACGAACCCGCCGCGGAGCAGGTACGCGCGAAACGCCGCCGCTTCCTTGTCGCTCATCACCCAGTAGCCGGCTTCCGTCATGAACGCGACCGGGTACTTCGTCAGCTCCGGATCGTCCATGGCGAGCGCGACCGGGTCGTCGAGGTGCGGATGCACGGCGGTGATCGCGTTGAGAATCTGCGTGAGGTTGAGCTCAGCGGTCGGGTAGCCGTGCTTCCAGGCCGGCAGACCCTGGTAGTAGTAGCCGCCGGGCCCGGTCGTGTAGATGAGCCGGGCCAGCGCGAACTTGCCGTCGTACCGCGAGTGATGCGTGCCCGGCTCCGGACCGAACGACGGCACGAAGCGCTGCGCGAACGCGCCGGTCGCTCCGAGGACGATCGCGAGACAAACCAGCAGCCAGCGGAGTCGATCGATCCACGAGCGGTGGAGCGGCATGACCGGGCCTCACCTGTACCTTAGCGCGTTTTTGGCGTGACGAGCAGCCCGTGCCGGATTCGTCCGGACACGGACGCTCGCACGCCTCAAACACTCCGCTCCAGTTCAGGCCGCGGATCTTCACCGATCACTACTGCACGACGATCGTCCCGTTCATGAACGAGTGGATGGTGCAGTGGTACTTGTACGTGCCCGGCGCGTCGAGCTTGACGGCGAACGTCTGACCCGAGTTCAGGTTGTTCGAGTTGAACACGCCGGTGTCGGACGTCACCGTGTGCGTCGTGACGTCGTTGTTGCCCCACGTCACCGTGGTCCCGGCCGGCACGGTCAGCGTCGCCGGCGTGAAGCCGTTGCCCGGACCAAGATACGCGCCATTTGGCGCGAGCACCGTGTTCGGTCCCGACGGCACCGGCGTGAAGCTCGGTCCGTTGTTGTTGCTCGAGTAACCGCTGCCGCACGCGGCACCGACCGCCGCGAAAACGAGAAGAGTGAGAATGATGACGACGTTTCTACGCATTGCAATTGCCTCCAGCCTCTTCACATGAGCAAGACTGTTGCCAGGCTGGGGACTGACTGCGACGCGGTTTTTTCAGTGTAACGCCATCGATTCCAGAAAGCATTTACGTCGCACGAAAATCGCGCGCCAATGCATGGGTGGTATGCTCAGGCGTCATGCCGTTCCTCGTGAAAGAAGAGCCGACACACTACGCCTACGACGCGTTCGCGAAGGACGGCGGCACCGAGTGGAGCGGCGTCAGGAACCCGCTGGCGCAGAAGCACCTGCGCAGCATTCGGAGGGGCGATCTCGTCTTCTATTACCACACGGGCGACGAGAAGCAGATCGTCGGGATCGCAAAGGCCACCGCCAACGCGCGCCCCGATCCCGCCGACAAAACCGGCAAGGCGCACGTCGTCGACCTCGTCCCGGTGAAGAAGCTCGCACGCCCCGTCACCCTGGCCGAAATCAAGGCCGACAAGCGCTTCAAGGACTTCCCGCTCACCTACATGCCGAGGCTCTCGGTCATGCCACTTGATCAGGACACCTGGGACGCAATCATTTCTTTGTCAAAAACCTAGTCAGGCACCAGGCATTAGGCATTAGGTCCTCGCTGGTGCCTGATCCCTCGCTGTTCTTGCCTGGTGCCGACTCCTGTCCTAAACTTGAACAGTGGTTCGATCTTCGAACGGCCGTTCAATTTCACGCCCGGCGCGACGGCGAGACGCGCGGCGCGGGGAGATCCTCAGGGCCGCTTCGCGGATCTTCCGGGATCGCGGGTTCGCGGAGACGGGCATGCGCGACATCGCCGACGCCGCCGACCTGTCGCCCGCGAACCTCTACCACTACTTCCGCGGCAAGGACGAGATCCTCTACTACTGTCAGGACCGCGCGCTGAACCAGATGCTGGCGGCGGTCGCCGCGTCCAGGCGCGCGAGCCGTCGCCCGGCCGACCGGCTCGCCGCGATCCTGACCGCGCACGTGCGTACGCTGCTCGACGACGTCGAAGGCGCGGCGGCGCATCTCGAGGTCGGCTCGCTCTCGCCGGCGCTGAGGGCCCGCATCATCCAGAAGCGCGACCGCTACGAGCACGCACTCCGCCGCCTGGTCGCCGACGGCATGGCCGACGGCGACTTCGTGCGCCTCGATCCCGCCGTCGTCACGCGCGCGATGCTCGGCGCGCTCAATTGGACGGTCACCTGGTTCCGCCCCGGCGGCGCGGCGACGTCGAGTGACGTGGCCACAACCGTCGCCGGATATCTCGTCCGCGGCATCTCGAATGGAAGGCACTGACATGAGCGACATCGACGCCGGCCTCGCCAAAGCCCGACTTGAGCTGCGCGTGAACGGCGAGCGCGTGGAAGCGCTCGTCGACGGCACCAAGACGCTGCTCGAGGTGATTCGCGAGGATCTGCAGCTCACCGGCACGAAGCACGGCTGCGAGCTCGGTGAGTGCGGCGCGTGCGCGGTGCTCGCCGGCGGCGAGCCGGTCCTGTCGTGCCTCGCGCTCGCGATCGACTACCAGGGCGCGGACATCACGACGATCGAAGGCCTCGCATCGGACGGCCGGCTGCATCCGCTGCAGGAGGCGTGCGCCGACCTCGGCGGATCGCAGTGCGGCTACTGCACGCCGGGAATCCTCGTCACGGCCAAGGCGCTGCTCGATCGCGACCCGGCGCCGTCGCGCGAGCGAATCCGCGAGGCGCTGTCGGGCAACCTTTGCCGGTGCACGGGCTACCTGCAGATCTTCGAGGCCGTCGAGGCCGCCGTCGCGGCGGGGACCAAGCGATGAGCGCGGAACACGTCATCGGGCGGGCCCGCAGGCGCGTGGACGGCCGGGCAAAAGTGACCGGCCAGACGCGCTTCGCGGACGACGTGGTCCTGCCGCGGATGCTGCACGCCAGGCTGCTGCGGTCGCCGCTGCCGCACGCGCGCATCGTGCGGATCGACACGGCAAAGGCCGCCGCGCATCCGGGCGTCCATCTCGTGCTGACCGGCGACCTCTTCCCCATCGCCTACGGCGTGCTGCCCGTGAGTCACGACGAGCACGCGTTGTGCCGGGACAAGGTGCGCTTCGTCGGCGATCCCGTCGCGGCCGTCGTCGCGCGAGACGAGTCGACGGCGGCGGAAGCGATCGAGCTCATCGACGTCGAGTACGAGCCGCTCCGCACGATCGCGACGCCCGAAGAAAGCCTGGCGCATCCCGAGCCCCGCATCCACGACTACGGCGATGGCGGCAACATTCACAAAGCCGTGGCGCTGCAGTTCGGCGACGTCGACGCCGCGCTCGCGGGCTCGGATCGGGTCTTCGACGACGTGTTCTTCTACGAGGGCAACACGCATCTGCCCATCGAGCAGCACGCGGCCGTCGCGACGAAGGATCCCGACGGAAAGCTCGTCATTTACTCGAGCACGCAGACGCCGCACTACCTGCATCGTGCGCTCGCCAAGGCGCTCGCGATGCCCGCCGCGCACATCCGCGTGATCGCGACGCCGAACGGCGGCGGATTCGGCGGCAAGAGCGACCCGTTCAACCACGAGGTCGTCGTCGCGAAAGCGGCGGTGATGCTCGACCGGCCCGTCAAGATCTGCCTCACCCGGGAAGAAGTCTTCTACTGTCATCGCGGCCGTCATCCCGTGCTGATGCGATTCCGGACGGGCGTGACGAACGACGGCAAGCTGACGGGCATCGACCTCGAGACGCTGCTCGACGGCGGCGCGTACGGATCGTACGGCGTCGCCAGCACGTTCTACACGGGCGCGCTGCAGACGGTGACGTATCGCATTCCGCGGTACCGCTTCCGCGGTTGCCGGACGTTCACGAACAAGCCGCCGTGCGGACCGAAGCGCGGACACGGCACGCCGCAGAGCCGGTTTGGACAGGAAATCCAGCTCGACAAGATCGCCGACGCGCTCGGGGTGGATCCCGCCGAGCTGCGGTTGAAGAACATCGCGCCGGCGGACTCGCTCACGGCGAACTTTCTGCGCGTCGGGACGATCGGCCTCGCCGAGTGCATCCGGCGCGTGACCGACCGGTCCGGCTGGGCGGGCAAGTTCCGCAAGCTGCCGCATGGCCGCGGCATCGGGATCGCGTGCTCGTCGTACCTTTCCGGCGCGGGCCTGCCGATCAACTGGAACGACCTGCCCCATTCGGGTGTCCAGCTCAAGCTCGATCGCAGCGGCGGCGTCACGGCCTTTTCAGGCGCGACCGAAATCGGTCAGGGATCGGACGACGTGCTCGTCGCGTGCGTGTCGGAGGTGCTGGGGATCGATCCGTACGACGTCCGCGCGGTCACGGGCGACACGGATCTCACGCCCGTCGATCTCGGCTCGTACTCGAGCCGCGTGACGTTGATGATGGGCAACGCCGCGATCCAGGCCGCGGAGCGCGCGAAAGAGATCATCGCCGGCGCGGTGGCGAGCCGCCTCGACGTGCCCGCCTCGCGCCTGGTGTTCGCCGGACGCCGCGTGTTCGACGCCGAGAATCCCGACAAGGGCCTCACGTTTCAGGAAGCCGTGTGCGTCGCGGAAGCGCGTGTCGGCACGATCGGCACGACAGGATCGTACGCGCCGCCGCAATCCGCGGCGAAGTTCAAGGGCGGCGGCGTCGGGCCCTCGCCCACCTACTCCTACTCGGCGGCCGTCGTCGAAGTCGACGTCGATCCGGACACGGGATGGATCGTCGTACCGCGCGTGTGGATCGCGCACGACATCGGGCGCGCGCTGAATCCCACGCTCGTGCGCGGGCAGGTTGAAGGCAGCGTGTACATGGGGCTCGGCGAGGCGCTGATGGAAGAGCAGGCGTTTCGACGGCTCCCCGCGAAGCTCTCGCACGCGCTCGTGCACAAGTTTCCGTCGATCCTCGAGTACAAGAGCCCGACGAGCCTCGACATGCCGGAGATCGTGACGGATCTCGTCGAGCACCCGGATCCGGCCGGGCCGTTTGGCGCGAAGGAAGTCGGCCAGGGCCCGCTGCTCCCGATCATGCCGGCGGTGGCCAACGCCGTGTACGACGCCGTCGGCGTGCGCATCGACGAGGTGCCGATCACGCCGGAGAAAGTCGTGCGCGCGCTCGTCGCGAAAGCCGCCGGAAAGCCGGCGCGGTACGGGCCCGCGGCCTTTCCCGCGGTGCCCTACCCCGAGCCGCTGCTCGTCACGCCGCCGTGGGAAGGCGGCGACGGCCGCGCGTCGAATGAACCGGTGAAGAAGTCGGCGCGCAAGGCGGACGCCGGCGTCGAGGCGAAAGCGGGGGTGCGGCGATGATGCGTCTGCCGCCGTTCCGCTTCCGCCAGCCGCGGACGGTCCACGACGCCGCGGCGTGGCTGGCCGAGTCGCCGGGCGAGTCGATCCTGCTTGCCGGCGGTACGGATCTGATCCCGAACATGAAGCGTCGTCAGCAAACGCCGCGTGTGGTGATCGCCCTGCGCCAGATCGATGCGCTGCGAGACCGCCGCGACTCGCCGGCGATCACGATCGGCGCGAGCGTGACGCTCACCGAGATCGTGCGCGACGATCGCCTGCGGGCGATTGCACCCGGCCTGTGGCAAGCCGCCGCGCAGGTCGCGACGCCGCATCTGCGCAACATGGGCACGATCGGCGGCAACCTCTGTCTCGACACGCGCTGCACGTACTACGACCAGAGCCTCGAGTGGCGCAAGGCGATCGACTTCTGCATGAAGAAAGACGGGAAGACGTGTTGGGTCGCCACGTCGAGCCCGCGCTGTCTCGCGGTGTCATCGACGGACACGGCACCGATGCTCGTCGCGCTCGGCGCGCGCGTGCGGCTCGTCTCGGCCGCGGGCGAGCGCGCGGTCGACGTCACCGATCTCTACCAGAACGACGGCATGCGCTACCTGACGCGGCGGCCGGACGAGATTCTCACGGACATCACGATCCCGGATCAGACGGGCTGGCGCAGCGCGTACTGGAAGCTGCGACGGCGCGGTTCGTTTGACTTCCCCGTCGCGTCTGCGGCCGTCGCCGTGCGGCTCGACGGCGATCGCGTCGCCGAGGCGTGCGTCGCGCTCGGCGCCGTCGCGTCGCGACCGCTGCTGTCAGCCAAGGCCAGCACGGTGCTCATTGGCCAGCCGCTCACGCCCGACGTCATCGCCGCCGCCGCCGACGCGGCGTACGACATCGCGAAGCCGATGGACAACACCGACTTCGAGCTCGTTTGGCGCAAGCGGATGGTCAAAGCGCTCGTCACCGCTGCGCTGCGGGAAGTGCGCGGCGACGACGTGCGCGAGCTGCGTCAGCGCATCGCGCGGCAGACGTTGTCCTAGGCGATGGCGAACAGCCTTGTCTCATCATGGAGGCATGAAGACTCATGGAGACCGGATACATGAAGGAGACACTGCAGCCGCCGTCGATCTGAGGCCCGGCTACGCCGGGCTTGGCTGATCCGGAAGAACGAAAACAAGAGCGCCCTACCCACTCACGAGGCGTTCTTGTTTTCGGTCTTCCGGATCAGCCAATGGGCCGCCTACGGCGGCCGTCTGATCGACGGCGGCCTTCATGTCAGGCTTCATGAGCCTTCATGCCTTCATGATGAGGCAAGGATGTTCACGCGCTCTCGGCGCCGGCATCACGCCTGAGAAACAACACGCCCAGCGGCGGGATCGTGAGCAGGAGCGAGTGTTCGTGCCCATGCGCGGGCACCGGCTCGGACGCGCGGCCGCCTTCGTTGCCGGCGTTGCTGCCGCCGTACGTGTTGGCGTCGCTGTTGAGCAGCTCGCGGTAGTAGCCGGGCTCGGGCACGCCGACTCGATACCCCTGACGGACGAGCGGCGTCCAGTTGAGCACGACAACGACGGGCTCGGCGGCCTGGCGGCCGCGGCGCATCAGCGAGATCACACTGGATTCGTAGTCGTTGCAGTCGATCCACTCGAAGCCCGGCGACTCGAAGTCGACCTCGTGCAGCGCGGGCTCGCGCGCGTAGAGCGCGTTCAGATCCTCCACAAAATGCTGCAGCCCCGCGTGCAGCGGATGATCGAGCAGGTGCCAGTCGAGCGATCCGTCGTGGTCCCACTCGCGCCACTGGCCGAACTCGCTGCCCATGAACAACAGCTTCTTGCCCGGATGCGCGTACATGAAGCCGTACAGCGTGCGCAGCGTGGCCGCCTTCTGCCACGCGTCGCCTGGAATCTTCGCGACCATCGCGCCCTTGCCGTGCACGACCTCGTCGTGCGAGAACGGCAGGATGAAGTTCTCGTTCCACGCATAGAGCATCGAGAACGTCAAATGCCGGTGCTCCCACCGGCGGTACACGGGATCCTTGCTGACGTAGGTGAGGATGTCGTGCATCCAGCCCATGTTCCACTTGTAGGTGAACCCGAGGCCGCCGACCCACGTCGGGCGGCTGACCGCCGGAAACGCGGTCGACTCCTCCGCGATCATCACGGTGCCCGGCGCGTGCTGGTGCGTGAGCGTGTTGAGCTCGCGAAGGAAATCGATCGCCTCGAGATTCTCCCGGCCGCCGTGCTTGTTCGGCACCCACTGCCCCGCCTGCCGTGAGTAGTCGAGGTAGATCATCGAGGCCACCGCGTCGACGCGGAGGCCGTCCGCGTGAAACGCCTCGAGCCAGTAGAGCGCGTTCGCGACGAGGAAGTTGCGGACTTCGTGGCGCCCGTAGTTGAAAATCAGCGTGCCCCAGTCCTGGTGCTCGCCCTGGCGCGGATCCTCGTGCTCGTAGAGCGCGGTGCCGTCGAATCGCGCGAGCCCGTGCGCGTCCTTGGGAAAATGTCCGGGCACCCAGTCGAGCAGAACCCCGAGTCCGTGGAGATGACATTCGTCGACGAAGAACCGGAAGTCGTCCGGCGATCCGTGGCGTGAGGTCGGCGCGTAGAACCCGGTGACCTGGTAGCCCCACGATCCGTCGAACGGATGCTCCATCACCGGGAGCAGCTCGATGTGCGTGAAGCCGAGGCGCGTCACGTACGGAATGAGCTCGGCCGCGAGCTCGCGCCACGTCAGCCGGCGGTTGCCCTGCTCGGGATTACGCCGCCACGATCCGGGATGGACCTCGTAAATCGACATCGGCCGGTCGAGCGCGGCATCGCGCGTGGCGCCTCGCGTCTCCATCCACGCGTGATCCCGCCACGCGTAGCCGGCCAGCGCGCTCGTGATCGACGCGGTCTGCGGCGGCAGCTCCGCCCGCAGCGCAAACGGATCGGCGCGCGTGAACGGCGGGCCGGCGTGCCCCTGGATCTCGAACTTGTACACCGCGCCGTCGCCGACCCCGGGCACGAACGTCTCCCAGAGACCGCTCGCGCCGAGGCTGCGCATCACGTGCGCGCGCCCGTCCCACGCGTTGAAATCCCCGACGACCGACACGCGCCGCGCGTTCGGCGCCCATACAACGAACGAGTAGCCGCGCGCGCCGTCCATCTCCGCCGGGCGCGCGCCCATTTTTTCCCACGCACGAAGCCAGTGACCCTCGCCGAAGAGGTAGGCCTCGTAATCGGTGACGATGCGGCCGGAGTTCGCGGCTGGTGGACCGGAAGGGGCGCTCACACGCGTCCGTGAGCCAGCGGCGTGGACGGCAGTTCCGTCGGCGCGGTGCTGTCGGCGCCGGGCGCCCGCGGTGTCGCTGGCGGAAAGAACTCGCGCTCGCGCCGCCGGATGGCCTTGTACCGCCGGAACGCCTCGCGCGAGGACTCGAGGCCGAGCCACGTCTTGAGCGTGGTGCCGCGGAACGTGTGCCGCAGCATCTTGTGCCAGTGCGTGAGCACGAACCACGTGTCGTGCCTGAACGCGTCCGGCATGTGCTTCACTTTGATCCACCGCTCGGCGCGCCAGCGCATGTACTCGACGTCCTCCGCGCTCAAATGCTCCGTCCGCACGACCGCCGTCGTCCCGTCGTATTCCTCGACGGCTTCGTTGACGATCAGATTCCGCTCGCGGAAGTCCTTCGTCATCGGCGTGCCGGGGTACGGTGTCGGATGCTGGATGTACGGCCAATCCACGTAGCGCCGCGCGAACGCGAGGTTGGCCTCGACCGACTCGGCCGTGTCGTCCGGGCTCCCGACGATGAGCCCGCCGACGACGAGCATGCCGTATTTGTGGAGCAGGTTCACGGCCGTGAGCGTCGCGCTGCCCGTCGTGCGGCCGCCCTCACGCCGGGCGTTCTTCGCCGTCGCGCGCAGGAACGCGAGATCCTGCTCGAGCACGTTCTCGATCCCGAGGAACACGTAGCGGAAGCCCGCCTGGCGCATGAGACTCGCGAGCTCGTCGCCGCTCGCCGCGAACGCGCTCGTCATGCCCTGCACGACGTAGTCGAGATCGTTCAGGCCGGCGTCGATGATCGCGCGGCACAGGCCCTTGAATCGCGCGACGTTCAACGTGATGTTGTCGTCGACGAGAAACACTGCGCGCGCGCCGCGCGCCTTCGCGTCGGCAATGTCGGCCACGACGCGATCGAACGACCACGTGTGGAAGTTTCGGCCGCGCATCTCGATGATCGAGCAGAAGCTGCAGTCGTACGTGCACCCGCGCGACGTCTCGACGATGTCGATCGGGCGGCCGAGCAGCGTGTATCCCTCGAGCACGCGCGCGGCGCGATTCGGCGGACGCACGTCCTCGCCCAGATGACTGACGGGGCGATCCGGATTGCGCACGAACGCGCCGCCCTGCCGGTACGACAAGCCGGGGATGCCGGCGAGATCGCCGCGCGATTCGATCGCGCGCAGGAGCTCGCGGAACGTGTGGTCGCCCTCGCCGCGTACGATGACGTCGACGTCAATCGACGAGTCTTCCCAGATGTGGGGCGCGAGGCTTGGATCGTAGCCGCCGACGACGATGGTCGCCGCCGGACGCAGCGAGCGCACCAGCGCGATGATCCTGGCCGCCGTATGACGCTGAAACGTCATCACGGACAAGCCGACGACGTCGGGCTCGTGCGATCGGACGAGCCGCGTGACCGTTTCCGGCACCGATGATTGCGCCAGCACCAGGTCCGCCACCGCGACGCGATGATGAGGATCGACGTTGCCGGCAAGCGACGCCAGCGCGCCGTTCGGCATCCGCATCGCCAACGTCGGCGTATGCTCGAACGAGTCGGGCATCGAGAAAAGCAGGACGTTCACGGGGCCCTCGGCGAGAATAGCACTACGGGGGATCGAGAAGTCCAGACGAACCGGGAGGTCCGGCGAACGGAGAAGTCCCCGGGGGAACCTAAAGGTCCGGTGAGCTGGGAAGTCCGGGGGACTGAGAAGTCCGCCCTAGCTCTGCGCGGCCGGGGTCTGACGCTTGGCGGCGTCCATTTCGAGCTGGCCGCGGCGGATCGAGCACCACTCCTTGTGTTCGGCAACGGGCATGCCGCACTCCACGCAGACGCGGACTCGTGGCTTCGGTGGTTCTTCCTTGCCAAGGATCTTCTTGAAGAATGACATGCCCGTCCTCCCGAATGAGTACCCGATTCCTTCTGATACGTAGACGACGTGCCGGGGTTCCAGGTTGGTCGGAGACGGCTCTTGCACGATAGGATCCCACCCCACAGGGGTCACCTCCCCATGACGACCCGGTAAAACCACCATGAGCGACCACATCGTCACGCGTAGAGCCTTCCTCACGACGTCCGCCCTGGCGATTGGCGCCGGGGCCTTCGGCCGCAGGCTGCTGGGGCAGACGCCGCAGCAGACGCCGCCACCGCTGAACCCGGTGTTCACGCCGGTGCGGCGCAACGTCGGGATCTTCACGGCACGCGGTGGGACGATCGCCTACCTCGTCAACGCCGGCGGCATCCTCGTCATCGACAGCCAGTACCCCGATTCGGCCAAGGCCTTCATCGAGGGGCTCAACAAGCAGACGAACAACCGGCCGATCGACGTGCTGATGAACACGCATCATCATGCCGACCACACCGGCGGCAACGTCGCGTTCAAGGGCGTGGCCAGGACGATCGTCGCGCAGACGCGCGTCCCGGAGCTGCAGAAGATCGCCAACGACCAGGCGACGACGCCGGTCGAGCAGGCGTACGCGGATGCGACGTTCTCGGACATCTGGAACCACGGCATCGGCGACGAGATGGTGCGCGCCACGAAGTTCACGCCCGCACACACGGGCGGCGACTCCGTCATCCACTTCGAGCAGGCGAACATCGTGCACGTGGGCGATCTCGTGTGGGGATCGCTGCAGTGCTATGTGGATCGCACGCCCGGCGCCGGATCAGCCACCAACTGGATCGTCATGACAGAACAGATCGCGGCGAAGTATCCGGCGGACGCGACGTATGTCTGGGGACATTCCGGCGCGCGCTTGCCGGTGACCGGCACCAAGGCCGACGTGCTGAAGATGCGCGACTACCTGACGGCGCTCGTCGAGTACGTGCGCGCGGGCATCAAGGCCGGCAAGACCCGCGACCAGATCGTGAACTCGAAAGATGTGCTGCCGGGCTTCGACGACCGCGGCCCGCTCACGACGCGCGCGCTCGCGGGCACGTACGACGAGCTCGCCGGCGTTACTCCCGCTTGAGCGCGAGGAGCGGATCGAGCGCGGCGGCGCGGCGAGCGGGCATCGCGGAGGCGACGAGCGCCGCGAGGCCCAGGACCACGGCGACGACCGCAAACGTCGTGAGGTCGAGCGGCTCGACGCCGAACAACACGCCGGCCATCACGCGCGTCGCCGCCGCGGCCGCACCAAGGCCCGCGACGATCCCGAGCGCGGCCAGCACCAGTCCCTGGCGCAGCACGAGGCCGGCTATCTCGCCGGGTGTCGCGCCGAGCGCCACGCGAATGCCGATTTCCTGCGTCCGCTGCGACGTCGCCTCGGCCGTCACGCCGTAGACGCCCATCGAGGCGAGCAACAGCGCCAGCCCGGCAAACGCGGCCACCAGCGTGAGCAGGAACCGGTCGCGCCCGAGCGACGCGGAGTAGATCTCGTCGAGCGCCTGCACGCGATAGAGCGGGAGGTGCGGATCGATCGCCGTGATCGCGTCGCGCATCTCCCGCGCGAGCCCGGGTCCTGCTCGCGGCGCGTCGAGCACGAAGCTGACGCGCGTCGTCGCGAGCTGACGGAACGGGATGAACGCCTCGATGTGCGGCGCGTCGCGCATGCTGAACTGGTGCTCGTCGCCGACGACGCCCACGATGCGATACCAGCGGGTTTGCGCGTTCGGTTTCTGGTCCCAGGTGATGCGCTGGCCGACCGGATCGCTCGTCGGAAAGAAGCGGCGCGCGGCTTCGCGATTGATCACCATCACCCACTCGGCGCCGAGCCGGTCGCCGGCATCGAACGCACGGCCCCGAAGCACCGGCACGCCAAAGACCTCGAAATAGTTTGGGCCCACGGCGCGCTCGCCGAGGTAACCGCCCGGAACGGGCGCGCTCTGCCCTTCGATCGTGAACTCGTCGAGCGACGCCGACGTGCCGTTGAGCGGCAGCCGGCTCATGTACGTCGTGGCGTTGACGCCGGGAATAGCGTTGAGGCTCGTGACGATCCTGTCGACGAGATCGAGGATTTGGCCGTCGCGGGCGTACCGCTTGGGCAGAACAATCTGCGCGGCGAGCCGATGATCGGTCTGAAATCCAGGATCGACCTGCCGCAGCGTGATGAAGCTGCGCAACAGCAGGCCGGCGCCGGTGACGAGCACGACGGCGAGCGCGATCTCGGCCATCACGAGCGCGCGGCTGGCGCGGCGGTGTTCGACGCCGCCAGATGTGCGCGACCCGTCACGGAGTGCGACGATGCCGTTCGTCGCCGACGCACGCAGCGACGGCATGAGCCCGAAGAGCACGCCGGTCGCGAGCGTGACCACCAGGGCAAACAGGAGCACGCGGCCGTCGAGCGGCGCCTCGGTGACGCGCCACCCGTCCGGCGGCTGCATCGCAATCAGGCCGCGAATGCCCCACAGGCCGAGCGCGACGCCGGCCGTGCCACCCGCGACGGCAAGCGTCAGGCTCTCAGTGATCATCTGACGCACGATCCGTCCGCGTCCGGCGCCAAGGGCCGCGCGCACCGCGACCTCGCGGTTGCGGCCTGACGCCCGCACGAGCAGCAAGTTCGCGACATTGGCGCACGCCAACAACAGCAGCGTCACCGTCGACCCCAGGAGAATCTGCAGCGGCAGGCGCGCGTCGCCGGCGAGCCGCTGTTGCATCGGCAGCAGCGTGACGCGCAGCGGGCGATTGGTGTCCGGCCACTCCTGTCTGAGGCGGTCGTTGACCGCCACGAACTCGGCGCGAGCGTCGTCGACCGACACGCCGTCCCGGAGCCGGGCGAGCACCTGGAGGTAATGTTCCTCGCGAAACCAACGCTTCTGCGGGGCGGATCGATCCCAGCGGAACGTGACCCAGAGGTCGGTGTTGCGTTCGGGAAACTCGCGTCCGGCCGAAACGATCCCGATGACTTCGTAGGGCTCCTCGTTGATCTCGATGCGCGACCCGATGACGGATCGATCGCGGTTGAAGCGGCGCGCCCACAAGGCGTCGCTCAGCATCACGACCGGCGTCGTGTCGCTCCAGAGCTCCTCGTCGCGGAACGTTCGGCCGAATTCCGCGGGCACGCCGATGACGTCGAAGAAGTTGCCCGACACCGTGGATGCGGGCACGATTTCCGCGGCGCCGCGATCGGTGAGGGTCGCCGCGCCGCTGCCGTACGTCGCGACATCGTGAAACGCGGTGATGCGGTCGCGCCAGGCAAAGTACGTCGCCGGCGAGCTCTTGTCGCCGAACGTGCCCTGCTCGACGTTGTCTTCCCACACGGACACGAGCCGGCCGGGATCGCCCAGCGGCATCGGCCGCACGAGTACCGCGTTGACGACACTGAAGATCGCCGTGTTGGCGCCGATGCCGAGCGCCAGAATCGCGATGACGGCGAACGAGGATCCGGGCCGGCGCACGAGACCGCGAAACGCGCCGCGAAGATCGGCGCGCAGGTCGTCCCGGAGATGCGTGGCCGGCCGGCTGCCGCCGCCAGTGCGGCTCGCGAGTCCGGGACGGTGCGTCGGCGCGAACCACTCGCGGACGCCCGACGCCGCCAGATCCCGCATCGCGCGAAACGTCGAGGTGTCTCGCAGGCGCTCGTCGAGATCGTCCAGCATCGCGCTGCCGAACTCGCGCCGGAATCGCGGCGGGTAGAGGAACAGCAGCAGCTTGACGACGAGGAACTGGAAGCGCGACGGCTGACGTGAGGTCACTGCGCGCCCCGCCCGGAGACGAGCTTGCGTGCCGCGGCCAGTTCGAGCACCGCGCGAAGCCGTTTGGCCTCCGCCAGCGCGACGGCTCGGCCCTTCGGCGTCAGCCGGTAATAACGCCGATCCCGCCCGGGATGCGTCGGCTCCGCGTCGCGCGGCGCGTCCGTCTCCTCGACAAGACCGCCGCCCATCAAACGCGCGAGCATCCGGTAGAGCGAGCCGATTTCCGGGGAAATCCGCCCGCCGCTCTCCGCGTCAACGGCCTTTCTGATGGCGTAGCCGTACCGGGCGCCGTCGAAGAGCGCCAGCAGCACGTGAAACTCCGTGGCCCCGAGGGGCAGCAAATCCTGCGGATCGGTCCGGCGTGTGGTCACGAGCGCGTCCTATACATGCACGTGACATGTATATATATCATTCCCCCATGTCCAAACTCCATCGCCTCTCAAAGCCGTTTCGCGTCGAAGACGGCCGGAAGTTCCGGCTCAAGGACTACGACCCGGCCGACACCGGCGGCATCAAGTCGCAGGACCGCGCGAAGAAGCTGCTCGAGTCCGGCGTCGATCGGCTGACCGAGATGCAGCAGAAGCTGTACGCGCAGGATTGCTGGGCGCTGCTGCTGATCTTCCAGGCGATGGACGCGGCCGGCAAGGACGGCACGATTCGCCACGTCATGTCCGGCGTCAACCCGCAGGGCTGCCAGGTGTTCTCGTTCAAGGCGCCGTCGGCCGAGGAGCTCGACCACGACTACCTGTGGCGGACGACGAGGTGCCTGCCGGAGCGCGGCCGGATCGGCATCTTCAACCGGTCGTATTACGAAGAGACGCTCGTCGTGCGGGTCCATCCGGAAATCCTCGAGCGGCAGAAGCTCCCGGACGAGCTCGTCACCAAGCACATCTGGAGGGAGCGCTTCGAGGACATCTGCGCGTTCGAGCGCTACGCGACGCGCAACGGCATCGCGATTCGCAAGTTCTTCCTCAACGTGTCGCGCGACGAGCAGAAGGAGCGCCTGCTCAGCCGGCTCGACCAGGCCAGCAAGAACTGGAAGTTCTCGGTCGTCGACGCCAAGGAGCGCGGCCACTGGGACGACTACATGCAGGCCTACGAGGACATGATTCAGCACACGGCGACGCCGCACGCGCCATGGTACGTCGTGCCGGCCGATCACAAATGGTTCACGCGGCTGGTCGTCGCGGCGGTGGTCGTCGACGCGCTCGAGAGCCTGGACCTCGCCTTCCCCAAGGTGACCAAAGCGCAGCGCAAAGAGCTCGCGGTCGCGCGCGCGATGTTGCAGGACGAGAAGTGATATGGTCCGTGGTATCCCCCATCGACGCTCGCGAGGACGCCATGGCCGACGCGGACACGCCACGACCGGACTTCACGAAGGGGTTTCCTCTCAAAGATCTGCCTGACGGGGCGATCGTCTCCGGCAAGGTCGGCAACGACGACGCGATTCTTGTGCGGCGCGGTGAAGACGTGTTCGCCGTCGGCGCGCACTGCACGCACTACCACGGCCCGCTGGCCGACGGCCTCGTCGTGGGCGACACGATCCGGTGCCCGTGGCATCACGCGTGCTTCAGCTTGCGCACCGGCGACGCGCTGCGGGCGCCGGCGCTCGATCCGATCGCGTGCTGGCGCGTCGAGAACAACGGCGACCGGGTGTACGTCCGCGCCAAGCTCCCGGAGCCGGTGCCGCCGCCCGCGTCGGCGGCGCGCACACCGGCGTCCGTGGTCATTCTCGGCGGCGGCGCGGCCGGGCTCGCGGCCGCCGACATGCTTCGCCGGCAGGGCTACGGCGGATCGATCACGATGCTGAGCGCAGACGACTCGCCGCCGAGCGACCGCCCGAATCTGTCGAAGGACTACCTGGCGGGCACCGCCAAGGAAGACTGGATCCCGCTGCGCGCTCCCGAGTTCTACACGGACAACAAGATCGACCTCGTGCTTCAGGCGCGCGCCGCGTCACTCGATCTCACGCAGCGCGTGGTCCAGCTCGACGGCGGCAAAACCCACCGATTCGACGCGCTGCTGATCGCGACCGGCGCCGATCCGGTGAAGATCGACGTGCCCGGCGCCGCGCCGGCGCAGGTGCACTACCTGCGCAGCTTCAGCGACAGCAAGGCGATCGTCGCGCGCGCGGACAAGGCGAAATCTGTCGTGGTCGTCGGCGCGAGCTTCATCGGCCTGGAGGTCGCCGCGTCCCTCCGCGCGCGCAAGCTCGACGTCCATGTGGTCGCGCCCGAGACCGAGCCGCTCGCGCGCGTGATGGGACCGGAGATCGGGCGCGTCATCCGCCGCGTGCACGAGGAGCACGGCGTCGTGTTTCATCTCGGCTGCACGGTTGCGAACGTCGATCGCCGGACCGTCACGCTGAGCGACGGCGGCACCGTCGACGCCGATTTCCTGGTGCTCGGCGTCGGCGTCCGGCCGGCGATTGCGCTGGCCGAGAAAGCCGGCCTCACGATCGATCGCGGCATCAGCGTCAACGAGTACCTCGAGACGAGCGCCACCGGCGTGTTTGCCGCGGGCGACGTCGCGCGCTGGCCCGATCGGCACTCGGGCGAGCGGATCCGCGTCGAGCACTGGGTCGTCGCCGAGCGGCAGGGCCAGACCGCAGCACGCAACATCCTGGGCGCGCGCGAGCGATTCGACACGGCGCCGTTTTTCTGGAGCCAGCACTACGACCTCGTGATCAACTACGTCGGTCACGCCGAGCACTGGGACCACATCGAGGTCGACGGCGACCTGAACGCGCAGGACTGCGCGGTGCGGTACATGCAAGGCGGCCGGACGCTCGCGGTCGCGACGATGGCGCGCGACAAAGCCAGCCTCGAGGCCGAAGCCGCGATGGAAAAATAGCAAGCCCGCTACTTCGGGCGGTCGCGGTCGCGCCGGCGATCGCGCAACAGCGCGAACCCGCGCACGAGCAACGCCACCGCCGGCCAGGCGGCCAGCACGGCGATCGGATACGCGAGCCCGCGCGGAAACCACAGCGCAAACACGACCAGCGCGATGAGCGCCGTCCCGGCGATCAGGGCGATGTGCGCCTCGATGGGCTCGAGGACGCGGCGATCGGTGACGGCCGCGGACACCGTGCTGCCGATCCGAAAGGCGCCGGCGACCGCACGCCCGCCGCTGCTGCCGCGGCTGCTCATGAGCGGCGCATGCCCCGCGGCCGGCGGAGGCGCGCGCACGCGATTGCGCGCGTCGAGCACGATTTCCGTCGCGTTGCCGAGGTCATCGGCAAACATCGCTTCCATCTGCTTCGCAAACGGCTCGTCCTCGACGATGACGTCGAGCTCGCGATTGCCGAGCCAGCTCGTCACGTTCAGATTCGTCGATCCCACGCGCGCCCATCGCCCGTCGGCGACCGCCGTCTTCGCGTGCAGCATCGATCCGTTCCACTCGAAGACGCGCACGCCGGCCTCGAGCAGCGGCCGGTAGCCCGCGCGCGACAGCGGGCTCACGATCGGCACGTCAGACGATCCCGGCACGAGCAGCCGCACGTCCACGCCGTCTTCCGCCGCGGCGCGCAGCGCCTGCACGTATGGCGTGGTGCCCGCGTAGTACGCGTCGGTCAGCCACAACGTCCGGCGCGCGAGGCCGGCAACCAGCTGATCGACACGAAACAATCCCGCCGTGTTCGGCACCGTGGCAACGACCCGGAGCGCCACGCCGGAATTGGCCGCGGCGTTCGGCGGGAGCGGCGTCTTGACCGGCGCAGTGTCCTCGGGCGGCAGCGGCTCGCCGGTCGCGGCCCACGTGTCCGCAAACGCGTCTTCGACGTCCGCGATCGCCGGCCCGCACACTTCGACGCCGGTGTCGCGCCACGGATCGCGGTGACGCGCGGGATCGCCGGCCCACGCCTGACCGATGCAGAGGCCCGTCACGAACGCGACCGCCCGATCGACGACGATCACCTTGCGATGGTCGCGGCTGAGCCAGCCGATCGGACTGTCGAAGTGCGGCGGGTTGTAGCAGCGCACGTCGACGCCGCCCTCGCGCAGGCGGTTCCAGAACCCGCGCGAGGTGTTGTTGAATCCGCCGACCCAGTCGTAGACCAGGCGCACGCGCACGCCGGCTTTGGCTTGTGCGATGAGCGCGTCCGCGAACATCCGCCCCTGATCGTCCTCGTGGACGATGTACATCTCCACGTGGATCGAGCGTGTCGCGGTACGGATCGCTTCGAGCCAGGCGGGGTAGTTCTCTGCGGCGTTCTTGAGCAGACGAATTGCGTTGCCCTCGCGCAGCCTTGCGCCGGACGCGCGGGAGAACATCTGGTCGGCGAGATCGCGCAGGCCGGGCGTGGCGGCAACGCGGTCGCGGGCCCGTGTCGGCGTCATGAGCGTGAGCCCGCTATCTTAACTGCGCCGTGGGACCCGCGCGCCTCAGGCTGGGTAGCGGCCCGCCCAACTCGGGCATCGCGCTCCCGCGTCCTCTCGCAAACACGCCAAAGATTCCGGCCTTCATCTTGCAGTGATCGACTCCAACGGGGCCCGCGGTGTGGGCCAGCTTTCTGGAGGTTTGCTCATGGCAAGACTGAAGACTCGTTCGTACGGAACGCTCCTGGCCGCGCTGCTGATGTCTTCGATCGGCGTGCCGGGCCTGCGCCCCGCGTTGCAGGCCCAGACCAAGGCCACCGACGACTCGATCAAGGACCGGATCGAATATCGTCTCGAGACCTCGCCGGTCGTCAAGAAGTACGACGTGCGCGTGAAAGTCGAAAACGCCAACGTCATGCTGACCGGCACGGTGGCGACCGAGGCGCAGAAGGCCGAAGCGGGCAAGCTCGCCAAGGTCGACGGCGTCCTGAAGGTCGACAACCAGGTCGCGATCGACAAGGACGCGGACAAGACGCTGACCGAGCGCGCGAAGAACGGCATGCGCAAGACCGGCGAAGCCGTCACCGACGCGTGGATCACCACCAAGGTGAAGTGGTTCTTCATGGGTGACGATCTGCTCAAGGGCAGCAGCATCAACGTCGACACGAAGGACCGCGTGGTCACGCTCAACGGCACCGTCAAGACCGAGATGGGCCGCAAGCAAGCGGTCATGCTCGCGCAGAACACTGACGGCGTCCTGAAGGTCACGGACAATCTCACGATCAAGTAACCGCATGGTTCCGGGGTTCCGGAGTTCCGAGGTTCCGGGGTTCTGCTCGCACGCGGGCTCAGTCTTGGCGAACCCCGGAACTCCGGAACCCCGGAACCGCGCCCCTCGACAAGCTCGGGGCGCCCTGAGCTTGTCGAAGGGCGGAACCACATTTATCACTCACCATCGTCAGCTTCTTCACTACCAACTCAGGCTCACGACTCGACGATCGCCCCGGCGGATCGGCTGAGACCGCGCCCGTCACGTCCACGGTGTGGCCGGCGTGCGCGGCCACGTCGATGTCCTTCGGCGCGGTCAGGCGGTAGATCTTGACGGGCGCCGACGTGACGAGCTTGTAGATCGGCGTCGACGCGGCCGCGTCGCGCTCGACGCAGCCGCGTACGGTCACGTCGCCTTGAGCGTAGGCCACAGCAATGCCCCCGGACATGAGGGCGGTCGCGATCACGCGTTTCAGAGCGCCGTGCGGAACGAACATGCGTTACCTCCTCGAGATTCAGTAGCGAAACACGAACAGCAGGTCGATTCCAGCCGTCTCGCTGCGCTCGAGCGTGTGCGCCTGCAGCGCACCCTGCGCGAACGTCGTCACGAGCCTGAGGAATCGCGCGAAACGGTACTCGAACGTCACGGCGGAGCTGTCGCCGCCGACTTCCTGCTTGGCGCCGACGTAGACGCGCGAGCCGATCTGGCTGCCGACAGAGACGACCGGGCGCTGCTCGCTGTCGCTCGGCGGCAGAATCTCGAAGAGATCCAGATCGAGCGCGCGCGCGATCGAGTCGCCGAGCGGCGTCGTGATCGTGCCCGCGGCCATGAGGCCCGCCTGCTCGGCCAGCGAGAGCCGCTGGCCCTGGCCGAGGTCGCCCAGCGGCTGCCCGAACGCGATGAGCGACAGGATTTCCGCCTGGTCGAGCGGCGGCTGGCTCGTCAGCGTCAGCTGCGGACGCCTCGCGGTGCCGGTCACGTGCACGGTCGCCGCGACGCCGTTGACGTCCCGCTCGGCCGAGACATCGAGCGCCGGGTTCGTCGGCTCGACGCCGCGGAACCGCACCTCGCTGCCGCGCTGCACGTCGAACCGGCGGCCCTGGAACGTGTAGGTCCCGCGGACGAGCTCGATGTTGCCGAGCACGTCGAGCGGACTGCTCGGCGGCTTGCGAATCCGCAGGTCGCCGCCGGCGATGACGTTCATGTCGCCCAGCCCCAGCGTCGATCCCGCGGCGCGCAGCCCGCGGCCGCGCATCACGAGGTTGTCCGGCAGCCGCACCGACAGGTCGAGATCGACGCGATCGAACAAGCTCTTTTCTTTCGGCTTCACCGGCGGAGGCGGCGTCGCCGGCGTCTCCGGCCTGGCAGGCACAAGCGGCGTGTCGGTGACCGGCTCGGCGGCGAGCGGCTCCCCCGGCGTCGTGCTGTACGCGCTCTTCGTCGTTCGCTCGAGGATCTGCGCGACTTCCAGCCGGCCGCTGTCCAGCCGCAGGTCGCCTTTCACGACGGGCGCCGCCAGATCGCCGGTGAGATTGACGTCGGCGTTGACCTGCAGCGTGCCCATTTCGTTCTTGAGCACGTGAAACGACTCGGCGTGAAGCTGCACGTTGAATGCGCGGTTTTCCGCTTCGCCCAGCACGTCGAAGTCGCCGACGACGCGCAGCAGGTGGTCGTCGTTGTCGTGCACTTCGAGCGTCTGGATCGCGAGATGATTCGCCTTGAACACCAGTCCGGCCGTGATCTTGCTGTACGTGACGCCGCCGCCGGCGATCGTGAACGTGCCGTTGGCCACGTCGACCGTGCCGTCGACGATTGGCGCCTGCGGGGACCCGGTGAGCTTCAGGTTGATGGCGCCGCTGCCACCGATGTTCGTCACGCTGCTCGTGAACATCTGCGCGAGACCAAGATCGATCTGCGTGCTCGTGATCGACACGTCCATCGGCCGGGGCGAGGACATCGACCCCGCGCCGACCGGGACATGTCCGGCCGCCTTCACCTGATTGCCGGCCGACTGCACGATCGTCGCGTCGAGCGTCAGATCGTGATTGGCCAGCGCGACCTGCGCCCGCATCGACTCGAACGGCGTCTCCTCGACCGTGCCGTTCGTGATCGCCATCTCGCCGTTCACGCGCAGGTCCGCCACCGGCCCGGCGATCGTGACCTCGCCATTCACGAGGCCCTCGAGCTTGCGCGTGCCGAGCACCAGGCGGTTGGCGTCGGCGAGCTGCACCTGTTCGAGCCGCACGTGGATGCCGGCGGCGCCCGGCGCGCCCTCCGGCGTGAGCGCGAACGCGCCCTCTGCGCTCACGCGCTGCCCGTCCCTCGCGAGCGTCAGGTCGTTCACTTCGAACTTCGTCGCGTCGGCGCGCAGCACGGCCGTCGTTCCGGCCGGCAGCGTCCAGGTCTCACCGGCGGTCGTGAGCGACAGCGTGCGGATCGACAACGCCCGATTGGGCGCGGACAGCGCGAGCTGGCCGGCGACCTTGATCTCCCGCGTCGCGTCGGCCAGATCGGCGTCGAGATCGATTTGGTCGTTCGCGTAGCTGGCCTGACCGTTCACCCGCGTGATTTCGACCGACTTGATCTTGACGAAGGTGCTTTCGGTCTTCGTGCTGAATGTCGCGTCGGCCGGACGCCACGCCGGCATCGTCGCGTGCAAATCGCCGTTGAGCGCGAGCGCGCTGATGTCCGTCCCGTACGAGATCTGCCTGAGTGAGTAGCGCCCCGTGACGTCGGGCTGATCGTGCGGACCAGCGACGTGCGCTTCGACGTGGCCGGCACCGGCGATCGGCTGCCCCGACCACGCGCCGATCGCGGTGAGGTCGTCCGCGTCGATCGTCACGTCGAGCGCCGACGCGCCGGTCTCGCCGAAGGCAATCGTGCCGCACGCGTCGGCCTTGACGCCGACGCCGGTCGCCACGCCGCGCCGAATCGTCAGCGTGCCACCGGCCAGAGAGCCGTCGAGCTCCGCTTGATCGATTTTCACGCCCGCGATCGTCGATGGCGTCAGGTTGACCAGACCGGTCGCGCTCATGCCCGTCATCGAGACCGGCGCGCGCACGTCGTCGATGACCAGCGTGCCGTCGACGGTGCCGTTCAGATCGAGCACCGTCCCCGCACCGATGCCCATCGTCTCCGTCGTCAGCCGCTCGACGCGGCCGCGCGCGACGATCTCGAGGCGGGGATCGGTGAAGGTCATGCTGCTCGTCAGATCGAAGAGCTTCGTGTCGCCGAGCGCAGCGTCGGCCATTGTCGTGGTGGCGTGGATCGATCGCTTCGACGCGCACCCGGCGTCGGCGCAGCCTTCGCGGCCGTCGACGTTGAAGTGACCGGTCAGCCGGCTGCGATAGCGGGCCTCGGCGAGAAACGGCAGATCGAGCGGCCCGGCGAGGCGATTGAGGTCGAGGCCCTCCAGATCACCGTCCGCCGTGTACGTCGTGACGCCCGAGCGCTGGTCCAGCGATCCGGTGGTTCCGGCGGCAATCGACGCGCCTTCGACGGTTGACGGGTCGAGCACGACGTTCGCTCGCCAGCCGGACGCGTCCTGATGTACCTGATACTTCCCGGCCAGCCGGCTCTCGAGCGGCGGCAGCTTGAGCGCCGGCGGCAGCTTCGGCAACGAGACGTTGCGGAACGTGCCGGCGCCGTCGAACCCCGGGGTCTGACCCCGGCTCGCCTCGCCGTAGCCGCGGCGCGGCGAAGGCGGGTCTGACACCAACTGCCAGGTCGCGCGAACGGTCGCGGCGCCGCCATAGCCGGACGCGGCGGCGTCGAATTTCAGCTGGCCGCGCGCCCACTGCCCGGTCGCCGTGAGGTCCGTGCCCTCGTAGCCCACCGCTTTCGCGTGCGTGCCCTTGACCTTGAACGTGAACGTCGCGGCATCGAGCGCGCTCGGTGGCGCGTCGACGTGCGCGTCGGCGTGAAGCGACAGATTGGTCCGCCACCTCGGATCCTGGAAGAACGCCTGGAGATCGACGGTCGCGAGATCGAGCGACACGTCGGCGTGGCGCCCTCGTTCGTCGGACGTCGCCTTCACGCGTCCGCCGACACGGGCCGACTCACGATCGGCCGCGAACGTCACGTCCACCAGCCGCAAGCCGTCCTCGAGCCGGCCCGCCAGCTGACGCACGTCGTACCCTGACGCGTCGTCGTGCAGCGAGACGTTGGTGAGCTCGGCGATGAAGCGGTCGCTCGTTCGGACCAGCCGCGCGTCCGCGTTCAACGCGCGGAGGTGCCTGGCCGCGCCGGCCGCGGGGATCACCGTGACATCGCCATCGACGAGACGCAGTCGATCGATCAGCAGCGCGAGCGGCTTGCCGGCGCTGTCGCGCTTGCGAAGGAGATGCGCGACGTTCCAGCCGGCCGGCCCTTCCGCGATGCGCACCGTCGGCTGCTCGACCAGCAGGTCGTCGAACACGAGATGACGCTGCACCAGTACGCGCCAGTCGTACTTGATGCCGATGCGCGCGGCGTGCGTCACGAGGCCGTCTTCCTGCGTGAGCGTCACATCGTCCAGCACGACGTCGTGAAACAGCGAGCCGCTCAAGTGGCCGATCGTCAGCTGGCCCGCGAGGTAGGTGGCCGCCTGTGACATGGCCAGATGCCGCAATCGATCGCGCAGCCAGTCCGATTGAAGTACGAGCACGACGGCCAGCGCCGACACCAACAACAGCGTGAGGACGACGAAGAGCGCGCGTCGAAGGCGTCGGGACATGTCAGAACGCCTGTCCGATGCTGAAGTGAATCCGCCAGTGCCGGACTTCCGGGTTGCCGTTGATGACGAGACCAGGAATCGGATTCAACTGGTAGCCGTAGTCGACGCGCACGACGCCGATCGGCGTGCCGTAGCGGACGCCGGCGCCGACGTCGGTTCGAGGCGTCAGCGCGCGGAACGAGCCGCTGCCGAGCTTGACGTCACCGGTGTCGACGAAGCCGACGACGGTCATCTTCAGCGTGAGCGGAACGCGCATTTCGACCGACGCTTCGGCAAATGTCCGGCCGCCGACGGGCAGGCCGTTCGCGTCGAGCGGGCTGATCTCGAATCGCCCCCAGCCGCGCTCGCTCATCGCGCCGCCAAGAAAGTACAACTTCGAAAACGGCAGCGTGGACGGCGCGCCCGCGTACACCGATCCAGCGTGCGCACGCATCGCGAGCACCGATGAACCGACGGGAATGTAGCTGCGCACATCGCCCGTCACCTCGTCGAATCGGTACGATCCCAGCGCCCAGGGAGCCGCGTGTTCGAGGTGCCCCGCCAGCGTCAGGCCCTTGTGCGGATCGAGCAGGTTGTCGACGACGTTGCGCTCGGCGTCGAAGTCGATGGCGGCAAGCGTGCCGGCACCGCGGCCGGTCACGGGATCGAGACCGAGCGCGATGCGCTCGATGCGCGACGACTGATCCTCGAGTCCCGCTTGCGTGATGCCGTAGCGGAGGTACTCGTGCACGTAGGCCAGGCGGTAGTGATAGCGGACGATCGGCCGTCCTTCGCCCAGGCGGGTCTCGTGATGGTAGCCAAGCGTCACGCGTCCGCCGTACGTCTGCGAGTCGTACGTCAGTTGATGGGTCCGCCAGATCGTTCCGGTCACCTCGAGATCGAGTCCCGGTCGTTTCAGGTACGGCTCGAGAATCGAGAACTTGAATCCTTGATCGATGGACGAGGCCTTCGCCTGGATCTCAGCCTGTCGCGCGCCACCCATGAAGTTCACGTGACGCCAGTTGAACGTCGCGCGCGCGTGCTCTTCCGATCCGTACCCGAGCCCGAGTTTCAGCTGGCGAGGCGGCCCTTCGGCGACGGTGATCCGGACCGGCACGAGATCGCCCTTCGCTTCCTCGGTGCGCGGCGTCACGCTGACGACCTGGAACACCTCGAGGCGCGACAGGCGGTGCTGCGTGCGCACGACCTGCCCGGATTTGAAGGTCGCGCCGGTCTTGAACGCGACCTCACGGCGCACGACGTCTTCATCGACGTCCTTCAATCCGTCGATCGAGACGTCGCCAAACTTCATCAGCGGTCCCGCGTCTGCGCGAAACGAGACGATGACGTGGTCCGGCGCGCTGTTGGGTCGCTCGGCCGCGTCGACGTAGGCCTCCGGATAGCCGCCGTTGTTGAGGAGCTGGAGGGCGAGGTCGCGTGTTGCCTTGACGTTGTCGCGATCGCGGACCGCGCCCGCTTTGAGCGGCACGGTCTTCAGCGAGTTGCGCGGGCCTTCGTCGAGCACCTCGAAGCCGCTGAAGCGCACCTCGTCCACGATCACCGGAGTGCCTTCGTCGATCGTCACGGTCAGCTTGACGGCCTGGTGCGGCTCGTCGACGTCGACCTTGACGTCCGTCACGCGCACGTGGGGATAGCCGTGATCGGTGTAGAACGCCTGGATGCGCTTGAGGTCGGCCTCGAAGTCCGCGCGATCGAAATACTGTGGGGTCGAACCGGGGATCCAGCTGCTCTTCTGCGTCGCCAGGACCTTCAGGACGTCCTTGGCGGAAAACGCGTGCACGCCGACGAGCGTGAAGTCACTGACCTTGACGCCGCCCTGCTCCTTGCAGGCGGCGGCGATCGACAGCATCACGAGTGCCGCTGCCAATGGCCCGATTCGAGATCGCCGCCGGCGCGTCACCGCACATCACCGCGGCTCGACCGAACGGTTGACGTGAAACGCGAACGCGTTGGACGTGACGCCGCCAGGGCTCGTGACGACCATCGTGTAGTCGCCAGGCAGCTCGAGCGTCGCCATCACCTGCATCGACGTCGGCCGCACGTCGGACACCTGCGCGCCGCCGATCGTCTGCACCGTGCCGGTCGGATCGGTTACGAGCACGGTGAGTCCCGGCGCGAACCGCTGTCCCTGGACTTGAAGCGACTGCGGATTCATCGACGCCTGCAGCCGCTCCGGTTTGATGCCTTCGATCGCCGGCGCGACGCTCTGCGCTTTCGCCTGCACGGTGAAGGCGTTCGACGCGCCCCCGTCGGTATTCGTCACGACGAGCGTGTAGCGTCCGGCGGTCGCGAAGACCACCGGCACGACGAACGAGCGCTCCTGTCGATCGCGAATCGCCGGCTCGCGATACTCGAGCGCGTTACCGTCCGGCCCGGTCACGCTCAACACCAGTCGCGAGAGAAAGCCGTGCCCGCTGACCGAAATGGGCTGCGGGTCCATCGCCGGCTGCACGGGATTCGGCTGCACGGCCGTGATGTCCGGGCTATCCGCCTGTGCGCCGACGATCGCCGTCAACGCGAGGCCGGCCAGCACCACGAGGGCCGCCACGAAGACAAAACGCCACGATGCTCGGGTCATCACACACCTCCATCCGAGCGCCACGGAGGGCATCTCACGCATTACCGCGTCCGCGAGGCTTCTTCGGCCGCCGACGCATGCCGACGCTGAAAATCTTCGACTTCCCTGGCGGCGCGATCCCGCGCGTAGCCGTATCGCTCCTGCACGATGCCGACGAGCCGCTCGAGGTTGCCGTCGATCTCGTCCAGGTCGTCATTCGTGAGCTTGCCCCACTGAGCTTTGACCGCGCCCTTCACCTGATGCCATTTGCCCTGCAGCTGGTCTTTGTTCATCACAGCCTCCTGACGACACACCGCCGTCGCTGTGAGTTGAGCAAGGGCGATGCCAGCGCAGAGGCTACGCGGCGTGATCGAAGCGGGGCCGTGTAACCCTTTCACGGAAGCCCGCGACTGTTTTTGGGTAGCTCACGATCCACACGTCGATCCGCGACAATCCGTGGGCGGCCGATCTTGCTGGCATCCGGCGTGTCCGGAGCGGTAGATTTCGATGGACGCGGCACGAACTTCGCATGGTGATGGCCGGAGGCAACCGTGGCCGTCTCGAACGCGCGCAAGACCCTCATTGCTCATCTGAACGAAGATCTGTCCCGCGAATACCAGGCGGTGATCGCCTACATCGTCTACTCGCAGACGCTGCGCGGAGCGGAGTACATGGCGATCGCCAAAGAGCTGGAAGCGCATGCCGGACAGGAGCTGCAGCATGCGCTCACGATCGCCAAGCACATCGACTATCTCGGAGGCACGCCCACGACCGTGGCTCTACCGGTTGTCTCGACGCGCGAGGCCCGCGCGATGCTCAAGGCTGATCTCGACAACGAGAACAACACCGTTCGCGCGTACCGCGAACGCGTCAAAGAGTGCGAAGCGCTGTCGGAGTTCGCTATCGCCGAGGACATCCGCGAAATCCTGATCCAGGAGCAGGAACACCAGATCGATCTGGCCACTGCGCTGGGCGAGGACGTTCCCGATGTCTCCAGCCGGCGTCGCTGATCGCGCCGCGGGGCGGCCGGCGGCCGCGCCCCGGCCCGAGCTGCTCAGCGTCGAACGTCTCGAAGAACGCGCCAAACTGCTCGCCCGCACGTACGTCGTCGATCCGTCGCGGCGGCGGCGCGCGCCGAACGTCGTCCGTCGCTTCCACGACGACATGCGGCTGCTCACGCGCGCCTACGAGATCCTGACGGACGACGCGCGATCGGGCGTGTTCATTTCGGCCGCGGGCGAGTGGCTGCTCGACAACTTCCACGTCATCGCGGCGGAAGCGCGCCAGGCGCGCCACCATCTGCCCAAGGCCTACGCGCGGCAGCTGCCCGTCGTCGCGGACGGACCGGAATCGCAGGCGCGGATCACGGCGCTCGCGACGGATCTCGTGCTGCACAGCGACAGCCGGCTCGACGCCGACCAGCTCCGGCGGTTTCTGAACAGCTTCCAGACGGTGACGCCGCTCACGATCGGCGAGCTGTGGGCGTGGCCGAGCGCGCTGACGCTTGCGCTCATCGGCAGCCTCCGCGCCGCGACCGACGAAGTGCTGACGGCGCGGGCCGCGCGCAAGTCGGCCGATGAGGAGTTCGCCCGGCAGAAATCGGCCCGGCGATTCAGGGACTGGCCGGCGACGCTGCACCCGGCGCATCTGGTGCAGATGCTGCTCCGGCTCCGCGAGTACACGCCGTTTCGCAACGAAGTGCAGCAGGCGGTCGAACGCCACCTGTCCAGCCGTCAGCTGACGAACGAAGACGTCATCCGCACCGAGCTGCAGCGCCAGGCGGCGCTGCAGGTGTCGGTCGCCAACACGATCACGAGCCTGCGCCTCTGCGCGTCGCTCGACTGGCGCGAGTACGTCGAGGCCGTGAGCCCGGTCGAGCGGACGCTCCGGCTCGATCCGGCGGGCGCTTACCGCCGGATGGACTTCCTCAGCCGCGATCGTCTCCGTCAGGCGGTCGAACAAATCGCCCGGCCCGCCGGCGACGATCAGCTGCGCGTCGCGGGCCTCGCCGTGGCCGTCGCGCGCGAGTGCGCGCAGCGGTCCTCGCCCGGCGACCGCGCGGCGCACGTCGGTTTCCATCTGATCGACGCCGGCCGCGATGACTTCGAAAGGCGCGCGAGCGGCTCGGTGCCCATCGCCCGCCGGCTCGCCCGGTTCGCGCGGCATCACGCGGCGGCCCTGTACCTGACCGCGATCGTCGCGCTCACCGCCTGGCTGGTCGCCGCCGGCGTGACCTACGCGCGCGCCAACGGCGCGTCCGTGATGACGATGATCGTGACCGCCGTCCTGCTCGCCATTCCGATGAGCGACGTCGCGGCGGGCGTGGTGCAGCGGCTCGCGCTCTGGATCGTGCACCCGCGTCGCCTTGTGCGCCTCGACTTTCTCGGGGGCGTGCCGGCCGAGGCGCGGACGATGGTCATCATCCCGACGCTGCTGACGTCGGTCGAGCGCGCCGAGGAGCTCATCGAGCACCTCGAAGTGCTGGCGCTCGCTAACCTCGATCCCAACATCCACTTCGCTATCCTGAGCGATTTCGAGGACTCGGCGACGCGCGACCGGCCGGACGACGCGGCGATCCTGGCGGCGGCGCGCGACGGCCTGGCCTCGCTCACGCGCCGATTCGGCGCCGGCCACGAGGATCGTTTCTTTCTCTTCCACCGCGATCGCCTGTGGAACGAGAGCGAGCGTGTCTGGATGGGCTGGGAGCGTAAGCGCGGCAAGATCGAAGAGTTCAACGCGCTGCTGCGCGGCGCCGCCGACACCGGCTACGTCGTGCAGGTCGGCGCGCTCGACGTGCTGCCGGGCGTGCGGTACTGCCTGACGCTCGACCGCGACACCTTCCTGCCGCGCGACGCGGCCAAGAAGCTGATCGGCATCATCGCGCATCCGCTCAACCGGCCGCGCGTCGACCGCGTCATCGGCCGCGTCGTGCAGGGCTACGGCATCCTGCAGCCGCGTGTCAGCGTGACGATGGCGAGCGCGCTCGGCTCGATCTTCGCGCGCACGTACGCCGGCCACACGGGCGTCGATCCGTACACGACCGCGGTGTCCGACGTGTACCAGGATCTGTTCGGCGAGGGCATCTTCACCGGCAAGGGCCTGTACGAAGTCGACGCGTTCCGCGCGGTGCTCGACGGGCGCGTGCCGGAGAACACGCTGCTCTCGCACGACCTCTTCGAAGGCCTGTACGCGCGCACGGCCCTGGTCTCGGACGTCGAAGTCGTCGACGACTACCCGTCGAGCGTGCTCGCCTACGCGCGCCGGCAGCATCGCTGGGTGCGCGGCGACTGGCAGATCCTCCAGTGGCTCTTCCCCGTCGTCCGGACGCGCCAGGGCCTCGAGCGCAACCGGCTGCCCGCGATCTCGCGCTGGAAGATCGTCGACAACCTGCGCCGCAGTCTCGTGGGACCGGCGACGGTGGCGCTCTTCGTCGCCGGCTGGATCGCGCTGCCCGGACGTCCCTGGGCGTGGACGCTGGCCGCGCTCGCGGCTGTCGGCTTCCCGCTCTATCAACGCCTGGCCGAAGTTCTCACCGGCCCGGCGCGCGCGCAGCGATGGTCGGTGTTCTGGCGCACGGCGGCGGAGAACATCCGCACGGCCGCGATCCAGTGCGCGCTCCACCTCACCTTCCTCGCGAATCAAGCGGCTGAGATGGTGCACGCAATCGCCATCACGCTCGTGCGGCTGGCCATCACACGACGGCGCCTGCTCGAGTGGGAGACGGCCGAGAGCGTCGCGCGGCGCGAGCGGCCGAGCCGGCAGTTCTTTTTCTCGCAGATGGTCGCGAGCCCCGCCGTCGCGCTCGGCGCGCTGACGCTGGTGCTCATCAAACGGCCGTCGGCGCTTGCGGTCGCCGCGCCGTTCATCGCGCTGTGGACGATGGCGCCGCTCATCGCGTTCTGGTTGAGCCGCCCGATGGTGCGCCGGCCGCCGAGCCTGAACGACACGGACCGCCGCTACCTCGAGGACGTCGCCCGATCCACGTGGCGCTACTTCGACGAGTTCGTCACCGGCGCCGATCACCATCTGCCGCCCGACAACGTGCAGTTCACGCCGGACGCGCGCGTCGCCCGGCGGACGTCGCCGACCAACATCGCGATGGCGCTGCTGTCGACGCTCGCGGCCTACGACCTCGGCTTCATCGACGTGAGCTCGCTCGTGACGCGCGTCACGAACACGCTGACGACCCTCGAGTCGATGGAGCGGCACGAGGGCCACTGGTTGAACTGGTACGACACCGAGACGCTCGCGCCGCTCAACCCCGCGTACGTGTCCACGGTCGACAGCGGCAATCTCGCCGCCGCATTCGTGGCGCTGGCGTCCGGCCTGCGCGAGGTCGCCGCCGGCACGGATGGCCCGACGCCGGGCACGCCGGAACGAATCGCGCTCGAGCGCCTCGCGGATCGATCGGCGCGGCTCTTCGATTCGATGCGCTTCGGCTTCCTCTACGACCGGACGCGCCACCTGTTTTCGATCGGCTACCGGATGGCGGACGCGACGGGGCCGGGCCGCCTCGACGCCACACGCTACGATCTGCTCGCCTCCGAGGCGCGCCTCGCGAGCTTCCTCGCCATCGCCAAGGGCGACGTGCCCGAGACGCACTGGTTTCATCTCGGCCGATCGGTCACGAGCGTGCGGGGCGTGCCCGTGCTGATCTCGTGGAGCGGATCGCTCTTCGAGTACCTGATGCCGCTGCTGCTGATGCGCAGCTACCCGGACACGCTGCTCGACGTCTCGTGCCGGCAGGCGCTCGCGCGGCAGGTCGAGTACGCCGACGCGCATCACGTGCCGTGGGGCGTCTCCGAATCGGCGTACAACCTCACCGATCGCCTCGGCAACTATCAGTACAAGGCCTTCGGCGTGCCCGGACTGGGTTTGAAGCGCGGGCTCGCCGACGAGCTTGTCGTCGCGCCGTACGCGTCCGCGCTCGGTGCGATGCTGCGCCCGGCGTCGGCCACCGACAACCTGCGCTACCTCGAGCGCGAGCAGATGCGCGGCGATCACGGCTTCTTCGACGCGATCGACTACACCAATCGTCAGCCGATCTCGGCCGACGAACCGTCGCATCTCGGCCGCGGCCACGGCATCGTCGTGCCCAACCACCTCGCGCATCACCAGGGCATGATCCTGGTGGCGCTGTCGAACGTCCTTTTGAGCGGGCGGATGGTCCGGCGCTTTCACGCGGATCCGCGCGTGCGCGCGACCGACCTGCTGCTCCAGGAGCGCGTGCCGCGCGAGGCGCCGACGCTCGAAGCGCGGCCCGTGGACGACACGCGCGCGCCGTTGTCGCAACCCGTGATGACCGAGCGGCGGTTCCGCTCGCCGCACAGTACCTATCCGCACACGCAGTACCTCTCGAACGGCCAGTACGTCGTCGGCGTGACCAACAGCGGCGCGGGCCGGAGCCTCTGCCGCGGGCAGGCGGTCACGCGGTGGCGCGACGATTCGACGTGCGACAACGGCGGTGTGGCGCTGTACATCCGCGACGTGCGCGCGGGCACGGTGTGGTCCGCCGGCTATCAGCCCACCCGGCGCGAGCCGGACGACTACTTCGTCACGTGCCGATCCGATCGCGTGTCGATCCGCCGGCGTGACGGCGATCTCGCGACCGCGCTCGACATCGCGGTGTCGACGGAAGACGACGTCGAGGTGCGCCGGCTCACGCTGACGAACCAGGGAGACCGCGCGCGCGAGCTCGAAGTCACAAGCTATGTGGAGATCGTGCTGGCGCCGCCCGCCGACGACTTCTCACACCCGGCGTTCGCCAAGCTGTTTCTCGAGACCGAGTACCTGCCGGCGAGCACGGCCTTGCTGTGCCACCGGCGGCAGCGGCACGCGAGCGACCGCGAGATGTTTGCGGTGCACGTGCTCGGGCTCGACCGCGGCGTCCAGGGCCCCGTGGAGTGGGACACCGATCGCGCCGCGTTTCTCGGCCGCGGCCGGACGGTGCACGATCCGGCCGCGCTCGACGGCCGTCCGCTGTCGCTCACGGCCGGCGTGGTCCTCGATCCGATCCTGAGCCTGCGACAGCGCGTGCGTCTGGCGCCGGGCGCCGTCGTGCGGTTGTGCTTTGCGCTCGGCGTCGCCGACGATCGTGACGCGGCCGAGGCGCTTGCGCGCCGCTACCACGATCCGCGGACGACCTCGCGGGCGCTCGCGCTGGCGTTCACGCACGCCCAGCACGCCCTGACGCCGCTCGAGATCTCGAGCGCCGACGCGATGCTGTTCGATCGCCTGGCGTCACGCGCGATCGGGCTCGATCGCTCGCTTCGCACGACGCCGGCCGAGCTCGCGGAGAACCGCCAGGGCCAAGCCGGATTGTGGCCATTCGGCATTTCCGGGGACTTGCCAATCGTCGCCGTGCGGCTCGTACGGGGCGAGGATCTCAACCTCGTCCGCCAGGTCCTGCAGGCGCAGGAGTACTGGCGGCTCAAGGGCCTCGCGGCGGACGTCGTGGTGCTCAACGAGATTCCCGTCAGCTACCTCGACGAGATGCACTCGCATCTGGCGGAGCTCATCGAGTCGGGCCCGTGGCGGGCGTGGAAGCATCGCCCGGGCGGCGTCTTCCTCTTGCGGAGCGATCAGATCGGCCGCGACGGCCGCGCCGTCGTGCTCGCCAGCGCGCGCGCGGTGCTGAGCGATGACGTCGGCGATCTCGGCGCGCACCTCGAGCAGCATCACGACTCCTGGCCGGTGGCGCGCCCGCGCGGGTCGGTGGCGGTGCGATTCGCGCCGCCCGTCGAGCTCGACGTGCCGCCACTCCTCTTCCCCAATGGCGCGGGTGGATTTTCCGCGGACGGCCGCGAATACATCATCGTCACGACCGGCGACGATCCAACGCCGCTACCGTGGTCGAACGTCCTCGCGAATCCCGGGTTCGGGACGCTCATCACGGCGAGCGGCAGCGCGCACACGTGGGCCGGCAACAGCCGCGAGAACCGCCTCACGCCGTTTGCCAACGATGCGGTGAGCGACCCGACATCGGAAGCGATCTTCATCCGCGACGAACGGACCGGCCGGGTGTGGTGTCCGACGCCCGGTCCGGCGCGGCGCGCGCCGAGCGACGGGCCGCCCCTGACGCACCACGGATTCGGCGTGACGCGGTTCACGCGCACGATCGACTCGGTCAAGCACGAGCTGGCCGTGTTCGTCGACCCGGCCGATCCCGTGAAGTTCCAGCGGCTGCTGCTGACCAATCTCGGCCGCGAGGCGGTCACGCTCAGCGTGTTCGCCTACGCGCAATGGTGGCTCGGGCCGCCGCGCGAAGGCCAGTCGATGCACGTCGTCACCGAGCACGCGCCGGACATCGGCGCCGTGCTCGCGCGCAATCCCTATGCGGAGGCGTTTGCCGGACACGTCGCGTTTCTCGCGGCCAGCGAAGTGCCCTTTGCGGCGACGGGCGATCGCCAGAGCTTTCTCGGCCGCCATCAGACGCTGGCCTCGCCGCAGGGCGTCGTCGACGCGTTTCTCTCCGACCGATTTGGCGCGGGACTCGATCCCTGCGCGGCGCTGCACGTCCACGTCGCGCTCGAGCCGGGCCAGACGACGTCGCTCGTCTTCATCCTGGGCCAGGGGCGCGATGCCGATCACGCGCGACAGTTGATCGCCAGGCACGCGAGCTCGGCGGCCGCCGAGCGATCGCTCGTGGCCGTCGCGAGCCAGTGGGATCGCCTGCTCGGCGCGGTCCAGGTGAAGACACCGGACGATTCCTTCGATCTGCTGATGAACGGCTGGCTGCTCTATCAAAGCGTGAGCAGCCGTCTGTGGGCCCGCACCGGGTTCTATCAGCCGAGCGGCGCGTTCGGCTTCCGCGATCAGCTGCAGGACGTGATGGCGCTCGTGCACACGCGTCCCGACCTGGCGCGCGATCAGATCCTGCGCGCGGCGAGTCATCAGTTCGTCGAAGGCGACGTCCAGCACTGGTGGCACCAGGACACGAACCGCGGGCTGCGCAGCCGGTGCTCGGACGACATGTTGTGGCTGCCCTACGTCACGTCGCACTACGTGCTCACGACAGGCGACCGCGAAGTGCTCGACATCCTCGTGCCCTTCGTCGAGGCGCCGCCGCTCGATCCGGGTGTCGTCGAGTCCTACGCGCAAGCCACGACGAGCCGCGCGCAGGCGACGCTCTTCGAGCACTGCGTGCGCGCGATCCAGAAGGGATCGACGACCGGCGCCCACGGGCTGCCGCTCATCGGCAGCGGCGACTGGAACGACGGGATGAATCGCGTGGGCCCCGAGGGCCGGGGCGAGAGCACGTGGCTCGGATTCTTCCTGCACAACGTGCTGACCGATTTCGCGCAGGTCTGCGACGAGATCGGCGACGGCGCGCGGGCCGCGCGGTACCGCCAGGACGCGGCCGCATTGTCGTCACGGCTCGATCTCGCCTGGGACGGCGAGTGGTTCCGCCGCGGGTACTACGACGACGGCACGCCGCTCGGATCCGCGTCGAACGACGAATGCCAGCTCGATTCGATCTCGCAGAGCTGGGCGGTGCTCTCCGACGCGGTGCCGGCGTCGCTGGCCGAGCGCGCGATGGACGCGGTGCGCGCCAAGCTCATCGCGCGCGGACCGCAGCTGATCCGGCTGCTCACGCCGCCGTTCGATCGGTCCGATCAGGATCCCGGCTACATCAAGAGCTATCCGCCCGGCATCCGCGAGAACGGCGGGCAGTACACGCATGCCGCGCTCTGGGTCGTGATGGCGATCGCAAAACTTGGCAGCGGCGACGAAGCGGTCGAGCTCTTCCATCTGCTCAACCCGATCAACCACACGCGAACGCCGTCACAGCTCGCCACCTACAAGGGCGAGCCGTACGTCGTCGCGGGAGACGTCTACGATCGTACGCCGCACTCGGGGCGCGCCGGATGGACGTGGTACACGGGATCGGCCGCGTGGATGTATCGCACGGGGCTCGAGAGCCTGCTCGGCCTGCGTCGACGCGGTGCGACATTTCAGATCGATCCGTGCATTCCTGCCGGCTGGCCGTCGTGCGCGATCGCCTGCCGGTTTGGATCCGCGGAATACGAGATCACCGTCCTCAATCCTCGCCATCAATGCCGCGGCGTGGGATCCGCGCAGCTGGACGGCGCGGCGGTTGACGCCGCGAAGATTCCGATCCTCGACGACGGGCGTCGTCACGAGGTCCAGGTCGTGCTGGGCGCAGGACTATCATCATGAGCACCATGGACTGGTCTCGCGTGTTTTCACTGCTCGCGCACGAGCTGCGATCGCCCTCCGCGGTCATCGGCGGCTACGCCCGCATGCTCAGCGGCGGCCGGCTCAGCGAGGACGACCGCCTTCAGGCCTACGCGCAGATGGAGCGCGCCGCCGGCCGGATCGCGTCGATCGGCCATCAGGCCGCCGATCTCGCGCGGTGGCTCAATCCGGCGACCGACGGCGCGTCGCCGATCGCGCTCAACGCGCTCGTGACGCAGGCGCGGTCGAAGAGCGCGGCGCCCGAGCGCGTCAAAACGGACGACTCGATTGAACAGAGTGCACTCAAGGTTTCTGCGCTCGATCGCGGCGCGCTCACGAACGCCGTGACCGCCGCGATCGACGCGGTCTGTCGTGAAGTGACGGAAGACGACGTGCGGATGGTGGCCCGCGTGGACAGGGAGGCGGGGGCTTGCGATATTCTCGTGGGACCGGCTGAGGCGCTCACCGATCTCCACGATCGCGCACCGCGCGACGGTTCGACTGTCACCCAGGTGTCCGCCGAACGGGAGGGCCTCGGACTCGCTCTCATTGTCTCGGCAGTCGTGCTGCTGGCCCACGGAGGACAGTTGTCCACGGTCGGCGGGCGGCGCGACGTCATCGCGCTCCGGTTGCGCACTGAAGCTGAGGTGGTCTAGTGCAAGCTGCCAGAATCGCCATCGTCGACGACGACCCGCTGTTCGTCGAGTACCTCGCGACGTTCCTCAAGTCGCGCGGCTACGAGACCGTCGTCTTCAACAACGGCCCCGCGCTGCTCGGCGCGCTCACCGGCCGGTCGGCGCCGGACGTCGTGCTCCTCGACGTGCTGATGCCGACCATGAACGGCCTCGAGACGCTGAAGGCGCTGCGGACCGCCAACCCGAGCCTGCCGGTCATCATGCTGTCCGGCCAGCAGGTCCCCGCGACGATCGTCGACGCGGTCCGGCTCGGCGCGATCGACTACGTCGTCAAGTCGGACGAGTCGGCCGCGCTGCACGACGCGGCGCTCGAAGCGGCGATCAACCGCGCGCTCGAGCACACGTCGCTCACGAGCGAGGTCGCGCGGCTCACCGCGCAGATCGCGGAGTCGCCGGACGGCGCGCAGGTGTGCTGGGGCACCGGCCCGTCGATGCGGAACGTGATGACGATGATGGATCGCGTCGCCGACAGCGATGTCAGCGTTCTGCTCTCTGGCGAGAGCGGCGTCGGCAAGGAAGTGATCGCGCGCGAGCTGCACCGGCGGTCCGCGCGCCGGACCAAGCCGTTCGTCAAGGTCAACTGCGCGGCGCTGCCGTCCGAGCTGCTCGAGAGCGAGTTGTTCGGACACGAGCGCGGCGCGTTCACGGGCGCGCAGGCGACGCGCGTCGGCAAGTTCGAGTTCGCGAGCAGCGGCACGATCCTGCTCGACGAGATCGGCGAGATGCCCGTCGGCCTGCAGGCCAAGCTGCTGCACGTGCTGCAGGACCGCGCGTTCACGAAGCTCGGCAGCAACCGGCCCGTCGAGATCGACGTGCGCGTCATCGCGGCCACCAACCGCGACCTGACGACGATGATCCGCGCCGGGCAGTTCCGCGAGGACTTGTACTACCGGCTGCAGGTCATCGAGATCCGCGTGCCGGCGCTCCGCGATCGCCGGGAGGAGATTCCGACGCTCGTCGAGTTCTTCCTGCGGCGGTTCGCGGAACGCTACGGACGGCCGCTGCTCAAGCCGTCGCCCGCGCTGCTGTCGGCGCTCACCACGAACTCGTGGCCGGGCAACATCCGCGAGCTCGAGAACACGATGAAGCGCTTCGTGATCCTGCGCGATGAGGCCCAGCTGCTCGCGGAGCTCTCGCGCGAGCCCGATCGGCCGATCGAGCCGGTCGCGCCGGCTGAGCCCGCCGCTCCGGCGGTCCCGG
>DATEGZ010000245.1:0-2312 GCA_035279905.1 Vicinamibacterales bacterium
TCGCCCGCGTCCGGCGGCGGCGTCACCGGCGTCGCGGCCGGCTTCGGCGTCGCGGCCGGCTTCGGCGCCGCGACGGTCACCGGTACCGCGCCCTTCTCGGATCCCGCCGTCGAGAGCATCGTCGCGCTCTGCACGGCGGTGGCCTTCGCGGTGATCTCTTCGTAGGCGAACGTCAGGATGTCCTGCGACTTGCCGTCTTCGACGATCTCGAAGTCGCTCTGCTTGAGTCCCTTGAGCGGCTGGCCGTTCTTGTCGCGGACGTCGACGTCCACGAGGATGAGGTTGACCGCCCCGCGGAACGTCGAGGTCGGACGCTGCGCGGGCGCGGGCTGCGCCGCCGGCGGCGTCTGCTGTCCGTGCACGCCCGAGGTCAGCGCGAACGCGAGGACGCCGATGAGGACGAACAGTTGGCGGCGCATCAGAACCGGAACCTCAGGTTGAGTGTGATCGTCCGCATGCCCGCGAATCGCGTGACATACCCGAACGTGCGCGAGTTGATGTTCGTGTCGATCGCCGTCCACTGAATCGTGTTGAACAGGTTGTTCGCGTTGACGACCAGCGTCACGGCGCGGTTGCCGCCGATGCGCATGTCGCGCGAGAAGCTCGCGTTCACGACGTGCCCGCCCGGCCCGATGATGAAGTTGCGCGGCGAGTTGCCGAACAGCCCGACACCCGGCGCCGAGAACGCGAGCGTGTTGAAGAACGCCAGCAGCGAGGGATCCGATCGGTCGACGGTCGCGCCGCTGTAGTCGGCCCGAAGCGACCCGCTCGTGCCATTGGCCACGCTGCTCGTCGCGTTGACGACGCGCGCGGTAAAGGGCGATCCGGAGTGCGCGGTGAACGTCATGTTCATCGACCACTCGCCAACGATCGCCGCCATGAACCCGCCGTTCGCGAGCCACTTCCGGCCGACGCCAAACGGCAGCTCCCAGAAGAGATCTGCGGACACCGCGTGCCGCTGATCGAAGTTCGAGAGCGCCCACTCCGCGCCGAGATCCTGGTCGTTCTGCGCAACCACGGCGCCGCCCGCGCCGAGCGACGACGCGTTGTCCATCGACCTGGCGAGCGTGTAGTTGACGCCCGCGCTGAAGCCGTGCGCGAGCCGTCGGCGGAACTGGAAGTTGCCGAGCTGCAGGATCGAGTGCCCGCCCGACGATTCCCAGATGAACGCCTGCACGTCCGGTATCCGCAGCGTGCCGTCGGGATCGCGGTTGGGCGCGCGCAGCAGATCAAGGCTCGTGCCCTTCGTGCCGGTGTAGCCGACGATGAACGTGTAGTTCTTCCAGAGATCCTTGCTGAACGTGGCGTTCCAGGTCTGGATCATCCCCAGCCCGTAGTTCTTGTCCACGCCGAAGTTGTTGGTCGTCTCCGCCGTCGCGTCGAGCAGCCCGTCGGCGATCGTCAACGGGTCGTCGGCCGTCCCGACGTTGGTGACCGTGGACGCGAACGGCGGCTGGCCGACCAGCTGCCGCGAGATCGACGCGTACGAGCCCGTGTTGTACGTGAGGCTGTAGCCGCCGCGCAGGATCGTGTTGCGCGCCAATCGGTACGCGATGCCGAATCGCGGGCTGACGTTGTTCCAGTCGGTGTTGACGAGCGCCGCCGGGAAGAGGCCCGTGTACGGACCGGTCTGGCCGGGCGTCACCACCGACGCCGCCGTGAACTCCGGCGTGACGTCGAGGTTGGCCATTGCGCCCGACTCTTCGACATATGGCAGCGTCACCTCGTACCGCAGGCCGAGGCTGAGCGTCATCTTCGCGCTCTTCTGCCAGTTGTCGTCGATGTACACGTCCCACGCGTTCTCGCGAAGTTTCGTCGTGCCGCCGACCTGCAGCGTCGCCTGCTGAGGCAGGCCGAGCAGGAAGTCCGCGAAGTCCGCGCCGGTATTGAGCGACGTTTGCGCGCCCTGGCTCGTGTAGAAGCCCGAGAACGTGAACGCGCCGCGCGCGTTGTTGTTCGTCTCGGCCACCGAGATGTCGTGCCGGTAGTCCGCGCCCAGCCTGAATTGATGCTTCGCGATCGGGCGCGAGTAGCTGTAGCCCGCGCTGAAGCGATCGTCCGACCTGACGTTCGCGGCACCCAGCCGCAGGTTGAAGTTCGTGAACGTGAGATTGGGCACGCCGTAGTTCAGCGGATCGGTCGACGCCGCGGTGGGATAGTTGATGCCCGCCAGACCGGCGGCGTCCGTCGTGTTCGTGAACGGGTTCGCCGACGTGGACTTCGAGTGGTTGAACTGGACGTTGAAGCTCTGGTTGACGCGGCCCTTCGACACGTTGAGCGAGATCGGCGCCGCAATCGTCGTGCTCTTCGTC
>DATEGZ010000246.1:0-2943 GCA_035279905.1 Vicinamibacterales bacterium
AGGGGCGACCGGGAGAGGCCCTGCGCGGCGGCCGCCGCCGGCACAGCCAGGCCAATCGCGCACGTCAGGTGAACCAGTCCTATGCGGCGCATGTGAGTCCTCCGCTAACGCATGTAGAACTGGCCCGACGGATGGTTCGAGCCGTGGATGTTGGAGTGGCAGTTCACGCACGATCGGCCGAACATGCGGTTGCTCTTGTTCACCGTGATCGCGGCGTTGTCGTAGATCGACGACGGGTGCCGCGAGGCGACGTGGCAGCGCTGGCAGAGCATCGGCATCCGGACGACCAGCATGCGGTCGTTCGACGAGCCGTGCGGGTCGTGGCAGCTCACGCAGCCGTCGCGCGAAGGCGCGTGCTCCCAGAGAAACGGGCCGCGCTTGTCCGCGTGGCACGACGTGCACAGCTCCGACACGGAATCGCCCTTCCGCAGCAAGCGCACGTTCGTCGTCCCGTGGACGTTGTGGCACGACGTGCACGTCATCTTCCCTTCGCGGATCGGCATGTGCCCGGAGCGGTCGAGCTTCGCGATCTTGTCGCGGTGGCAGCTCGCGCACACCTCAGGCTGGGTTTTCTCCTTCAGCTGACCGTGCTCGGACTTGAAGTTGTGGACGCTGTGGCAGGTCGTGCACGAGAGGCCGCGCGACTCGTGCTGGCTGCCGTCCCAGAGGGCGTGCTCGCCCCGGCTGTGACAGCTCGTGCACGTCGCGTTGACGTCCCTGGCCGACGCGGTCTTGAAGTTCACCGGAATCTTCACATTGGCCGGGTCGTCCACGTGCTTGCTTCCCGGCCCGTGACAGGTCTCGCATCCCTGCTTCGCTGCAGGCGTCCGCAAATCGGCTTTGCGTCCGTGAGGCGTCTGGGTCAGCCCGTCGCCCTTGTCCGCGTGACACGTGATGCACTTGTCGTCGCCGACGAGGGTCGCGCCGCCCGCGACTGGTTGCGCGGGATTTTGCGCAGGGGGTGAGGAATCTTCCGCAGTGGCATCGGCGACGGGCGGCCGCACCTCGGCGCTGACTTTGACGCCGACCAGTGCCGCTAACCATATGCAGATGCTGAAGATCAGCCAGGTGGTGGGAGTGAAGCGCTGCAGGACTCGCGTGGGCATCTCCGAAACCTCCGCAAAACGTCCTCGCGCGAACACTGCAAACGACGGGCCGATTCGCGCATGCACGTTCGGTATGACGCTTGCAATCAGGAGGGCGCGGAGGCCGTCATGCTCGACATCAAGAACGTGCTCGTCGCGACCGACTTCAGCGAGTCGTCAGACGCCGCACTCATCTACGCACGCGCGCTGGCCGGAACATTCGGCGCGCGCCTGCACATCCTGCACACGGTGGAGTTCGTCGCCACCGCCGACGTGATGGGCGTCGCCGTCCCCGATCTCTACAAGGGCGTCGAGAGCGCCGCGCGTCAGCAACTCGAAGGACTCATCTCAGAAACCGATCGCGAGATCTTCGGCGCGCGGCCGGTGCTCGTGACCGGCGGCACGCCGGCGCAAGCGATCATCGACTACGCGAAGAAAGCGGAGATCGATCTGATTGTGCTCGGCACCCACGGACGGCGCGGGCTGTCGCACCTGGTGATGGGCAGCGTCGCCGAGCGGGTGGTTCGCGTGGCGCCGTGCCCGGTGCTGACGGTGCGCCATCCGGAACGCGAGTTCGTGGTGCCGCGCGCCAAGAACGAGCTCGCGGACGCGAGGCGCTAGATGGCCACCGCGCTCGCCGACCCCGTGACGGACACATCGGTCCGCCGGCTGCTCGAACCAGAGAGCGTCGCGATCATCGGCGCGTCGCGCGAGGCCTCGAGCCTCGGGCGGCGCGTTCTCGACGCGCTCGTGGCGAGCGGCTTTCGAGGGTCGATTTTCCCGGTCAACGCGCACGCCGACGAGTTGGGGGGCCGGCGATGCTACCGGTCGGTGCGCGACCTGCCGCACGGCGTGGACCTCGGCATCGTCGCCGTGCCGCGTGATGCGGTGCTCGGCGTCGTCGATGAGTGCATCGACGCGGGCGTGCGGTCGCTCATCGTCATCTCGGCGGGCTTCGCCGAGACGGGCCCCGAGGGACTCGCGCTGCAGAATCAGATCGTCGCGCGTGCGCGCGCCGCCGGCGTGCGCCTCGTCGGTCCGAACTGCATGGGACTCATGAACACGAGTCTCGGCCTCAACGCCTCGTTCTCGCCAGTGTTTCCGCCCCAAGGTCCCGTGGCGCTTTCCTCACAGAGCGGCGCCCTCGGCCTCACGCTGATCGAGCTCACCGCGGATCGCGGGATAGGCCTCTCCAGCTTCGTCAGTGTGGGCAACAAGGCCGACGTCTCGAGCAATGACTTGCTCGAATACTGGGAGTCTGATGCTCAGACGTCGGTCATCCTCCTTTACCTCGAGTCGTTTGGGAATCCGCGAAAATTCGGCGAGCTGGCGCGACGGATTGGGCGCCGCAAGCCGATCGTGGCGGTGAAAGCTGGTCGCACGCGCGCCGGAGTACGCGCGGCGAGCAGCCACACCGCCGCGCTCGCGGCCACCGACACGGTCGTCGACGCGTTGTTCGAATCGACGGGCGTCATTCGCGCCGACACGATCGACGAGATGTTCGACATCGCGTCGATCCTGGCCGCCGAGCCGCTGCCGGCCGGCCGGCGCGTCGCGATCGTCACCAACGCGGGCGGCCCTGGCATCCTGGCGGTCGACGCCTGCAGCCGATCGAATCTGTCCGTTGTCGAGTTCTCCACGGGCACACGCAATCGCCTCGCGGGCTTTCTGTCCTCGTCCGCGAGCCTCACGAATCCGGTGGACATGGTCGCGTCGGCGACGCCGGAGGACTACCGGCGCGCGATCGAGACTGTGGCTGCGGCCGAGGAAGTGGACGCGCTCCTCCTGATCTATACGGCGATTGATCCGGCGCGGTCGGCGCCGGTCATCGAGGGCATTCGAGCGGGGATCGCGGCCG
>DATEGZ010000247.1:0-4782 GCA_035279905.1 Vicinamibacterales bacterium
AAGAGCGATGGCGGCGGCGGAGGCCGCGGACGCGGCGGCTTCGGCGGGGGAGGCGGGCCCGCCGTGAGCGCGCACAAGGGTCTGAATTCGGCCACGTGGAATCCGCAGCTGCCGTCGCCGTTCTCGGTGCCGCCGCGCATCGTGATGTGGGGCGGTGGCGGCGGACCGATGAAGGCCGCGACCGGGGTCTACACGGTCAAGGTCAGCATGGGCAGCTGGTCGCAAACGCAGACGTTCCGGCTCAACGGCGATCCGCGTCTCACGCCGCCCGTAACCGACGCCGAGTCGCAGGCGCAGCTGAAGATGGCGCAGGAAGTCGGCGGCTGGGCCAAGCAGCTCTACGATCAGCTCGCGAAGATTCGCGACGCGAAGACGCAAGCTGCGCAGATCGCCGAGAAGACGCCCGCGCTCGCCGGCGCCGCGAAGACGTTCAAGGACAACGCCGAGAAAGTCGAAGGCGACATGACGCAGCTGCGCGGCGAGGCGAATCAGGACGCGCTGAACTTCCCGGGCCGCATGGACAACCAGGTGACCGCCCTCTACGGCAACATCGTCGGCGGCGACCGCAAGCTGCCGAGCTCGGTCACGGAACGCTACGCGGATCTCAAACCGCAGTTCGAGGATCTGATGAAGCGCGCTGCGGCCGTGACGACGACGGAGGTCGCGACGTTCAACGCGGCGGCGACCAGGGCGGGGGCGACGGCGATTACGATCAAGTAGGAGCCGAGCCGAAGTCGCGTGGCCCAGATCCGGCCTCCCGGACAGTGGCCCTCGAAATCGCGGCCTTCGTCCGCTCGCGTTTCATTCTGGCGCACATCGCACGAGTCCTACCCGGCTTGGAAACCAGACATGCCTACGGACTCGTGCTCGAAACGCTCTCTTCCTCCGGTCGCGATTTCGACCTATCGCGAGTCGGGCCAGTCCGAGTCGGCCAGACCTGGGCCACGCGACTTCGGCTCGTCAGCGATCCGCCCGCGAGGCGGCGACGGCGCGGCCGATGTCGGAGTGCCGCGGCAGCGAAGCTCGAAACCGGAGCGGAGGGAGCGAAGATTTCGAGCGCCGGCTCCGTAGGCCAGCGGAGGCTGGCCGAGTAGGAGCGGCGCGAATCGAATACACGAAATCTGAGCGGACGGAGCGAACGGTTTCCCGCGGCAGCTCCGCTGAGGCCGCGGCGGCGCCGCCTCGCGGGCGGGTCGCCTTCGTGCGAGTCGCGTCAGTTGAAAGCCTGGCCGCGCCTAGGGCACCTTCCGTTCGGCCCTTCGCACCATGAGCGCGACGATCACGATCGCGATCGCCGGGATGAGGGCGGACCACCACTTCGAGAGGCCGAACCGTTCCAGCCACGCCGGGCCGGCGTAGGCGACGACGGCGAGGAGGCTTGCCGCCCACAGGAAGCTCGAGATCAAGTCGAGCAGGCTGAACTTGAGCGGCGGGACGTCGGAGTAGGCGCAGGCGGCCGCGAGCGCGATGCGCAGCCCGGGAGAGAAGCGCAGGATCAGGCACGTGAGCGTCTCGTGCTGGCGGACGCGCTGGACGAGGATGTGTCCGCGCCGCGCGATGTTCGGAAAGCGCTCGACCCAGCGGTGCAGCCGGCCGCGCAGCGCGTAGAAGTAGAACTGATCGCCAATCGCGGCGCCGAGCGCCCCCGAGATCAGAACGCCCAGCCCGTCGAGCTGGCCCTGGCTCACCAGCAGGGACGCACCGACGAACACGATCTCGCCCTCGAAGATGGCCGCGATCAGGATGAAGAAGTACGCGAGCGGCCCGCCGGCTTCCGGGAAGTGCATCTACCCACGCGCCGTTACGGCCACGGCGCCGCTGGTCTGGCGCTCGGCCACCCGCCTCACCACCGAGGCGACACGCTCCAACTCGCCGGCCGTCAAGGACTCGTACACCGGGATCTGCAGCGCCTGCTCGGTCTCTTCGGCGCCGGGCGCGGCCGCCGCGAACGCGGCAAAGAGATCCATCTTCGCGCACACGTCCACGTGCAGCGTCTCGAGGTCGACGCCGTGCCTCAGGCACTCGAGCACCACCGTGTCACGTTCGCTCATGTACGCGCAGTACTGATAGAACACGTGAGTCCGATCGGGCGGGACGACCGGGAGACGGACGCCGGACACGCCCGAGAGCGCGGCCGTGATGCGCGCCGCGTGCGCCTGCGTTTCCGCCGTCCACCGATCGAAGAGTTTGAGAGCCTCGAGCCCCATCACCGCCTGCACGTTGCTGTAGCGCGCGCGGTAGTCCTCCGGCAGCGGATCGAGCGGGCGGATCTTCTCCCAGAGGTACACGTCGGGATTGGTGCCGAACATCGCGCCGGCGCGAAGAATCGGAAACAGCGTCCACGTGAAGACGCGCGGCCGGATCGAGATCCGCTGCACACGGCCGTGCCAGAGCCGCTTCTTGACCATCTGGACGGTCGGCGGGGGCTCGGCCGCGACGAGCGCGGCGATGCGGTCGCCCAGCGCCCGGTCGCGCGTCACCGCCATGCCGCCGCCGTACGTGTTGAGCGGCTTGAGCGTCTGGAAGCTGAAGAGCGCGGCGTCGCCAATCGTGCCGACCGGCTGGCCGCGATAGAGCGCGCCGAGCGCGTGCGCGCAGTCTTCGATCACGACGAGCTTGTGCTGATGCGCGAGCTCGAGGATGCCGTCCATGTCGCACGGCAAGCCCCACAAATGCGTCGGCACCACCGCGACGGTCTTCGGCGTGATCGCCCGCGCGATCGTCGCAGGTGTCACGTTGAACGTCGCGGGGTCGACGTCGGCGAAGACCGGCGTCAGCCCCGCGACGCGCGCGATTTCCGGGATCACCCAGAACGTGAGCGCGGGAATCACGATCTCGGCGCCCGCCGGGAAATTGAGCGCCTTGAGGATGTAGTAGAACGCCATGCGGCCGTACGAGGCCGACACCGCGCGCGCGTCCCCGAAGCGGGCGGCAAACGCGCGCTCGAACTCCGCGATCTGCGGCCCCTCGATGAACTCCCCGCGGCCTTCGACTTCCGCGATGAGCTCCTGCGTCATCGGCAGGACGCGTGCGCCGTACCGGGAGATCGCGGTCAGCACGACACGAGCCTCGAGATGTCCGCGTTCTCGCGGCGCGCGTGCAGACGCGTCACGCGCGCGTCGAGCCGTCCGACGAAATCGCGCACCTTGGGCGCGGTGATGCGCAGGTAGTTCGACACGTACGACGGACGCATGTAGAACCGAGTATACGCCGCGCCCAGCAGGTACTTCAGTTGGTCCTGCGTGAGGTTGGGATGATTGAACGTCGGCGTAAAGCCGTCGTAACGCTCCCAGTCCTGCACGGTGAGCAGCGGCTCCATCCGCTTGAAGAGCGGCGTGCCCGGATACGGCGTGAGGATCTTGAACTGCGCGACCGTCGATCCGAGCTCGGCGGCGTATTCGACCGTCGCCATGATCGACTCGCGCGTGTCCTCGAGGAATCCGAACACGTAGAACGCCGCCGTCACGATACCGAGCTGACGGCACTTCGTGACGATCGCACGCTGATGCGTTTCCGGAATCGGCCGCCGGCCGACCTTCTTCAGAGTGATGGCCGACACGGCCTCCACGCCAAAGCTCATCGCCCGCAATCCCGCCCGGTGCATCGTCGTCAACAGCTCGGCGTCGAGGCGATCGAGCCGCGTTTCGCACTCGAACCGGAGATCGAGCCCGCGGCTCTCGATGCCCTCGCAGAGATCGAGCACGCGCTGGCGGTCCTCCGTGAAGAGCGGATCGCGGAACACGACGTACGGCCGGCGCTGTTCCGAGACGAGGTGCGACAGCTCGTCGAGGATGTTGCCGACCGATCGCGCGCGGTAGGTCGTCAGGATCCGGTGCGGGCAGTAGGTGCAGAACTCCGGACAGCTGCGGCTCGCGAGGAGCGGAAACGAACCACCCGTGGGACGCGCCGCGAGCGGCACCTTGAACCGCCGGCGGTCGTCGTCCATGAGGTCCCATCGCGGGAACGGGAGCGCATCCAGGTCATTCACGGCCGGGCTGTCCACGATGCCTTCGAGCGTGTCGCCCTGGAACAGACGCGTGAGGGCGGCCTCCGGTTCCCCGGTAATGACGAAGTCCGCTGACGGAGCGAACAGCTGCGGCAGCTTGGACGCCGCCAGGCCGACGAACCCGACGCGTGTGCCGCGGGCGCGCATCTTCTCGGCCCAGATGGTCTCGCGCCGGTAGTCGACGAGCGACGACAGGACGATCGCGAGGTCGGCGTCGACCAGCGCGCCGCGCGACGGCACCACGTCATGTCCGGCGCGCGCGGCCAGCGCGGCGCCGTACGCCAGCTGAACGCTGGGCAGGTCGTGGAGGCGCTGCTTGAACGCGCAGATGACCGACGTCACCCGACTGAACGGTCGAAAACGGGAGCCGTAGCCGCCGGCCACGGTGTCCTTGCTCACGAACCCGTCGGCAGCTTTCAAATCAGCCAAAACGATACGCATGAGGTCCCCTCAGTGTCCTGATTGGCGCTGGAACACCCCCGACGCACATGGACCGGCCATCGGCCGGCGCCGCGCGCCGCAACACCTGCGAGATGGGGATCAGGAACGAAACGGGGGAGCGCGCGAGCCGGAGGAGAGGAGCCCGCGGTCAAGCACCGCGACGGCGAACCGATCGCCGTAACGACCGAGCAAATCGGGGAGCGACGGTCGGGCGACTTCCGCCGAATTCGCGGTTGGCGCCCACTGAGAGGTCGCGGCCGGATCATCGGCCGCTTCGTTAATGGGTTTGCCGACGCCGGGACGGCTGACCGAGAACGTGATCGGCACCACCGGCC
>DATEGZ010000248.1:0-72615 GCA_035279905.1 Vicinamibacterales bacterium
CGCAATACCCCGCGGTCGAGAGCTTTTCGTTTTCGCCAGATGGCGAGTGGCTGCTGCTTCGCCCGCAAGGTGCAACCCCGGCGCCCGCTGCGGCGAATGCGGCGCCGGCACGTGGTGGACGAGGCGGCGCGGGCGGCGGCAACGCCGGCTCAAGCGACGCGCCCGGGACCGACCTGCTGATGAAGCAGCTCGCGACCGGCGCGCAGCGGTACGTCGGCAACGTCGGCAGCTACGCGTTCGACGATGCCGGCAAGTTGCTGGCCTACACCGTGCGCGGCCAGCAGAAACTCGGCAACGGCGTGTACGTGATGACGCTCGCGAGCGGTGAGCAGAAGATGCTCGACGCCGCGGCGTCCGACTACGACGCCCTCACCTGGAGCCAGGAAGGCACCAATCTCGCGGTGCTGCGCGGTGAGAAGCCGAAGGGCAAGGTCCAGAAAGAAAACGTGTTGCTTGCATGGCGGAACGCCGGCAGCGCGCAGCCGCAGCTCACGACCTTCGATCCGTCGAAGGCATCGGCGATGCCCGCGGGCATGGTCGTGAGCGAGTTCACCGCGCCGCGCTGGAGCACGGACGGCGTGCGCGTGCTCGTCGGACTCAAGGAGCAGGAGACCGAGAAGCCGGCATCCACCGAGCCGCAGGCCAACGTCGACGTGTGGCATTGGAAAGACGACGACCCGCAGTCGCAGCAGATCATCCAGGTCAATCAAGCGCGGCGCGCGACGCAGGCGGCCATCGTCGATCTCGCGTCCGGATCGATCCGCAAGATCGCCGACGAGGGCATGCCGTCAATCACGCCGACCGACGATCTCGCGTGGGCGATCGGCCGGCTCGAGACGCCGTACCGCGGCCAGATCGCCTGGGGCGGCAGCAAAGCGGACATCTATCGCGTGAATCTCAAGACCGGCGAGCGCACGCTCATCGAGCCCGGGCTGTCGAGGACGATGGGATATTCGCCGGATGACAAGTGGTTCCTGTATTTGAAGGGCGGCCACGTCTTCTCGTACGAGATGGCGACCGCCAAGAAGACGGAGATCGACGGCGGCATGAGCTTCGTCAACGCGCAGGACGATCACGACTACGAGAAGCCCGTGTACGGCGTGGCCGGATTCACGGCCGACGGCAAGTCGGCGCTGCTCTACGACCGCTACGACGTCTGGGCGCTGCCGCTCACCGGCGGCACGCCAACGAACGTGACGAAGGGCGAAGGCAAGAAGCAGGAAGTGCGGCTCCGCGTGGTCAACCTCACGGCCGGGCGCGGTGGCGGCGGACGCGGCGGCGGTGGCGGGGGAGGCCGCGGGGGTGGCGGCGCGAGCGAGCCGATCGATCTCGCGAAGCCCGTGACGCTGTCCGCCTACGGCGAGTGGACGAAGAAGTCCGGCTACTTCGAGCTCGCGCCCGGCGGAACGCCCGCGCCGATGATCTGGATGGACAAGGCGATTGGCGCGCCGACGGTCGCGAAGAACGCGGACCGGATGATCTTCACCGAGCAGACGTTCAACGAGTACCCGAACCTCTGGCTCTCGGACAAGCGCTTCGCGACGCCGAAGCAGGTGAGCGACGCGGATCCGACGCTCTTCAAGGAGTTCGCGTGGGGCACCAAGAAGCTGATCGACTACAAGAATCGCTTCGGGCAGCACCTGCAGGCGACGCTCACGCTGCCGGCCGGCTACGAGCCGGGCAAGAAGTATCCGATGCTCGTGTACTTCTACGAGCTCATGTCCGACACCCATCACAGCTTCCAGCTGCCGCCGTACGACGATCGCCCGCACATGGCGACGTACGCGAGCAACGGCTACCTCGTGCTGCAGCCGGACGTCGTGTACGAGATCGGCAAGCCGGGCACGTCCGCGCTCGACTGCGTCACGGCCGCGGTGAAGAAAGTGATCGAGCTGGGCTACGCCGATCCGGCGCACATCGGTCTTCAAGGCCACAGCTGGGGCGGCTATCAGTCGTCGTTCATCGTCACGCAGACGGACATGTTTGCGGCGGTCGTCACCGGCGCGCCGCCGACGGATCTCACGAGCTTTTACGGCACGCTGTATCCGTCGACCGGGACGATCCAGGAAGGGATCACCGAGGTCGGGCAGGTCCGGATGGGCGCGGACGTCACGCCGTGGAACCACCGCGACCTGTACGAGAGCCAGTCGCCGATCCACAACGCGCCGAACATCAAGACGCCGTTCATGATCCTGCACGGCACCGCGGACACCGCGGTCACCTGGGGCCAGGGGCTCGAGTTCTACGCGGCCGCTCGCCGGCTCGGCAAGCAGGTGATCCTGCTGTCATATCCGGATGAGCCGCATCATCTGGCGAAGCGCGAGAATCAGAAGGACTTCCTGCTGCGCATGCAGCAGTTCTTCGATCACTATCTGAAAGGCGCGCCGGCGCCTGAGTGGATGACGGACGGCGTGCCGCAGGTGAAGAAGGGGCAGGACCCGACGGTAATCAAGAAGTGAACCGTCGGGTATTGGGCGATTGGGTCATTGAGCTATTGGGCTATCGGACGCTGCACGCACAATGACCCAATGACCCAATACAATCTCTCTATGACCGATTGGCGCTCCCACGGTGTGAAGATCGTGCCGGGGTCGGCGCTCGATCTGAACACGCCGCAGACGCCGGGCATGACGCGCGCGGCGGCGATCACACACGCGCGCACGGGCGCGAGCAAGCTGTGGGCCGGCACCGTCACGATTCACGCGAACGCGAAGACCGGCGCGCATCATCACGGCGAGCTCGAGAGCGTGATCTTCGTCGTCAGCGGCCGCGCGCGGATGCGGTGGGGCGACGCGCTCGAGTACGTGGCGGAAGCCGGGCCGGGCGATTTCATCTACGTGCCGCCGTTCGTGCCGCACCAGGAGATCAACGCGAGCCGCGACGAGCCGCTGCAGTGCGTGCTCGTCCGCAGCGGCCAGGATCCGGTCGTCGTCAACCTCGACATCACGCCGGCCGAAGCGCCCGAGGACGTGCCGTGGGTGGATCCGATTCATGCGCCGCCGGACGCGACGCGGAAGGACGGATGACCGCGCACGAGCCGTTCATGCGCGAGGCGCTGGATCTTGCGCGCGCGGCGGCCGCCGCCGGCGAGGTGCCGGTCGGCGCGGTGGTCGTCGTGGACGGGGCCGTCGTCGGCCGCGGATTCAACCAGCCGATCGGCACGCACGATCCGACCGCGCACGCCGAGATCGTCGCGCTGCGCGACGCGTCACGCCGCGTCGGCAACTACCGCCTGCCCGGCGCGACGCTGTACGTCACGGTCGAGCCGTGCCTGATGTGCGTCGGCGCGATGATCCACGCGCGACTCGACACGCTGGTGTTCGGCGCGCCCGAGCCCAAAGCTGGCGCCGTCGAGTCCACGCAGCGCGCGCACGAGCACGCCGCGCTCAATCACCGGCTGCGCGTGGTGTCGGGCGTGTGTGCGACGGAGGCGCGCGCCCTCATGCAGGACTTTTTCCGCGAGCGACGCGGTGAGTAAAAGGCAATCCCATGGCCACACTGCCTGAGGCAGCGCAGGGTACCTTCGACGAGCTGCTCGCGGGCGTGGAGCCCGGCCTCGCCGCGATCGCGCGGCGCCTGCGGGCAATCATCCGGGCCGTCGACGCGAGCACGGTGGAGACCGTGCGGCTCGGCGACCACGCCGCGACGTACGGCGTCGGGCCGAGGAAGATGACGGACGGCTACGCCTACATCATGCCGAAGCGCGGCTACATCAATCTCGGCTTCTATCAAGGCGCTGCGCTCGCGGACCCCGCGCGGCTGCTGGAAGGCACCGGCAAGGGACTGCGTCACGTCAAGATCCGCTCGCTCGCCGAGGCCAACCGCCCCGCTGTAAGGAGGCTCGTGGCCGCGGCGCTCGCAAAGCGACGCCGTGGCGCCGCCTCATCTCTTACTGCGCGGTGAATAGCGCCGTCCATCGAAGGCTGCGCGCCGCAGGTCTCGCGGGAGTGGACGGGATGACAGCGATCGAGATGAGATCGCCGGCCGCGACCGTGGCCGTATCTCCGAGATCTCCACACGTGGTCGCCACTTCGGACACGACGCACGTGAGGGCCGTGTCCGCGCCGTTCAGCCGCACGGTGATCGTGTAGCTGTCGCCGCTCGCGAGGGGGCCCGCAATCCCGTCGAGTCGAACGCGCAGCGCCGACAACGTGCCGACGAATGGCAACGCCTGCTGCACGTCATTCTCGTTCGGGACGCTCTCGCTATCGAACATCGGGACAAAGGTGACGCCGGTCGTCGACAGGGTCGTGGTCCCCGTCCCTCCGCCCACGACTTGCAGACTGGGTCCGGGAGGCCCGGCGACTCCGGGAGGTCCGGCCACTCCGGGAGGTCCGGGAGGTCCCGTCAGTCCGGGAGGTCCAGCGACTCCGGGAGGTCCAGCCACTCCCGGGGGGCCAGCGACTCCGGGAGGTCCGGCCGCTCCCGGCGGTCCGGCCGCTCCGGGAGGCCCGGCCACTCCCGGTGGTCCAGCGACTCCGGGAGGTCCGGCCACTCCCGGAGGGCCAACCGCTCCGGGAGGTCCCGCCGCGCCCGGAGGCCCAGCCACTCCCGGGGGTCCTGGTGCGCCAGCGGCCCCCGTCGCGCCGGGGGGGCCCGGCGGTCCGGGCGGTCCCGGTGGTCCCGGTAAACCCGGTGGCACCACAGGTTGGGCAAGTCCAACGTAACGGGCCGTGATGACGGCGCCGACGGCAGGCGGTCCGGCCACTCGCTGGATCGTGTTGTCGACCGCCGAGTACACCCACATCGCGGAAGCCCCGCCTTGAGCGGCGGGTTCAAAGACTCCGGCGTTCGTGACGTAGCCGTCCGACGACACCAGGACGTGCGTGAGCGTGAAGGTGGTTTGCACGCCATCGCCGATGAACGTGTCGATCACGTCAATCTGCGTCTGGGTGCGCGGCACCGCGCTGACGCCGAGCGTCAGCGCGCAGACCGCAAGCGCAAGCGTTGAGACTCGTCGTGCCAGATCGCGGGCCATCATGGACCTCCAGAATCGTCTGTGGCCGCCGTCGCACGACCCGAGCGACTCGCGGATTGGAGCAGGGCAGGTCTATAGATTGAAGCGCAGCGATTGGGCTGCCGTCAATGACGAGCTGGTGCGCGGGACGCGCGCTTTCCCGCGAGGTACCGGACGGCGGCCGACAGTTGGTCATCGTCGCCCGCCAGCAACCCCGCGCGCGTCAGGCTGACGTCCTTGTCTGGAATCACGCCACGGCCCTCGATGACCACGCCCTTCGGCGTGCGCGGCTGACCGACGGCGTAGACGAGGTACGCGCCGGTCGGCAACGTCTCCAGATCGGCATCCATGTCGCTGCCCTTCGTCTTCCGGCCGATGACCACGGCCCGCCCGATCTCCTGGAGGGCCGCGCTGAACTGTTCGCTCTGCGACGCGCTTTCTTCATCGATCAGAATGACGAGCGGGCCGGTGAAGGGCTTCGAGACGGGCGTGGCCCGATAGTCGCGCACATCCCCGGTGCGCCGGCGCGTGATCATCAGCACGGTCGGCTTGTCGAGCAGTTGATTCGCGATGTGGATCGCGGCGCTGTCCTCGCCGCCCGCGTTGCCCCGCAGATCGATGATCAACCCGGGCGCGTCGTGCATCGACTGAATGGCGGTGCGAATCTGCCCGTCGAGCGCCGGCAGAAAGGTGGAGAAGCGCAGGTAGCCGATGCCGCCTTCCAGGCGCTTCGACTCGAACAACGAGTAGATCGAGAGATCCCCGATGCTTCCCCGGCTCGCTTGATCCGGCGCGAGCGGCCGCCGGTCCAGCGTGACCTCGCGGGGCGCGTCATGCTCGTCGAGGACGGTCACCCGCACCTGGGTGTTGGCGGGGCCGCTGAGCGCGACGCGCGCCCGATTCAGATCCGTCACGTCCACACCGTCGACGCGCTGGAGGATGTAGCCGAGCCGGATGCCCGCGCGCTCGGCGGACGACCCTGGCAACACCCGCGACACGATCGCGTGTCCGTCGATATCGCGCACACCAAGTCCCGTGAGCGCCGGCGGCGTGCGCGCGGCCGCCATCGCGTCGGGCCGGATGATTTCCATGTGCGAGCTGTGCAGCTCGCTCATCATGCGGTCGAGGAGGTCGTAGAGATCGTTGTCACTTCCAACCGACGCCACGAGCGGCGCGTAGCGCGCGTGCACGGCATTCCAGTCCACGCCGTTGAAGTTGGGATCGAAGAACTTGTCGCGCACCACCTCCCACACTTTTTGAAACGTCTGCTCCCGCGCTTTGGGCGAACTTTGAGCGGCGGATGTTTGTGCGAGCGGCGTGGCGGCCAGCAGGATCAGAACGGCGAGAGCCAGTCCGCAGTTCAGACAGCGCTTCGCAAACAGGTTGATCCCGCCCCGGTTGTTCGCATGTCGCGCCGCGTGGCGGCGGAATTTGTTGACGAAGAACCCGTTGCCGCACCGCGGGCACGGCCGTCCGACGGTGAAGAGGAGCAGCACGCCGCCGAACGCCATGAGCGCCATCAGGCCGATCCAGAACACGCGCGTCCACGCCTCGCCGCTCACGAGCACGCGCAAGCTCCCATCAGTGAGGCGGTTCACCGCCACGAGAACGGCGATCAACACGGCCGGACCCAGGACGCAGAGGTAGCCGCTCCGCCGGGTGCTGCGGATGGCGGCGAGCTTCCGCCGAATCTCGTCGGGGTCGGCCGGAGTGGGAGGTGTCAGATGCCGGTGAGTCTAGACAGGCGGCTGCGGCGCGTCAACGTGGTTGCATCATGAAACTATGTGGTATACTAAACCACATGGTAGTAGATCAGTCCCCGCGGCTCGACCTTGTCTTCCATGCGCTCGCGCACCCCGCCCGCCGCAGGATCCTCCGGCAACTCTCCAACGGAGAGCGCAACCTCAGCGAGCTCGCCTCGCCGCTGAGGATGACGTTCCCGGCCGCCACCAAGCACGTACGCGTGCTGGAGCGGGCCAATCTCGTGCGTCGCCGCGTCGCGGGGCGGCAGCATCTCTGCCGCTTGCGCGCCGCGCCGCTCAGAGACGCGGTGCGCTGGACGGAGCAGTTCCGCCGGCACTGGGACGCGCGCTTTGACGTCCTGGATTCGCTCCTGGATGAAATGAAGTCAGAAGGGACCAGATCATGAATGCCGCGGCTTGGAAAAGCTTTGGAACGCAGCACTGACACGGAAGGAGAAGGTCGATGGACGCCAGAGGAGTGAGTGAGCGTGCGCCCGTGAAGAACCGCACGACGGTAGAGCGGATGTCAGACCGTGAGGTGGTCGTGACCCGAACGTTCAATGCCCCGGCTCGACTCGTGTTCGAGGCGTGGACCAAACCCGAGCTGTTCAGGCGGTGGTGGCTGCCGCAGTCGATGGGCATGTCCCTGCGTTCCCTCGAGATGGATGTTCGTGTCGGGGGCAAGTACCGTCTCGAGTTCGAACCCGATGGCATGGCGTTCTTCGGCACGTACCTCGAAGTGACACCGCCTTCGCGCCTCGTGTGGACCAATGAGGAAGGCGGTGAAGGTGGTCCTGTCACCACGGCCACCTTCGAGGAGAAGGGCGGCAAGACGCTGCTGGTCCTGCACGAGCTCCATGCCTCGAAGGAAGCTCTGGACGCTGCCGGCACAGGCGCGGCGGATGCGATGGTCGAGACGTTCGCGCAACTGGACGAGCTTCTCGTCACTCTCTAGCTTGAGCCGGCGCGACGTAGCTCTTGCGCGCGCGCGGCTCGAGGCCATGGCCGGTGACGCGCACCTCGATCTTGTGCGCCTTGCCGTCGTGCCTGGGCGGCTCGTAGCCCAGCAGGTACTGACTGTGCATCTCGCGCACGATGCGCGCGAACGCGGCGCCGAGATCGTCTCGGAGGGTCACCTCAGCGTAGCCGCCGCCGGTTTCTTCGGCGGTGCGCGCGAGTCCGGGATCCGGCATGCTGCCGTTCATGGCCGCCATCATCTGCGCGGTACCCATGCCGGTCATCGGGGGCAGCCTGTTTCGCAGGCCGATGGCGTACACCATCACGTCGTCCTTGCGGGCGCGATCGATCACGTCGACTTGCGTCACCATGTGCATGCTGAAGTGACGGTCGTCGTCTCGGCCGTCGCTCAGCACCATCACGACCGACCGGCGATCGCTCTTCTTGTCAAAGACGCTCATCGCCTGATCGACGGCGCGCCAGAGCGGCGTCGGCGCATTCGGCGGGATCTCTTCTGGCAGCGCGTTCTGCAGCGCGGTCGCGTCGTGCGTGAACTCCGGGCTGATCACGATCTCGCGGCCGAACGAGCCGACGCGCGCGACGTCGTCCGCGCCCAGCTCGGCAAAGAGCGCCCGCGACGATTCCCGAAGCAGCGGCAGATTGCCTGCCATGCTGCCTGACACGTCGAGCAGCACGATGAGCTGGATCGGCTGTGGCGAATTGTCGAAGACGACGACCGGCTGCGGCTTGCCGTCGTCACGCACTTCGAACTGATCTTTGGTCAGGTTGGTGACGAGCCGGCCGTCGCGATCGGTGACGGTGGCGTAGACGCGCACCGTCTCGGCCGTGCCGCGGTACACCTGTGGTTGTGACTGTTGCGCGGCGACGCTCCATCCGGCGAGCGCGATCGCGAGCGTCAAGGGCGTGACGAGACGGGGCATTGCAGCTCCTGCGGCAGGCAGCCGAGGCACGCAACTCCAGTCTTATCACGCCCTCTCGCCCCTTACGCCTTATTCGACACAATCGGGCAGATCAGCACGTTGCCCGTTTCAATCTCGAACGGATTCGCTGCTCCGGGATTGATCTGCAGAAGAATGCCGCCTGCCTGTTCCGCGGCATCGAGGGCCGCTGCACTGGTCAGCGGGTGGAAGCCCTGTGAGTTGGCGTACGCCGGATCGTACATGACGATGATGATCTTCCACGGGGCCTTGAACTCGCCCGCCGTGCCGTTCTTGCCCATGCCCGGTGCGCCGGTGATGATGTGGTCGTGGAACACGAAGGGCAGCGGCAGGCCGGGATGGAAGCACGGATTGCACTGCGGTTGGTAGCCCGACAGCAACGTGATGGGTCCCGAAAGGAGCGTCGGCGGGGGATTCTGCGGAAACACCGCGAGATACAGCTCCTCAGCCTGCGCGTACAAGTTTGGCTGATTCGCGCGGGCATTTTCGATGACGTGCGGGCCGATCATGTAGACCGTCTGGCCGTTGGCCCACGTGGGGTCGATTTCCGGCTTGCCATTCCCGTTGTTGTCTTTTCCGTTGCCCGGCGACGTCGCATTCGCGGCTGCCGTCAACGCGGACGCACCACTTGGCTGAGACGGATTGGACGTCCCGCACGCGACGACCATGAGACTTACGGAGACTAGTGCGGCGCTGGTAACAATTCGCATGTGTCCTCCTCTAGTTTGACGATCGACAACTTACTCTACTTCTTGTGTTTGACCGCGTTCACGGACTTGCTATCGTTCAGGCACTGTGACGTCGGACCGGGGCGAGATGCTTGAGGGTTTCCCGATGTTTCGCCGATCTTCAGCCTTCAGGAGGACCTGATGAGTCGCTCGAAGAAAGAGCAAGAGGACAAGGTCCAGCTCGATCGCCGGGAGTTTCTCAAGATCGGGGGCCTGGGCGCCGCGGTGATCGCGTCCGGCGCCACAGGATCCGCGGAGGTTGCGCCCCAGGCAGGCGTGGCCGGGCAAGCTGGGCAGGCGCAGGCCGCACAGCCCCAACCGGCGCCGGTCCGCTCCTCACCGTACCATCGGAATTTCGATCCGGTGCCGGCGTCCGAGCCCTCGATGAATTTCGCCGCGTTCACGGACACGCATGTCGGTCAGCAGCTTCGTTCCCCGAACTGGGACTATGCGGAGCACCTCGATCTCCTGGCCGACGACGTCATGAACAACACGCTGCCCTGCGAGTTCGTCGTCCATCTGGGCGACGGCGCCTTCAACAGCACGGCGTTCGTGAACGGCGTTGGGCTGCCCGATAATCTGAAGTCCAACTACAAGAACAATCTCAAGGACTTCCTGATCAGCCACGTGAATCTGCCGTTGCACTACGTCGGCGGCAACATCGATCTCACCGACTACAGCCATATCCTCCCGAGTGTTGCGGGGCACGAGAACGATCCGTTCGTGTTGATGAAGACCTACATCAACGAAACGGAGCTCAACAACTATCCGTACGCGTTCATGCGCAACGGCATCCTGTTTCTCGCGATCCCGGAGACGGATGCCGAGCCGTGGACGCGGCCGGCGACGTGCGAGTGGCTCGAGTTTATGACCACGCACTATCACAGCGCGACCACGATCATCCTGTCGCATCAGGCCATCGAGGACACGACGCCGGCCGATGGGGCAGCGGACTCATACCGGGGCCAGCAGGATCAGGCATGGTGGGCGAGCCTGTTTCAGCGTAATCCGCAGATCAAAATGTTTCTTCACGGCCACAACCACATGGCCGGCTGGTATCAGGGCAGCCAGAGCAGCGGCTTCAGCCGGCCCGTGCAGAACTTCGGGCACGAGATGATCTTCGCGTCCCCGTTTCCGGGAATGAGCTGGCTCGTCGACTACAACCCCGTCGATTCGATTGTCATCTTCACGATCTCTTCGAGGTTCATCACGGCGAAGGCCTGGAAGCAGGACGGGACCAAGGGCAAGTGGTGCGCCGGATTCGACCAGACCTGGGTCGTGCCCACCACCTACGACGCGAACGCCGAGGACTGGTACAGCTTTCCATTCCTCATCCAGGACGCCGAAACGCAGCAGACAGACATGAAGGTGCTGTCCGCGAAGACCACGCTGCAACTGGTGGGCACGGGTCCCGTGGAGCTGTTCTACGACCCGAAAATGGAGACGAAGGGGATTCACACGAACGAGAACATCCTGGGATTCGACGACGACCTCACCACCAAGGTCACGGCGAATACGCCGGGCATGACCGTGCATGGTCCGCACACGATCACGTTCCCGCCGAAGCACGAGTGGGATCGCTATTGTCACGACGGCCACGGCGGCCCGCCGTACCGGATGTTCGCCGTGGGCACGACGCCCGCCGCCGCGCCCGGCGGCTCCTATACGGTGACGATGACGGCTCGAGCGCGCTCCGGGAACGGACACGTGAAGCTCACGATGAGCTGCAGCGATTGGGGGACCAGGTCGCAATACAGCACGCTCGCCGGCAGCTCACACGAAGTGATCTCGCACACGTTCGGCACGAAGGAAGAAACCGTGACCGGCACCTACGTGGCGCCTGACGACGAAAACGCGTGGTTCATTCAGGGGATCCTGGAATTCATCGACGCGACGGATGTCGACGTGTCGTTGTTCAGCATCAAGCGCACGCGGACCAGCGACGTCACGGAAGACTTCACGGTCGTGCTGAACGACAAACCGTACGCGGCCGCCGGCAAGCTCGCGCGTTTTGCCACGAAGGACTTCCCCGTCAGCCCTGTGGATCTGGCCGATCGTAACGGCGTCATCCGGCTCAAGGCGTCGATCAAGGGCAACCACTACGGCATGGCCAACGTGATCTATCGCGGCCCGGTCCTGATGGGCCGGAACGCGCGGTACCGTGTCGATGCCGTGAATGGAAATACGTTCGACATCACGCTCACCGAGAAGCTGTCGGGCTTCGAGAATGTGTTCAAGATGTTTCCGTTCAGCACCAAGTACGGCGGCGTTGAGGTCCCGGCGAACGGTGGCGCCGGTGAGCATCACGTGAGCACGAACAAGAACCAATGGATCACGAGCGACCTGACGACGGGCCTGAAGAGGCTCCGGATCAGGTATCCGACATAGACACAGACATCAGAACCACGTCCGTCGTTTGTAGTCCCGATAGGCGTCGCCGAACTTCGCCTCGAGGACGTGCTCTTCTTTGCGGATGCGGAACACCTGCAGCGGGATCAAGGGCACCCAGATCAACAGCCACCACGGGCGATGAGCGAAAACAAAGATTCCAACGCTCATCAATCCGCCGAACACATAGATCGGGTGGCGGATGCGCGCATAGATCCCCGTCGTCACGAGGGTGCTTGCCTTGGCCTGGATACTGAACGCACGCCCGAGCTCGATGCGTGCGAGCACGAACAGCAGGAACGCCGGGACGAAGATCGCCAACCCCGCCACCTGCCAGGGCGTCCACACGACCTTGCCGGCGTACTTGAACAGCAGAAAGCCAAGGACGACGACCGCCAGAAGAAGGGTGCCGAAATTCAGTTTCAAACGGTCCTCCTCATCAGATCTCACTGAATCGCGGCGGTTCCCGGCCTTTGATAGACTGAAGGTTCGGCCGGAGAGGTACCGAAGTGGTCGTAACGGGGACGCCTCGAAAGCGTCTTGTCGGGTAACCGGCACGTGGGTTCGAATCCCACCCTCTCCGCCATATCTAAACACCTGTAAATAAACGCCTTAACGATCTCAGGTGCTTGATGTCTGCCAAATTTCAGCCAGACTTCAAAATAGTGGCACACCCAAGCAATTTTTTAAAACCTTTGCGTCGCCGCGGCGAGATCGCTCGATAGCCTGAATGCGGCGGTTTGCGCTCGATCACGACCGTCGGATCGCGGCCGACACGCCCTCGGCCTCGAGCAGCGCCGGCCCACTCGCAGTGTTCGCGCTGGGCTCTCCAACACTGCGGCAGGCTCACGGTGTTTTGCTAAGATGCCGTTATTCCGTCAATTCGGGATAGCAGCTGATTGCGGTTGCCGGCAATAGCTGAGAGACCGATCCACCGCAGCCGAGTCTGCTGTGGGTTTGCCGGCGATGGATCTACTTCTCGGGTAGTCGAGGAACGCGCGTGGCCTGATAGAACGCAGCGATTTCGGAGGAGGACCGAATGCGGCGATTGTCTCTAGCCTTCGTGTCCTTGACGTACACTGCCGCGATGAGCGCGCAGATGGTCTCCCCGCAGCCAACCCCAGCGACCCAGATCGCGGCGGCCGAGGCCGCTGGCGCGAAACATTCGCGCGCGAACGACCGCGCCGTGGCCAACGACCCGCCGCGCACGTGCATCATCGTCAAGCCGGAACAGATCGTGTTTCCGACGACCACCGGTGATCCACGCGACCACAACCTGTTGAGCGGTGACTTCTTCGCCTCGTCGATCTCGTTCGGCTGGGACAAAACTTACCAGCAAGGGAAAATGCCGCTTGAGCCGCTGCATCCGGAGGCCACGGGCGACGGCCTGCGCCTCAGCCTCGTGCGGCTCGATCCGCCGGGCTTATCGCACAACCAGAGGTTCGAGCTTAATCGCGGGAGCGGCTATCGTCCGTTTTTTCCCTCGTGGCCGTACTTCGACACGCCCGGCAAGTGGATGATTCTCGCAACGGCAGGGTCGAACTGGGGCTGTTTCGTGATCGATCGACCGGTTACATCGAGCAAAGAGAGGCGTGGCGACTCAATGTCTAACTTCCGGTTTGAGCCGACGGCGGGCGTCAAAGACGCGCGTGAATAGCTCAGAACGGCTGCGGACTGTCGCCAAGCGTTACTGGCCGCTTGTGGTCGGGGCGTGGGCTCTCGTGGCAGCGATTGTGATGGTCAATTACTCTGGCCACGGTGCGAGTAGTTTGACGACACGGCGGGACGGCGTCCTTGCGGATCGGCAGTGGGAGTACTTCAGGTTTCCGGTCAAAGCTCTTTCAGGCGACTTAGCGATCGATCACGAACGCAGCTTCCTGTCAGTAGTTGCGGAGCGTTCGAGCCACGTCCACGGTCGCCGCTCGGCGTGCTGAAGGCACGCTAGCGATTAGAGCAGTCAGGAGCAGCATCGCGCCCGTCTCCATCAAGGATCGGATGTGAAGTGCCGCCAACTGCGGGATCCTGCTTTGGGCAGCCGCCTCGGCAAGCAGTGCCACTCCTGCCCCAAATATGACGCCTACTGCGGTTGGCTTGACCAAGGTAACCATAAGGCGTCGGACGGCCCCAAAAGGCGTCAATCCGAGGACCATCGCAACCGCAACGTCGCGCATTTCATTTGCGATGAACTGAGCGCTGATCCCGAACACAGCAAGGAGGCACTGCAGAATCGAGATCGCCGCGAGGCAGACAAGCAGCCACCCGACACTCTTTTCCCCCGGCGTGATGAGGGAGAGATCCTGGAGCTTTCGGAACTCGAAGATCGGCAGATTGCGATCTTGGCCTTCCACAATCGTTCTTGCGTGTTGTTGGTCGACGGAGCCCGCTGTAGCGTCGAAAACCACAGCGAGTTGCCTCGGCAATGGCTTTTCTTGGACGACCGGCTCGTAAATTGCCGGCCTGACTGCTTGGAAGTAACGGACGTCGTTAACGACACCAACGACCGTCACGACCTCATTCTGCCGGGGCCGCCCTAGTCGAATCTGCAGTCCAATGCTATCTGGAGGCGAAAGACCAAACTGCCGCACTGTCTCTAAGCCCAGCATCGCGACCGAGGACGTGCCGAGCATTTCCGCCCTTGTAAATGACCGTCCCGCCACAATCGGAATGCCAGCGGCTCTAAAGAAGCCTCCGGAGGCGGGCAAACACTCTGCTGTGACTAGCGCTCCGAGCACAGATCCCGGCCGCTGAATTCCCAGCCCATTGAGAAGAACCGGCGCCCTATCGCCAGGAAGAGTGGCGGCAACGCCTACAGCCGTGACTCCAGGAGTGTCCTGAAAGTCCTGCTCAATGCCCGCGATCAATTGACTCAAAGTTCCAGCATTCGAATAGCTTTGGGAAGGCAGGCTGAGGCGAAAGACTTGGGCGTTAGGATTCGCAAGACCGAGATCGACGGGCAAAAGCGATCCGACTGTTTCGAGAAACACTCCAGTCGCGGCGACTAGCAGAAACGCGACAATCGTCTGAACCATGCTGAGTGAGGTATAGAACCCGCGAAATCCACTAAACCGGACGCGCATGCCAGTGCCCACAGTGGCCAACAGGCTCCGGACGATACCAAAGGTTGCGAGGCCTGACGAAAACAAAATGCCAAAACCGATCGCGGTGGCAAGAAACCAGAGTTCACGCGAAACCGTTGACGGCAGCTCGGACGAGCCAGGAATTCCCGACTGAAGGGCGGCCTTTGCCAAGGCGAAGCCAAGAGCGATCGCCGCGAAAGAAGGAACAAGCAACTGAAGTCCAATCTGCCGGTATAGGTGTCCTTTCGAAGCGCCGAGGGCAAAACGGGTCTCAAGCTCGGCGCGCTGCCGAAGGACGAGAGACACCCATAGCGCGCAGACGGCCGCGCATGTCGCTACAAAGGCAGCGACAACCATCGCGAGCAAGAGTGGGAGCACACGGCCCGCTGATCCGTATGCGCTGACGGCAAGTGGTTGCACTGTAACGCGCCGTCCAGCGCCTGGGCTCCACACTTCAGTAACCAGGCCGAGCGACACTGAGGCATCTCTGATTGAGCTATGCGGCGCCAGTCGACCAACCACGGTCGGCGAAAAGAAGGCGCCAGCGATCTCGTTCGATGCCCTCGGGAGGACCCAGAGCGCTGCGTTCGCCGGAAATGTAAAGTCACCGGGCATGACCGCGATAATCGAGAAGGCGCGGCCGCCGATCGTTACGAACTGCGGCTCCCGCCCATCCGCGTCTCGGAGCGACTCCCAGAGCCTCTCGCCGACGATCGCAAGCGGTGCTCGTTGATCATCACTGTCAGCGAAGGGCCGTCCACGAATGGGTCTCACGCCAAATACTCGAAAGAACCCAGCGTCGACAGTCGCGGCCGGTATGCGTTCTGGTTGCCCCGACCGGGTCACATTGGCTTCGCCCTGCGCATAGAACCCTAATGCCGCGAATGCGGGAATGTGCGCGAACTCCTCCGGAATGTCGGCCCGAGAACTGCTAAGCCAAACCGGAGCCGGGACGGTCACAAGCTCTTCCGGAGCCGGAAATGGAAGGGGCTTGCTCAAGACGCTGCGATACAACACCGCGACTACGGTGAGCGCGGCAACACCAAGAGCAAGCACGCCCATACCCAAGCCGTAGATCAACGGTCGTCGCGAGGCGTGCCGCCACCATGTCTGTGCGGCTAGGAGCGCATTTTCCATGGGGTCCTCCGGCTCAAGAATTCTACGGCATTGCAGCCGAGTCCACGCGCACGCGCGCTCGCATGGCGCAATTTCCTAGGCCCTTTGTGGGCACTCGTCTGCACGCCACGCGACGGAACTCGCGCCAACAAACGCGCTAGGCCCCCTTGAAGTAGAGAAGTGGTTGGCCGGGTTTCCGTTGTAGTAGATCCACGACGTTACGCTTCGATTCACATGGGATGTCGCTGTTGTTGCTCAGCCTCCCTGTGCCGCTTTGTAAGCCGCTCAACGGACAAACGCGGGGACAGGGACGCGCAGAGTCTTGAGCGGTACAACATCCTGAGCGCAGGGGACTTGCACGACGCCGCCCGTCGTCTGACCTCGGCGCGGGGGACACGCGTGGGGACAGGCTCGGACTGGACGGGGACAATTTCGGGGACAATCGGCGAAAAGGCGCCGATCCGTCGAAAAGCGTGAATCGCTGAAGTCGTTCGATCAGTTAGACTTGTCTTTCTGCGGTGAGGTGGCCGAGTGGCTGAAGGCGGCGGTTTGCTAAGACGCCGCCACAGCTTCTCGGCTTTTCTCTTTTTCCGCGTAAATCTCTGAAATCACAAAACCTTCAGCCGTCGGCGCGTTGGCTACCGTTGGCTGAAATTGGCTCGGGCTGGCGTGGCGCAGGGACAATTTCGGGGACACGGCGACGCTCGAAAAACCGTTAGCGTTGGAGAATCGAAATTCAATGTCACCGCCATTGCGCCGCGTCACTCGCCGTGCTCCCGCACCGCGTCTGGCTCGTGACCTTTGCGCCGCCAGGCACGACGACCGTCTGCTCACCCAGGATTGTGGCTCCGGCGACGACCCAATCGCGCGGAAAGATCGCGCGCATAAAACCGTCGCCGCTACGTGATCGATCACCGGATGCTCGAGCGTCGAGTCTAGCGAGACCCGACGCAGCTGAGACCTGCAGCCACATCAAGCTCGGACATCGTGCAGGCGAAGAAGAGGATTATAGTGGGGTGACGTCCGACGCTGTCGGCGATCGAGTGTCGGCTGCCGCTGGAAGCGAGGTGGAAAGCGACCATCAAACTACGCGCAGCGCAGTCCCAGGGAGCCCGCGAAACAACCGAGCGCCAAGCTGGCAGTACAGCCGCATCGCAGCGGCAAGCGCGGCCGGCACGCCTTCTGCTCATTCCAAGGTGCCGTCTGCCCTGAGCCAGGAATTCCGAGCAATTCCCGCGGGTCGCTAAGGTATTGTTCGTGCAAGCCACGGTATTTCGGGTTCGCAACGGCTGGCCGTAATCCTCTCCAGCGCCAACCGGGACAAATCGAACGTTGCGTTCGGTCGCGACGATGCCGCCGGCGTGACGGAGAAGAACGAGGGCGGTTCAGTAACCGGCAGAACAGGAGTCGAAATTACCGACTGAGGCGATCTGGATCATTCACCGGAAACGAGAGAGGTTAAGGGAGACTATGGCAACCAAAAAACCAAACATCCTGATCCTCTGGGGTGACGACATCGGGCAGTTCAATCTCAGCACCTACAACCGCGGCATGATGGGGTACAAGACGCCCAACATCGACCGCATCGCCAATGAAGGCGCGTTGTTCACCGACTGGTATGGCCAGCAAAGCTGCACTGCCGGGCGCGCGGCGTTCATTACCGGGCAGTCACCGATCCGCACCGGCCTCACCAAGGTCGGTATGCCGGGTGCGCCCGAGGGCATGAAGATCGAAGACCCGACCATCGCCGGCCTGCTCAAGAATCACGGCTACATGACCGGCCAGTTCGGCAAGAACCACCTCGGCGATCGCGACGAGATGTTTCCCACCAACCACGGCTTCGACGAGTTTTTCGGCAACTTCTATCACTTGAACGCCGAAGAGGAACCCGAGCATCCCGACTACCCGAAGGAGAAGGACTTCCCGAACTTCAAGAAGAACTTCGGCCCGCGCGGGGTCATCCACAGCTTTGCAGACGGTCGCAAGGAGGACACCGGTCCGCTGACCAAGAAGCGTATGGAGACCTTCGACGAAGAGGTGAGCGCCAAGGCCATCGACTTCATGGAGCGCGCCAAGAAGGCGGACAAGCCATTCTTCCTCTGGTGGAACTCGACCAAGATGCACGTCTTCACGCACCTGAAGGAGGGCGTGGCCGGCAAGACGGGTCTCGGCATCTACGCCGACGGCATGGTCGAGCACGACCGCCAAGTGGGCGAGATGCTCGACAAGCTGAGCGAACTGGGCCTCGACGAGAACACCATCGTGATGTACTCGACCGACAACGGCGCCGAGGTATTCACGTGGCCCGACGGCGGCTCGACGATGTTCCGCGGCGAGAAGAACACGCCGTGGGAGGGCGGTTACCGCGTGCCATGCGCTATTCGCTGGCCCGGTGTCATCAAACCCGGTTCGATCATCAACGACATCGGCTCTCACGAAGACATGTGCACGACGATTCTGGCCGCAGCCGGCGAGCCCGACGTGGCCGAGAAGTTGCTCAAGGGGCACAAGGCCATGGGCCGCGACTACAAAGTGCACCTGGACGGCTACAACCTCATGCCAGCGCTGAAGGGCGACGCGCCTTGGCCGCGCAAGGATTTCATCTACTGGACCGACGACGGCAGCGTGGCGGCGGTGCGCTACGGCAACTGGAAGATCTCGTTCCTGATGCAACCTGCCCACGGCCTGCACGTCTGGATCAAGCCGTTCGAGGTGTTGCGCGCGCCGATCATCTGCAACCTGCGCATGGATCCCTTCGAGGTCGCGCAGGACATCGGAATGGATTACGACCGCTGGTTCTGCGAGCACATGTTCGCGTTCGCGCCCGCCGGGGCCTTCGTCGGTCGTTGGCTGCAGAGCTTCCGCGAATTCCCACCGCGGCAGAAGCCAGGCTCCTTCAACCTCGACAATGTGATGGAGGCAGTGACGGCGCCACACAAGGGTGCCAACTAAACGCCCAGCTCGCGGCGGGCGATCCGGACATCGTCTTCGATCCGGTGAAGCGCGGCTACGGTTGGGAGCAACACCGCCACACCGACTGATCGACGAAAAGAGTCAGTAGCCTTCGCGGGGTGAGGGGGCAGTCAATGACGCGTACGACCAACGCCACGACGATAGTCTTGGCGATTGTCGTTGTGATCGCGACGCTCGCGCCTGACGCCAGTTGGGCCCAGCAAGCGCCGGCGCAGACCGCTCCCGCCGAGCAGGATCTCGCGAAGCAGCTGGCCAATCCGATCTCATCGCTGGTCAGTCTGCCGTTCCAGTTCAACTGGGAGCAGAACGTCGGGCCGAACCATCAGACGCGCTTCGTCTTGAATGTTCAGCCGGTCATGCCGTTCGCGATCAACAACGACTGGAATCTGATCGCCCGGGTCATCGTGCCCTTCGTCAGCCAACCTCCTCTCGTCCAAGGCGCATCGCCGGCGTTCGGCGTGAGCGACGTGCTCGCGTCGTTCTTTGTCTCGCCGTCTCACAGCGGGATCATCTGGGGCGTCGGCCCTGTCATCAGTCTGCCGTCGACGACGATCGCCACGCTCGGAACGGAGAAATGGAGCGCTGGTCCGACCGCCGTCGTCCTCAAGCAGACCGGGCCGTGGACCGGCGGTGCGCTCTGGAATCAAGTCTGGTCGTTCTCCGGCAATGCCGATCGCGCAGACGTGAACCAGATGTTCCTGCAGCCCTTCCTGTCGTATCAGGCAACCAAGACGCTGACCTTGACGCTGCAGTCAGAAACCATCGCGAACTGGGAGGTCGACGAAGGACGCTGGACGGTTCCGATCAACGTGATCGTCTCGAAGCTGTCGTCGTTCGGCACGTTCCCCGCGAGCTATCAGTTCGGGTTTGGTGGGTTCGCCGTGCATCCGGACGTGGGCCCGTCGTGGAAGGTGCGAGGCGCCATCGTGATTCTTCTGCCGCGGCGCCAATAGCGCCTTGGTTCAGCGGTCGCCGCACTTCGACCGAAGGACCCCGAGACGAGCGCGCCGGACAGTTGACGACGTAATCAACAACGGACGCTTGATCAGCTTCTTGTCGTCAGGCAGTCTGAACAGCGATCAAGCGATCTGAGCCCATAAACATTGACCCAAACCTGTCCCCGGTGCGGAAGAACGTGTCCCTAAAAATCGTGCGCCGACTGGCGTTGGCTGACATTGGCTCACGCTGGCGCGGCGCAGGGACAATTTCGGGGACACGAAAGGGTGAAAAAACCGCTACACGGCGGACGACCGGCCAAAAGAAGCGCCCTTTTCAACGCTTCCGGCGTTCTCTAGTCCGTCGCCCTTCTCTGGTCATTAGCACGTTGAGCCCCTTCCAGCTGAGCTTCAGCCGCCCCGCTTGGACTGTTGTGTTACGACTTCGCCGAGCCGCCGACCTGCTGTAGAACCTCAACTGTGCACTCGGCTTACTCGTTAAATCTCCACCGGACGGGCCTCCTCGGTGGCTGGCTCTGCACATGCACCGAACTCACTCCACTCTTAACGCCTCTACCGGATCGACACGGCTCGCGCGCAGCGATGGAACGAGCGTACCGATGGCCGCGGTGGACACGATCGCGATGACCGCCGCAGTCCACACACGCGGATCATAGGGGCTGATCTCGTAGAGGTACACCTCTAAGAAGCGCACGGCCCACATCGATACCAGGCTGCCGACGATCACGCCCGCGAGGACGGTGCGTAGTTGCTCGCGAAGGAGCAATCCGACGAGGTTGTCGCGCGTGGCGCCGAGGGCGAGGCGGATGCCCATCTCTCGCGTCCTGCGCGCCGTCGCTATCGCGATGAGGCCGAGAATGCCCACGCCGACGATCGCGAGCGCGGCAATCGCGAACGATCCGAACAGCCACGACTGGAAACGGCGAGGCCGCACGGAATCGGCGAACAGCTCGTCGAGGGTCCCGGAGTGGGTCACGCGGATCAAGGGATCCGTGGCCGCGATTGCTTGTATGGCTCCAGTGGTGATCTGTCCGGCGCTCTTCCCGGTCCTGATGAACACCGTCGCGTTCCCAGAGCGCGACACCCGCGCGTATGGTCCGTAGATCGCCCCGACCTCCGTGTCCCACTCATTCCACCGCACGTCCTTCACGACGCCGACCACGGTGAACGGCACGGAGACGCGAGAGTAGTTCAGCGTTTGCCCGAGCGGCGACGCATTTGGCCAGTACGTGCGAGCCACTGACTCACTGACCACGATCACGGGCGCGTCGCTCTCCAGTTCGGCGTCAGTTGGAAAACGGCCCATGATGAGATGCGGCTGCAACACCCGATAGAAGTCGGACGTGACCGCCTCGGCAACGACGTCGAGCCTTGACGCGGCGGTCGTCGGCGGGGTCCACCAGGGCACTCCGCCGCCACGATCGAGCACCTGGCCCTCGGTGAGCGCCACACCATCAATCCCGGGCACTCGCTTCAAGGTCTCGATGAGTGCACGGACGCGAGTCGTGAGATCCGGTGACCCGCTCGCCGCGATGGGGCCCTGCATCCGTTCACGGAGCACAACGACGCCATCCGTCCGAATGGCCGGGGTGTTCGCATACACGGTGATGATCGAGGTGACGAGCAACGCGCCGCCCATCGTCAGCACCAAAGCGCCGCCGACCTGGGACACGATGACGACCGTGCGCCCGATCGAACGCGTGCGGGTGGCGCCCCGGCTGCCATCACCGAGCGGCGCCGCACCCGTCCGCAGCGCACGACGAATCGGCCAGATCGTCGTCGGCATCGCGAGCAGAATCGCACTCAGCACGACGAACAGCACGATGCGTGCGTCAATCGTGGGGACCACCTGTGGCTTGAGCAGCACTAAGTCCTCCGGCAAGAGACGGAGGCCCACCTGAAGCAAGGGCACGGCGAGCGTCAATCCGATCGCAGCCCCGCCAGCGATCGGCAAGAGAGCTTCAAGAAACACGAGTCGCGCGATGCGAAGGCCCGTGGCGCCCATCGCGCGGCGAAGGCCTAGCTCACGCGCGCGATCGAGGCCACGCGCCGCCATGAGACCAGACACGTTGAGACCGCCGAGCGCAAGCAGGACGAGGGCTGCCAGAAAGATCGCACGAAAAAGCGGCCGCTCAGTGCTGCCCAGTTCGCTCGCGAGCGGCAGCACGTCCGCGTGATCGAATGGGCCCTGCATGCGCCAGCCGCGATCCGAAAAGCCCGCCGGCTTCTGTCTCGTGGGAAACGCCGCCGCCGTCGCTGCCATGCCGGCTTCGACACGTGCGCGGAGTGCGGCGATCGACATCCCTTGCGGCAGTCTGGCGATCGTCTCGCCGATGGTCCGGCGAGTGGGATCGCTGACGACTTCGGGCGACGGGACGTACGGCGCGATGAAGCTCACGGCCACGGCGGACGGAAACACGAACCCGCGCGGCATGACGCCGGCGACACGAAAGCCCTCGCCGCTCGTCAGATCGCCGATGTAGGTCTGGCCGATGACGTTGGGCTCGCCGTGGAATCGGCTCTGCCACAGGTCGTAAGTGATGACCACGGGTCGAACGGCCTCGTCGTGATCAAAGTCGGACGCGACCAGGCGACCTACAAGCGGATGCACGCCGATGGTGTCGAAGAAGTTCGGCTGCACTAACGCCATGCCAAACAGCGGCTCGTTGACGCCTTCGCCCATCCCAGACCAGTGCGCCGCCCGGAAGCCTGTGATGGCCGCATCCGGCGCAGCCGCTTGCCAGTCGGCGATGTCCTTCAGGCTCGCGCTCGTTACGCGCTTGACCGACGACGCCGACGAGGACGCGGGTGTAGAAAGATGGTTGAAGCCCGGCTCAATGGCGACCAGTCGATCCGCGCCAGGGTACGGCAGCGGCTTGAACAGCACCCCATCCACGACGGCGAAAACCGTCGTCGCGAGCGCCATGCCGAGCGCAATCACGCCAACAACAGTCGCCGAATACCACGGCGCGCGCCAGAGAGAGCGAACGGCGTAGCGAAGGTCGGTCAGCATGCGACAAATATACGCTTCGGGCGCGTACGCTCGATTCACATGGAATGTCGCTGTTGTTACTCAGCCTCCCTGTGCCGCTTGGTGATCCTTGCATGGCTCGCGAAGTCGATCGCGGGACAGCTGCCCCCGGCCGCTCTTCAAGCGGGCCTGTTCGGCTTGTGCGCGGGCGTGCTGGCCCTTCCTGCACGGCAGGGGAATGGTTTCTACGGACTGCACGACATCGCGACCGGCACGCGTGTCATCACGCGCTCGGCCGTTTCTGAATCCGGGCGCACACGGGCCGCGACGCCGCCGCCCCTCGAACAAGCGACAGGGACTCGAATCGGACCATATGAAGTGCTCTCTGCTGTCGGCACGACTGACACTCAGCGGGTGCTCCTGGGCTGGGATCCAAGACTCAAGCGGTCGGTATGGATTCGTGTGATGACGCCAGGTGTGCCCGGGGTGTCCTCGGTCGTCAGGAATGTCAGCCGGTCGACTAGGCTGCACTGGCTGCAGGGCCGGCGCACCGAATCCGGCGCGTGGGACGCGTACGAGTCACTCGACGGTCAACCGTTGCTCGCCGCGACGAATGTCCAGTCCTGGCGCTCAGTGTCGATCTGGCTCCGCGACCTCGCGCACGAACTCGCACTCGGCACAACTGAAGGATCAATCGACGTGCTCGCTCTCGACCGCGTCTGGATCACAGCCAGCGGTCGCGCAAAGCTGCTGGACTTTCGGGCGCCGGGCGTGACGGATGGGGAGAGCACTCCGATACTTTTCGACGCTGCTTCCACCCAGCAGTTCTTGTACGCGGCGGCGCGACGCGCGCTGAGTTCGGCGGTTCCACCGCTGCCGCTATCAGTTTCCGCGTTCCTCGACGCGCTGCAGCGCGGACAATTCAGCACGCTCTCTGAAATTGAACCGAGACTGGCGGAATTGCAGAACAAGCCCGATCGAGTCACATCCAGCAGTCGCGGGATGACACTGGGCCTCGGAGTGGTTGTGTATCTCCTCGGCTCCGATGCAATCGGCGGCCTGCTTGCGAACAGCGTGTTCCCACTACTGCCGGCCGATCTGGCGAGTCGGTTTTCCCTGACGGTCGGTGGGGCAGGTTTGATCGGCTCCGCAGTGCTGGCATTGTTCTGGGCTGGCGTCTGCCGCAGCGGCGCTTGGCTTCGTGCGTTCGGCGTGGCCGTCGTGACGCCGGACGGCAAAGAGGCTTCGCGCTTGCGAGCCGTCTGGCGAGCTGCTGTCGCGTGGAGTTGGGTCCCGCTCCAACTTCTCTTCGTGGCGTACGGAGGGCCGCTCCTCCTGATCGCAGCCGCGAAACTCGTCGGCCTCTTCTACGCCGCCGACCACCCCGAGCGCGGAATCCAGGATCGACTGGCAGGCACGTACCTCGTCCCCAGATAGGCGACGTCCGAGCTGCCGATGGACGTTCTCGCGAACGCGCGTGATCAGAATCGCTTGCTGGCCAGCCTCCCACACGACGCCAAGGTCCGTCTGCGCGGAGGTCTTGAAAGCATTCCGCTCGACAAGGGTTCAAATATTTGGGATGCCGGCGACACAATCCGCTACGTGTATTTTCCTACAGCGGGTCTCGTCTCCCTCATGGCTCTTACGGCGGAAGGCGGCAGTGTCGAGCTTGCCACCGTCGCGCGCGAGGGCATTGTTGGCCTGGCGATCCTCTTGCAGGCACGCGTGGCGTCGCATCAGGCAGTTGTCCGTCTTCAGGGGGCCGCCCTGCGTTTGAGCGCGGCGACACTTCGCGTCGAGATGCAGCAACATGAAGGACTCCGCTCGGCCCTGCTGACGTACGCTCATCGCGTCTCCGGCGAGATGGCGCAAGCAGTGATCTGCCAGTGCTATCACAACGTGCTCCAGCGCCTGTGTCGGTGGCTACTCACGGCGTCGGATAGCACGGGAACAGATGTCTTGGAGCTCACGCATGAAAGCCTGGCGGCCGCACTCGGGGTGCTTCGGTCCGCGGTCACCGAAGCCGCAATTGAACTGCAAGACGCTGACGCGATCCGATGTCGCCACGGCCGAATCACCATCCGGAATCGTTTGCTGCTGCGGCGCTCAGCCTGCGAGTGCTATGAGGCGATGCATGCCGCCCGCGCCGGCGACGAGTTCTAGATCCTTCGTAAGAGCGAGGCAAACCAACACAGGGGCAAACCGCACAAGATTTTGAGTCGTGTTGCCCATTGCGATTTGCACGAGAACTTGCGGGTTTTCTAACGAATCCGCGAATCGTTTCGCACTGAGTAGCACTGAGTAAGCTCGACTTCGACCGAATGAGTCGAAGAATGGTCGAAGTCGAGCGACGCTCAGTCGCGCATCGTCTGTGAGACGACTTCTCAGCCCAGACGACTGACAGCTCAGCTCGACGCGAGAAGTCCCCTCATATCGAATCCTGAGCAGCCCGCCCAGACAGGCTCTCAGCTCAGCCCGCCAGTGGATCGCTCGTCTTGAGCAACCCTGACGGCTCTTCCGCGAGCCCAACCCTCTGCCGATTTGATTTTCACGAGGATTTGCTTATCGGAGGATCGGGAGCGCATAGTGTATTTGGAGGTGTCCCGTGACGTTACGACGCGCTCTTTTGATATTCGCGTTCGCGGTTGCGTTTTGTGGCGGGAGACTATCGGCCGGCCAAACCGATCCGGTCATGCACCTCCAAGGCTTTGGCGGCACTGTTGAGAAGTTCGGCTTCATGGGAGTGCAGCGGTTTGATCCCTCCATGCTTGTCGATGTTGTGATCACACGTTTCTCAACGGATGACGAGCGAGCGCACTTCGTGGCTACTGGCATCCCTGGGTTGGGCGGAATGCCGATCATCGGGCAGGTGAAAGTCGCTGGGAATCCTCCCTACTCCATCCGTTATGCGGCGCGCGAGTCCTCGAGCAGTGACAGCACTCTCGTCACTTTGGTCACTGATCGCGTCCTCGTGGTGGGATCCGCGAGGACGAGCCCTGCCTGTCCAGTCACGATCATCCGCCTTGCAGTTGAGGCGAAGGGCCACGGCAGCGGCTATCTTTCCGCCGCGCAGACCATCTCGTATAACCCGAGCACAAAGCGCATCAGTGGCGGGTGTGAAGATCCGGACGCGCTTCTTATACAGTCATTGCATCAGGTAGTCGTCGAGCACACTCGGTAGCTCTGGTATCCGTTCGAAAACTCGTGTTTGTGCGTCGCGTTCTTCGTGCGGAGCCGGGGAAAACGCTCGACGAATCGCGGCAGCTCCCATCCTGAGCGATTCGACCCTACTTCGCGAACATGAAGGGTCGAATGCGCTCGTTGAACTCGGCGCCCGACGTGCATTGAATGCCAGCGACTGAGCATCGGTTGACAGTCGTTTGATCGGCGCCATTCCTGTAGATGTTCAGCGCGGCAAAATCGCCGACTTGTAGGTGATCATAGACATCATACAGTGACGCCGTCTGCGACCAACCCGAGCTGCCCATCAGGAAGTTGTAGTTGATGAGGATGAAACACCGGTTCATCGATTCGTTGTAGTGGTTCGAGAAATCGAGCAGCTGCGTCTTATCGTCGCGCCCCGTGGCCCAGTCTTTGTTGAAGAACTCTCGCGCGTCTTTCGCGCACTTCGCCTGCACGTCAAGGTTATTCGTTCGCTTGAGCCCGTCTATCTGTTGTCGTAGGTCCTTGTTCTCAGCTTCGAGCTTCGCGAGACGTTGAGAGTCGCAAGAGACGGACAGTAGGGCGAGAGCGAACATGGCGGCGCGCGCAGCGGTTCGGAAGTAAGGCATGGGTTGACTCTTTGTCCCGCTTCGCGCGTCGTCTCGTCTCTCACGGCACGACGCGCCGCATCTCTTGGATTATCCAATCTGGCAGCAGCAACGGCGATTTGAAGATCGTCATCCAGGTTCCAACTATGAATCCAATGACGCACACCACAGTCCAGCCCCAGCGAAACATAAAGCCCTTAAGCCCATGTTTCCTGTGGTGAGCCTCTCTGCGGGACTTCGTCGGGAACCATGAGTCCTTGAGGGCGCGAAAAAGAAGGACAACCGAGAGCAGCGCGACGTCAGCGGTTAGCCAATGTTCGTAGTCAGTCTTAATCTTCAAGAACGCCAACCAGAGAGCCCCAGTGAGGACAAGACAGACCAACGTGGGATACATCCGCTTCTGGCTCTGTTCACGCTCCTCTTCGGTCTCCTTTGGAGAGAGCGGCATCACAAACTTGGTGACGACGTCCCACGCCAAATACAAGAGGAAGATCAGGACATGCCAACCGGCAACCTTGTGTGCCGGATCGATCCGCGGCGGCTTGTCGCCAAAATCTACCGTTTTGACGAGGATGAAATAGACGACCACCATCATCACGTCAAGCAGGAGAACGACAAACGCCCACTCGAAGAGTGTCTTGACGTCTTGCTTGGCGAGACTGCGCGACCATCCCACCCAACTTGCCGCAATAAGTATCGTTGCGAGGATCAAGTGGAAAAACGCTGGCAGATAGTGAATCAGGTGTTCCGACTGAACGAGCGCAGCGGTCTGTAGACCGATCTCGCCAACGGCGATAGCGAACATCATGCCTACAAACTCATGCCTGAGTTTGGGCTCGTCGGGTTTGTCTGGCTTGTCGTCTCCCGAGCAGCCTTCAGTCCGCCGCGCCATGAGATGACTTGTGCATCACCGCGATATCTATCGCCTCCGGAAGCTCGGATACCTTGCGTATCGCGAGCATTTGATCGTGCTTGAACGATCCTTCAAATCGCTCGTGTTCCCAAACGTGAGCATCGATCCATACCGCGCGTAGACCGGACTCGATGGCCGGCACAATATCGGAGCGAATGCTGTTCCCGACAGACCAAGCGTCCGTCGGTTTGACTCCCAAGAGTGCGACGACATCGCGAAATGCGGACGCGGGCTTTTCCGCCACGATACGAATCACATCAAACAAATCCGCAAGGCCGCTGCGCTCGACGCGTCGTTCCTGCAAATCGCGATCTCCCTTTGTCAGCAGTGCGAGTTTAGCGCCACGCTCGCGCAGTGCCAGAATCGCTTCTCGCGCACCCGGCACGAGCGGTGGGTCTTGCTCGAACACGGTTCCTGCTGCTGAGCGAACACGGTGGCTTACGTCGGGATCGCGACGTCGACCACTCGCATCAGCGAGCTGTTCATACGCTTGCACGCACGACAACGGAAAGCGTTCGGTGCTAAATCCAAGGTGTCGAACATTCTCGACATCAACGCGCCGTTCGATACGCTCCCACTCGTCCCCGTCGAGACCAGCACGAACCACTTCGGCACGCGCTGCCGCTCTCGCACGGTCGTAGAGCGGCTCGGTGCTCCACAGCGTATCGTCGCCATCGAACACTACGGCCACGGGCGCGACGGTGGCAGATGTCACGACGGGCTCAGAATAGCACCGTGACCAGTGCTGCGAAATCGGTTCAACCATGCTCATACCGCCAGTCTGCCGCTCCGGTGTGACAGGGCTGGTCAGCCGCCCCGAGCAGAGCTTACTTCGGGCAGAGCGCAGTAGTGATGTATCGTCTGGGCTACAAATCCGGGTATCGCAGCGCACTCGAACGCACATCGCCAAGGAGTCCTAGCAAATTGCGTAAGGCAGGCTGGTTTCGACTCTGGCTGGTGTTGACGGTCATCGGTGTGCCGTTAGCGACGCTGTGGGAACAGCAGCGCTCTGCCCGGGTTTGGGAGGAACTGGACAGACTAGCCATCGCCCGCTGTCTCGAAGACGAGGCGTTGCCCGGCCATCCTCGCGCCTTGGACTGCGCAAACGCGGCTGGCGCTGACAAGACGTTCTTTGAACACGAGCACACGACGCCGCTCCAATACTGGTTAACTGGGTTCGCGATCATGTTCATCCTCGATTTGATCGCTACCGGGTTGATCGTGGCGTTCGTGCTCGCCGTGCGCTGGGTCGTGAGGGGCTTTCGGAAGCCCGCCTAGGAGCTATCGCCCATGACGAGATCGCTCAAACAGACCATCCTTCTCAGTGTCAGCTGCACTCTGGCTCTGTCTGGTCGCTATTCAGCTCAACTTCCAAACTCGGTGACCTGCAAGTTTGAGCGGATCGCCACCGCAGGATTGGAAGGGACGAAGATCACGACGAGTAGCGAAGCGGATTCTGGCGACTTGGTCCTCGCGAATTTGAATTCCACTTCACCCACCGCCGCAGGGAACGTCGGAGCAGTCACACTTCAGGTCCTGCGCCGATCAAATGAGGCGATTTGGCTCGCCGAAATGAAACCGAACGAAGTCGCCTCGACCACAACGCTGTTTCTCAAGACAGGGATCGTCATGTTCTCGAAGCATGAGATCCTTCACACCGTTGACGGCGACCAGCCGTTCGGTTTTGTCGAGATCGGAAGATGCAAACCTCTTCAGTAAATGCCCGCCGCGAGACTTCGCAATGACCGACCACATCGGCATCATCCCCTACGACCCGTATCGCGGCGCTGCCGATCTCGGGCGACTCTGGGTGCTCAAGAGGGGCAAGCAAGAGCTGTCGCTGTATTTGCACACGCATCCGCTGCCAGGATGGGAACTGCGACTCAATATCGATGGCGAACTGCGCGAGAGCAAGACAGTGCGCACGCAAGACGCGATTTTCGAGACGTCGGACGCGTGGAAGCAGAAGGCGGAGCGTGAAGGGTGGACAGCTCATTCCTGAAGTTCGCTCAACGCCACGCCTGCGACCGTCACCGTCATGTCGCGAAGCACACTGACTTCTTCGAGCTTCTGCGCGCCTGCGGGATTCGCCGCTCGCGCACGCGCCATGATGCGTTCGTTCACCGATTCCGGATTCAATAACGGTTCCCACGTCAACCCGCCGGGCCCCTTGCGTGGCACGCGCCCGACGCTGGCAGCTGCCGCTTCGAGTGCAACGCGCTCTTCGGTCGTGGCGCGACAGCAAGAAGTCGATACGACGGTCTGACGGTTTCTCGGCCGTCGGCATCAGCGCGCTGCGCTGTTGACCAACCTGACGGCGTGCGACACGAGCCAGACGGAGACACCCACGGCTGGCTGAAGGTAGACCCGCAGTTTGCGAACCTCATCAACGCCGGCAACACCTCTGACGAAGATGGGAACTTGGTGTTTGAAATCGTCTGCCACTACCACGTCACGCAGGTCGATGCGGTGGCGTCATGCGTCGGCTTCACGGACACCACGACGATCCCGCCGGTCGGGACGCACGTCGCCATCAGAGGCACGCTTGTGACGGAGACGAACCATAAGAAGTGGAACGAGATTCATCCCGTCACGAGCATCACGATTCAGTAAAGCCAGAGGAGACCTGTCCCCCAATGCGGTGTTAACCTTGTGGTTGGGCCGCGCTTTTTCCGATAGGGCAATATCAGATGTCGATGAACGAAGTCGACTTCATTCGGCGCAATCGACTGTTTTCGCCAGCAGAAGTTCTCGTCGATAGCTGCTCGGTTCCGCGTGCGTCCGGCGTCGATGCTTGGTTCTTCCGTGAAATCCCGCCAAGAGTGCCGACCGTCGGCTGTCTCCAACGAGAGGGACTGACGCTGCTCTACGTCGGCATCTCGCCGCAGAAGGGGACGCCGACAAGTTTCGCGATCGCACCGAACGCCATCGACCGCAAGAGCCAGTTAGTCCGCGCTGTAGCGCCCTCGTCGCAAGATAGCGACGTCACGAAAACCATGTGACACGAGAATCCGCGCGCAATTCCGGCACAACGGCAGATCCAGATCCTGACAGTCCAATGCGATCGCCTTAGTTGCCGAGAGTTCCTCGATTCGCGCGAGAAGCTCGTCGCCTGGGATGTTGATCGCGCCTGGCACATGGTTCTGAGCGAAATCATCTCGAGACCGTAGGTCCAACAAGACAGGCCTGTGCTGGCTCTGCCAAGCTGGCCACTGAGATTCCGGTACGTCCACTGCCCCAGCACCCTGAGCGCCCGACGGTTGGCCAGGACCAGGGCCTTCGGCAAATGCGGGGTCGTGAATCGCAGTCTTGCCGTTACCGTCAACCGTGAAATAGAAAGTCAGCTTCGTCTCTACTCGCGCGCGTTCGGGTCCATTCCGGCCACTGAACGAAACTGGCGAAAAGGTCCATTGCTTGACAGCTTTCGAGACTGAGTCTGCAATCGACGCGTCTGGAGACTGCAACACCGCCACTGACATGACGGTTCCTTCTGGAGAGATCGGGAGTTGCACCACGACGACGCCGCCGATCCTGCGCTTTGCGGCGCTCGCTGGAAACTCAGGCGGCACAACCTTTTGCGCGGTTCGTCGCATCGTCTGTTCGTCCATCCCGACCAATGTGGATGGACTCTGATCGTCGCCGCTCGACAGTCGGGCTCGCGACTCAGCAGCCGCGACGTTCCACAACGCCCCGACGGCTAGCGTGAAGGCGAGGATCCGCATCGAGCGACGATCCGAGGTGGTCACAGAGATGTGAGTGCCCTGGCAGGATTCAATCGGGCCGCCCGTAACGCCGGTACGAAGGACCCCAAGCATCCGACGAGAACGAGCAGCGCGGTTGTGCCCACGTAGGTCTTTGGATCGATCAACACGCTGCCAGCAACCGCGTGCTGCACCAAACGGACCACCAGGGCCGCCGTAAGCGTGCCCCCAACCCATCCCGAGATGACAAGAAGGAAAGCTCGACGAACGACGAGCCTGAATATGCTCGAAGGCGAAGCCCCAATGGCCAGCCGCAGCCCGAGTTCTGATCGCCGGTGAGCGTTTGCCGTGGCGAGCGAGCTATAGATGCCGAGTACCGTAAGGACCAGCGTCAGGTACCCGAAGCTGCCCAGGGCGGACGCGCCCAGTCGCCAGAGACGTGTTTGAACTCGGGCGAGCTCGGTTACGGCGTGGACCTCAACGCGAACCTGCGGCCATCCTAGTCGTAGTGTTGCTCCAAGTTGACCAAGCGCCGTGACTGAATCGACACGCGGCCGGACCACCAAGGTTCGCCCAGGGTATTGCAATCCATAGCGGCGAAACTGAGCGACCGGCAGAAAGGCTTCCTGTGTCGTCGCAGCTATCCGTTGAGGTCTCCGAGGCTCGCTGATGCCAACGACCTCCACGCACCCAAGATCTCCCATGAGTGCGGCGCATCGACCCAGCGCGTCTTGGCCAGGCCACAACTTGTTCGCTATTCCAGCATCGAGGACCACGACCGAGGCTCCAGACGCCCCGTCCGTCGCCGTCAAGGATCGACCCTTGACGATCTGGGTGCCGACCGTTTCGAAGTATTCAGGGGAGATAAAGTTCACAGATGCAAGTTGAGCCGGCGAACCTGACGCTCCGCGAACCATCACAAATTGACGCGGCGCGTCGGCGTCAAGCGGCGTGTACGAAGCCAGGGCCACTGCTTGAACGACCGGCTGCGTCTTGAGCCGTTCAAGAATGTCTTCACGAATCGGTTGTAGGTCTTCATCTAGGGTGAAATGGGCTCGGCTGGGATCGACGTCCACCCCAAGCACGGAACTTAGGTCATATCCTGGGGCTCGCATCACGCCCGCGACGCTCTTCTCGAACAACTGCGAGCCAATCAATAGCGCGAAGGCGACAGCCACCTGAACCACGATCACAACCTGTTGTATTCGGCCCGTGCGCCGGTCGCTCGGCAGATCCCCTCGAAGGTGCGGCGCGACAGAGACGCGCGATTCGGTAAGGGCTGGACCGGCGCCGCTCGCGATACCAATGACGGCCACCGTGAACCCAAGCAGCCCGATTGACCGGAGGTTAACAGCAGAGGCTGAGAGCGCCGACGAGAGCGAAAATGTCGAGAGGGCGCCATACGTCCAACGGGCGACGACAAATGCCGCTAGCGCCGACACAACAGCCAACGCCAGCGACTCAGTAAAGAGTTGCAGCGCGATGTCTCTGCGAGAGGCGCCCAGCTGAACTCGAATCGTGGTATCGCGCCGCCGTGCGAGGGCCCTCAAGCCAAGCAAGGCCGCCATGTTTGAGCAGGCCAAGAAAATGATTACCAGGCTTCCAAGCTCAAGCCACGACAGCAACTGCTGCTCCTGCTGCTGAGCGTTTCGGAAAGCGGGAACGAATCCTTCAACGTTCGGCAGGTCGCCGAGGTCGACATTCACGGACTGCTCGCGCAGTCCAAGTGTCGAGATTTCCGTGGTGAGTTGAGATAGCGAGCGACCGTCTGCAAGTCTGCCAACAGTGGTCAACCAGGCAGCATTCCTAGATCTGAGTAGGTTCCGACCGGATGTGCAAAGGTCCGATGATTGATCCAGGGAGACCCAAAGGTCCGCAGGTTGGTGACTGAGACCGCTAAACTCCGGGCTTGCGATTCCGACGATCCGTAGACGCTTGTTGCCGATGGCGATCGCGTTGCCGATCGACGATCGATCACCAGCGAGCTGGCCCTCCCAGAAGCGATGCGCCAGCACCACCGAGTCTGCTTGGCCAGCTCCTAGCGAGTTGCCGAATGCGATTGGTGCGCCGACGATCTCAAAGAAATTCGGGGAGACGCATTCTAGGCGAACTGCGGCCACGATGTTGTCGTACGCGACATCGGTTCTAGCACTTGCGTACGCACCGAGGGACACGCTACGCAGCTGTTGTTTGGCTTCCTGGAAGCCTGGGTAGTCCCCGACCCTTGGCAAGAGAACCAGCGCATCTGGTTCGCGGACGCCTGCGGGAACGGCATACGCGATTCGGCTTAACGTGTCTACGATGGCTGTCCCGACGCCAGCGGCGAGAGCCAAAACGACGATGGCAATCACGAGAAGGGAGTCGCGCTTTCTCAGGGCGCGAACTCCTTGTCGGATACTGGCAATGCTCGCGCTCATTCGACCCTGCTAGCTCCAATCACGTCTTGGAACCCACCGGAGGCCACAGCACGCTACAACTGGTCTGGTGCTGAGATCCTCGCCGACCAGGCAGGGCGGTGTCAATCTGGGAGATTGTCTACTTGACGGAACGTCAGGGCGAAGCGGTAGGTCAGCGGATCTGCCGGCCGACTACTCTCATCGTCAGATCGGTCCACCGACCGCCGGTTTTTCTCCGCTAGGAACGCGTTCAATTGATACCGGACTTTTGTCGCCTTGCCGACACTGTCGGCGAGACGACAGATTGACGCCGTTGCGTTGACGCATCCTGCTCAACACCGAAGCCTGAGCGTGGTCAGGCGGGAGGACCCCATGCAGGTTGCATCGCGCACTCAGAACTCCTCGTCGTTCATCCCCTCTGCTATTCAACGCGCCTGGATCGCGCTCGTGATGCTGCTTATGTCCCCGGCGTCGAGCTTTGCGCAGTCTCCGTGGGAACGTGCCGCCGCGAACCTTGAGGCTTCGTTCACCGGGCCGCTCGCGCGCTCGCTCGCGCTCGTGGCGATCGTCATCGGCGGCCTGATGTTCATGTTCGGCGAGGGCGGTGCCAAGCGTCAGATCAGCGGCATCGTCTTTGGCGGCGGCCTCTGTCTGTTCGCCGTTCAATTTCTGACCTGGTTGTTCTGACCTGCGGCACCCGCGCGAGCGAATCCATGGACGCTCCCAATCTTCCGGAATTCCGCGCCGTCTATCGAGCCCTGCACCGCCCGCTGACCGTGTGCGGCGTCGATCGACGACTGTTCTTCCTCGCTCTGCTGGTCGGCGCCGCGACGTTCAACCTGTTCTACAGCTTCCTCGCCGGGTGCCTGCTCTTCGGCGTGCTGTACCTCTGCGCATTCTGGAGCACGCGACACGATCCCCAGATGCTCCACATCCTGTTGCATGCAGGCATCAACCGCACCCGCTTCGACGCGGCCAAGTGGGACGACCGCCATGCGCTGGCGCGGAGGCCGCGATGGTGAAGATCGATCGCATTCTCAAGGACTATCGTGCGGCCGGCAGCGTCAACGCGCTCCTCGCTCTCTGGGGCTTCGTCGACGGCCATGCCTTCCTGACGAAGGCCGGCGCCCTCGGCGTGATCTACCGCCTCGCCGGCGCCGACTACGAATGCCTCGACCATGCCGAGCGCCGCGCCATCACGCGTCGCTTCGAACAGGCCCTGCGCCACCTCGACGAGTCGTTCCGGGTCTACCAGTACTTGCTGAAGCGTCCCGCTGCGCCGATCCCGGTGGGTCGGCACAGCAATCCCACGGTCGATCAGGCGTTCACGGATCGCGCTGCCCATTTCGCGTCGAAGGCCGACACGCTCTTCGAGCTCGAGCTGTACCTGGTCATCCTGTACGAGGGCTGGACGTACCGACGAAGCTCGTGGGGCCGCCTCGCCGCGCTCGCGGCAGCGCCGCACACCGCCGCGCGGGAGCTGCTCTCGCAACGGGCCGCCAGCGCCCTGATGTACGACCAGCTGACGCGGGCCTTGGCTCACCTGTACCAGAAGACGCAGGCGTTCACGACCCAGCTCGCGGACGTGGTCGCGCCCACGTTGCTCCCCAAGGCCGACGCGTTTCAGGTTCTCCGGCGGCTGCTCAACTACGCGCCACACAAAGCGGCCTCGGCCACGCTCAAGCACGACACGCATCTCGACTTCTTCGTGACCGACTCATCCGTCGATTGCCACCGCGACCACCTCGAGGTGGACGGGTACTCGGTCAAAGTCCTGACCATGAAGGACCCGCCGGCGAAGACGTTCGCGCACATGCTGCAGGACCTCTATAACGTGCCGAGCACGTTCATTGCCTGTCTCGAATGGCAACGTCGGTCGAATGCGGCCATGCGCCGGGACCTGCACACCCGTCGCCGGCACTTCTTCAATAAGCGCGTTTCACTCATCAACTACCTCAGTCCGCAAACGCGACCGGAGGAGATGCTCGTCGACGAGTCCTCCAGCGCCACCGTGCACGAGCTGGGGCAGGGCCTCACCGACATGGAAGTCCACGGCCACTTCTTCGGCCTCGGTTCCCTCACGGTCGTCCTCTACGACCGGGACACCCGCCGGCTCGAGCGCAGCGTGGCCGATTGCATCAAAGTCTTTGCCGGGCACGACGGAGCACTCTACGAGGAGAGATACAACCTCTTGAACGCTTGGCTCGCGATCGTGCCCGGCAATGCGGCTCACAACCTTCGGCGCTTGCCTCTGCTCAACACCAACCTCGCCGACTTGAGTCTTCTCTTCACCCTTCAGACAGGCGAGCGCACCAGTGTCCAGTTCGGCGGGCGCGAGTGCCTCGCCGTCTTTGAGACCGACCATCAGACGCCGTACTTCTTGAACCTACACGTGGGTGATGTGGGTCACACGCTCGTACTCGGCGCGAGCGGCAGTGGCAAATCGTTCCTCTTGAATTTCGTCATTATGCACGCGCAGAAGTACAACCCGACGACCGTCATCTTCGACTTGGGTGGCGGCTATGAGCACGTGACCCGCCAGCTCGGTGGCAGCGTGTGGCGGATGGGGCTCGTCAATCGCGGGTTCACCATCAATCCGTTTTGCCTGGCGCCGACGGTTGAGCATCGTCACTTTCTCGTATCGTTCGTACGAGTCCTGCTGCAATCCGGCGGGCAGTACTGCCTCACGATGGAGGACGACCGGAACCTGCACGAGGCCGTCGAGAACATCTACGCTCTTGATCCTCCGCAGCGGCGGCTCTTCACCCTCGCCAACCTGCTGCCGCGCACGCTGTCGCAGCACTTGCAACGGTGGGTGCAAGGCGGACCGTACGAGCATCTCTTCGACAACGTCGAGGACACCCTCACGTTTCAGAAAACACAGTGCTTCGATTTGGACGGGCTGGAGAAATACCCGTTGCTGCTCGAGCCGCTCCTCTTCTACGTACTGCATCGAGCCAGCGCGTCGATCGCAGAGGCCGACGCCTTCTCGGAACTGAAGTTGTTCGTGCTCGATGAGGCCTGGCGCTTCGCCCAGGATCCAACGCTCAAGGCGTACATCACCGAGGCGCTCAAGACGTGGCGCAAACGCAACGCCGCCATGCTCCTGGCGACCCAGAGCAGCGAGGACTTCGTCGCCACCGACTTGCTTCGGACGGTCGTCGAGAGCTGCCCGACCAAGTTCTTGCTCGCGAATCCTGGCATGGACCTCGATCGCGCCCGGACACTCTTTCATCTCAACGACACCGAAGCCGACCTGATCAGAGCGCTGGTGCCGCGCCGCCAGATGTTGTTGAAGCGGCCGGACGTGTCGAAAGTCCTGACCTTGAACATCGACACCGTTAACCCACTGGAGACGCCCCGATGACACGCCCCTTGACGCTCGTTGCGACGCTCGCGCTCCTCGTGTGCGGCAGCTCGGCCACCGCCCAGACCGCCCGCGAAGTGACCTACACATCCCAATCGATCGTGTCCCTCCACGCCAGGCTCCGGTTCACGACGATGGTGATTCTTCCGGAGCAGGAAGAGATCCTCGACTTTGTCTGCGGTGACAAGGAGTTCTGGGTCGTGTCTGGCGTCCAGAATCTCGCGTACATCAAGCCGGCAAAGGCGGGCATCACGACGAATCTCAACCTCGTGACCGCGAGCGGCCACGTGTACTCGTTCGTGCTGACGGAAGGAACCGACGCCCCAGACCTCAAGGTCTTCGTGACCCTTGAGGAGAGCGGCATGTCGCCCAAGACCGGGCCGCAGAAGTTCTACTCAGCGGTCCAGGTGGACGCCTTCCGGCGCGACGCCGAGGACGCTCGAAAGGAGGTCGACGACGCACGGATGCAGCTCGATCACGAGAGGAACGAGGCGAAGAAAACGATCGACGAGCGTGTCAACGACTTCCGCGCTACCTTCCCGACCACGTTGCAGTTTCCCTATCGCTTCAAGGCACACCAGCGCCCCTTCAATGTCTCCGCGATCTATACCGATGGGACGTTCACGTATATCCGCGCGGAGGCCACGGAGCTGCCGGCGCTGTACGAGCTGGTCGATGCGTGGCCTCGTCCCGGCACCTCACCGAATCTCGTCAATTTCCAGATCGAGCACGGCGTCTACATCGTGCCCAAGGTCCTCGAACGCGGATATCTCGCGATCGGGAAACGCAAGCTCGTGTTCGAGACCGTTCGCTGAAGGAGAGGCGCCATGCCGAATCCCACCGAACCGAGAGATGACACGAAGCCGCCAGTGAACCCGGGCGCCATTCAGGATTGGCGCGCGAGGCCCACCGGCGTCCTGCCGCGCCACGTGCAGATGTGGGTCATGGTGATCATCGCGCTCGTGATTCTCGCGATCATTTTTCTCACCGGACACCCGCAGCCGCTGCCGCGCCCGCAGGCCGGCGCGCGACCGGCCCAGGCTACGCTCGTGCCTCCGGATCATGTTCGAAGTTATGAGCAGCAACTCGCCGCGGACCTGGCGCGCGACCCACAAGGACTCGCACCGTCGTCGGCGCCCGTCGGGCGCGCGACCAGGACCGCTGCTCCCGTCGCATCCTCATCGGCCGACGCCACCGCGGAGGACCAACGACGCCGCGACTACCAGAGCCTCTTCGCTGACAACATCGCGCTCAGCCGTCGCGCGGCCGATCGGCAGCCGTACGGTGAACGCCGGCAGGACAGCGCCTTCACTTCGTCGTCGTCGCCGTCAACCGCCTCCCAAGACGTCGCCCTGCTCGAACAGCTCCTCGCGCGAGGCCTCGTCAGCCCGTCGCCAACCGTCACCCCGAGTGCTCCTGCTCCCGCACTCGCCGTTGCGCCGCTAGCCGCGCCGTCATCGAGTGAACGCTCGGTCGCCGGCGGTGAGACCGCCGCGCCGTCGTCACCGAAGAGCACCGGACCCATTCCGTCGGGCGGAGACACGCAACGCCTGCTCGAGGGCACCGTGATCGAAACCGTCCTCCTCAATCGGCTCGACGGCACATATTCCGGGCCGGTCGCCTGCCTCGTGACGACGCCGGTCTACTCGCATGACCGTCAATCCGTGGTCATTCCCGCCGGGGCGCGTGTCTTGGGACTGGCCTCGCCCGTACAGGACTGGGGCGATTCGCGTCTGGCCGTCAGCTTCCATCGGTTGGTGCTGCCGGATGGCCGCACCTTCAGTCTCGACCGGTTCAAAGGTCTCGGTCAGATCGGCGACACGGGTCTGAAGGACAGCATCAATCGTCACTACCTCCAGGTCTTTGGCGCGTCCCTCGCCATCGGGGCGCTGTCTGGGCTCGCGCAGTACGGCTCGCGCAGCACCGCGGACGCCTACAGCTTCGGCGATGCCTATCGGCAAGCCGCGGGCTCGAGTCTTGCGGCCTCGGCCGGTCGCGTCCTCGATCGGTACTTGAACGTACTGCCGACGATCACGATCCGAGAGGGCTACCGCATCAAGGTCTATCTCACCAACGACCTGGAGCTTCCCGTCTACGCCCACACGTTTGGAGGCAGGCCATGACCCGATTCACGACTCGACTCGCCGCCACCGCGCTCGTCGTCGCCGTGATGTCCTCCACGCTTCACGCGCAGTTCGTCGTCTTCGACCCGTCCAACTACGCCGAGGCGGTGCTCCAGGTGCTCAACCTCGTCCGTCAGTACACGTGGATGTTGCAGCAGATTCAGCGTCTCCCGCTCGACATGGCGTCCCGGTACCGCGTGGTCAGCCCGGCATGGCCCCTCTACGACCTCGGGAACGGCTTGCACTATGCGCAGCCCGTTCTCAATGCGCTCAATGTCGGCGATCCAAGTGGAGCAGGGTATCGCCAGGTCGTCCCGCCGCTCGACATTCCCGACGACATTCTGGCGCGCCTGCCCGTCGATCTTCGCCGCCGGCTGCAAACCGCGTACGCCGCGATCGAATTCGCCGACCGCGTCGCGGCCGTCGGCGTCGATCAGGCCGGCAACATTCGCCTCAACGGAAACAACCTGCTGGCCATCGTCCAGGCAATGCAGAGCGATGCCGTCTCGACGAACCCAGACTTTCATACGCAAGCGGCGCTGCTCAACAAGATCAACACGGCGTCGGTCCTAGGTTTGCGGATCGGGGAAGAGACCAACCAGTTCCTCGCCGACACCGTCGCGCAGTTGGTGGTGGATAACACGCGCAAGCGCGACGCCGAGGCGGTGTTGATGAACGCGACGATCTATCAGTGGCGGTACGGCTTGGCGTACGGTCAGGACCTTTTCCGGAACACTGCGGCCGACATCGACGGCTGGCGGCTGCGGTAGTACGTCGAAGCGAAGAGGAGTCCACGCATGCCCCCGACCACCGGGTACGACCCCATCGCGACGGTGCAGCAGGCCATCACGAGCTTGCTGGCGGTTCAAGAACCGCAGTTTCTGAGCATCGGCCATCAGATGTTTCTGTCGTTCGCGGCCATTCTCTTGGTCTGGCAGGGCGTTCGGATGATGCTCGCGTGGCATCACTCCGGCGAGCAAGCGTACCGCTTCGCCAAGCTCGTGCTGTTCATCGCGTTTGGCGACGCAATGATCGTGTACTACGCCACCCCGATCCCGGGCCTCGGCCGCTCGTTCTCCACCCTCATCACCGACCAGGCGGCGTATTTGGCCGGGCTCATCGGCGCCCGCTCGATTCAAGACGCGCAGCAGAGCCTCAACACGCTGTGGAACGCGCTTCAACAGCCGGACGCCTGGTCCATTCTCGCCAATTTGCTCTACTGGACACTGCTCCTCGTGATCGCCTTGGCGCAGTTCGCGCTGATGTTCGTCGTCTCCTTCAGCATGATCGCGACCGCCATCTGCGCGCTCGTCGGCCCGCTGTTCGTGCCGTTCTTCATCGTGCCGATGCTCGAGTGGCTCTTCTGGGGCTGGCTCAAGGCCTTCATCCAGTACTCGTTCACGCTGGTCATTGCGAATGCCTTCATCTTCGTCTTCGAGCGGTTCCTGAGTCGATATCTGCAGACGCTGCCGCCTGGGCTCCGGCTCGAAGAACAGCTCTTGTACGGCGTCCACGCCGTGATGATCTTGGTGACCTTCACCGTGGGCGTGCTGCTCGTGCCTTCACTCACGAGCTCGATCTTCTCGGGCCGGGCCGGTCAAGCCGTGACGCCCGCCACGCTCTGGTAAGGAGGCGAACCGCCATGCCACTCCTTCGCTCTCGCACGCGCGTGCATCGCGCACGATTCCGCTTCGGCCTCGGGTTCTATTCTGTCCTCGCCATCTGGACGCTGTTCTTCGTGGTCGTGGTGGCCGCGCGCTATCTCGACTGGTGGTAAGGGGATCACCATGAGCCAAGAGTCATTTCCGCCCGATGAATCGCCACGGATTGAAGACGCGCGCCGGCAGTACGTCGAGCTCTTCGGCTCGGCGTTGGTGATGAACACGTACCTCAAGATTGCGCTGCTTGGCGTGTCTGTTGTCGCCGTCGGGCTCCTCGTCCTGAACTTTCGAACCATCAAGAAGTACGAGTCCTTGAGGCCGCTAGTCATTCGGATTGACGACATCGGCCGCGCTCAGGCCGTCCAGTACGACACCCTGACGTATCAACCGCAAGGGCAGGCCCCCGAGCTGAAGTACTTCTTGACCCAATTCGTGACTCAACACTTTGCTCGGATGCGCGCCACCGTCAAGGAGCGCTACGCCCAGTCCCTGTACTTCCTCGACGCTGCGCTCGCCGATGCCACCATTGCCCAGAACCAACGAGCGCAGACCATCGAGAACTTCCTCGCCGGCAACGGTGACGAGATCGAGGTCCAGGTCAAGAACGTCACCCTCGACGAGCTGAAGACCGCCCCTTACAAGGCCACCGTGGACTTCGAGAAGGTCCACTACGGCCAGGGTGGCCGACAGGAGAAGAAGCGCGAAACGTTCGTCGCGCAGATTACGTTCGTGCTCCGCGATCAGATTACGAACGCCCTGGTGCTCGTCAACCCGCTGGGCCTGACTATCACCTACTTCCGCGTGGACCAGGCCTTCCAATGATCGCCAATAGCGCGTTCCTCGCCGCAATGGTCCTGCTCTTACTGATCTTCTGGCTCCTGGGGGCCGTGAACTTCCTGGCACCCTACAAGCGGCTGATTCTCGGACACTACCTCTGGTGGATCGTCGGCGGAGCCGTCGTGGTCTTCGTCAATCTGTTCGCGCTCGCGTACGCGCTCAACCGCAGATTGTTCCTCAAGGACTCGGGGCGCAAACTCGCGCACGTCGAGCGTCAGCTCGAGACTGGCGACACCATCGCGCGCGACCTCTCCGACCGCCTGGCGGAGGAGGAGTGAGGCCGTGTCTCGCGGAGAGTGGAACGACGTCAGGACGGAGGCACCGGATCGAGCGCCCGAGCGCGCAGTCGACCCCGACCACTCCGACCGGCGCCCGGCGCTCTCCACCGATCGGCTGAACCTGCCGCAGTCCGACCGTCGCGAGCCCCTTGAGTTTCGGGGCCGAGAGTACCGGCTGCGCGCTTCGGAGACCCGTGTCCTCGCGACGGTCGGGGCCTTCAGGGTCGTGCCTGCGGCGGACTTGGTAGCCGGACGCGCGACTCCGGACAACGTGAAAGAAGATCTCCGCCGCTTGACGGAACAGGGTCTCCTCGAGTGCCGAACCCTCCCGATCAATCGAGAGCCAACGCGCGTGGTCGTCCTCACGCGGACCGGCAAGGCGCTGCTCGACGCGCATCGTGAGTCCGCGGGCGGTCGCGATCAGCAATACCACGCCGGACTGGTGAAGCCCCGCGAGCTCGCGCACGACGCGCAGCTCTACCGGCTCTATCAGGCCGAGGCGGAGAAACTCGAGGACCGCGGCGCGCGCGTCGACCGCGTCGTCCTCGACTACGAGCTGAAGCGGGATTACCAGACGTTCCTGAACCGGCCCGACCGGTCTGAGCACGCCGACCGCGAGGAAGAAACGGCTGCCTTTGCTGCGGCGAATCGGCTACCCGTAATCGACGACCATCTCGAATTGCCGGATCTTCGGATCGAGTACGAGACAAAGGACGGCCGCCTGGAGTACCGCGACCTTGAGCTCGTCACCGAGCACTACTCGCGCAGTCAGCTCTCCGGGAAGGCTCGTGCCGGGTTCAGCCTGTATCGCGCGGCAGGCGCCGGCCGCCCCCGCGGTGCCAACCGCGGGACCGAAGGGACGCCCTTCGATCCCCATCATTTGGAGCAGCTGCTGTGATGACGTTCGATGAACAGGTTCGCGCCCTCGAGCCGCTCCGCCTGACCCCGCGGCAGGCGCGGTTCGTCGCGACCGTCGCCCTGCACAGCGGCTACTGCCTGCGGCGGCAGTACATGGCCTTCGCCGGGCTGCGCTACGGCAAGGTCGTTCGTGGATTTCTGGAGACCTTGGTCGCGCGTGGGCTGGCGACGAAGGAGCGGTGCCGCGCCGATCGCGGGTTCCTCTATCATCTCCACGCGCGATCGATTTATCGCGCCTTGCGGCAGGACGACAACCGCAATCGCCGCCGAGCGAGCCTCGCGGCGATAGGTCGGAAGCTCATGATCCTGGACTTCGTCATCACGAAGCCCGAGGTCGAGTGGTACGCGACCGAGGAGGACAAGGTCGAGCTCTTCACCACGCGATTCGGTGTCCCCTCAGCCGATTTTCCGCAGCAGACATTCACTGCCTACGAGGATCGAACGTCGCCGACGACCCGCTATTTCATGCACAAGCTGCCGGTCTTCCTCGCCGGCCAGCCGCCGGTTGTGCATTTCGTCGCGCTCGCCATGGACCCAACGGCCGCCGACTTCGAGCGTTTCCTTCATGATCACGCGAGGCTCGTCGCTCGTCTTCGGGAGTGGACCGTCGTGGTCGTGACTCCCACTGGCGCCTCGAATGCCGAGGCCTGCCGCCGAATGTTTGAGCGCACCGTTGGCGTCCCGGTCGGCCCAGTGCCCAACCGCGCGGACCTCATTCATTACTTCACGACCAGACGTGCCGTCGAGCGCAATGAACTGGCCGCGCTGTCGGTCGCCGATCTCAATCGCTTTCGCGACGCTCGCCAGCGATTCATCCAGCCCGCGATCGAGACCCTCTATGCCCAGTGGCTCGTCGGTGGGGACCGAGTCGTTGGCGATTCGACGGCGGCGGGCGGGTGGTCGCCCATGAGCACGGGTCGCTTCGTCGCGCGCCAATTGCCATTCAAGTACGAGCAGTTCGGTGACTTCGCAGGGGTCTGCTAATGGGCCACCGTACCGACAGCACGCCGGCTCCCGTTTCGGCCACCCATCCTGCTCCCCAATTGGCCCACGCAGACCTCAGCCGAGCCCGCAATCACGGCCCTTTTTGGCCGCGCCGCCGCGCTCTTGGGTCGCGAGCCGGGCTGCGAACTGGGTTGCGAGCGAAGGGGGAGCGACCCCCCGCTTCGCGCTGGCCCGTGACCCGGCGCTTGACGCGCCGGGCCACGCCGGGGTCGCTCCCCCTTCGCTCGCGCGTCCGAACCGTGTCACGTCGATGGCCATTCAGCCAGCTGGCGGGTGGCTGCTCTCAGGCCGCCATGTGGCCTGCCACTAATAGAGGAGGAAGGTCGATGCCCTTGATCAAAGCCCGCCCGAACCGCGTCAGAAGCGTGCGCCACATCTGTCGGCTGCTGGAGCCGAACCGCGACGGGCTGGTGCTCTACGCGCGCTTCATCGGCGACACGCCCGACTACGTCCTCAACCAACTCATCGAGACCACGATCGCCAGGGACCGCGAGTTCGTGGCGTGGCGCGCAGAGCAGCCTGCCGAGGCACTGACCGCGCTGAGCGACCGTCGGCGGCCTGGGCCGAGGCGCAACGGCGAGGAGATGCCGTCGTGACACGCCACCCGACACACCCGTTGGTCGAATATCGATTCGCGCTCAGCCTTGGGTTGGCCGCCGTCGCCGGCGCGGTCGGGCTGCACGCGTGGCCGTGGCCCGGCAACGACCCGGTCCTCGGGCTGATTCGGGATCGTGAACCGGTCGTCCACGCGGCACTGCAATACGCTTACTCCACATCGTGGTTCACGACGCCACTCCTCGTCCTCAACGTCGTGTCGTCGATCTGCTACATCTTCGTGGGCCGCTTCTCCCACGCAATGGCCTATCGGGACTTGCCACCATATCCAACGCCGGAACGTCGACGCGACCTCTTCCTGGTCCTCGGTGAGCAGCACCACCGCACTGTTCCGACGCGCGCGGCCGAGCCTCGCTGGCTCGTCGTCCCCGAGCGCGGTCTCTACACCGGCGTGATCATCGTCGGCGCGATCGGCAGCGGTAAGTCGTCGGCATGCATGTATCCCTATGTCGAGCAACTGCTCGCGTACCGCGCCGGCGATCCCGAGCGCAAAATGGCCGGCTTAATCCTGGAGGTGAAAGGAGACTTCTGCCAGCACGTGCGGGAGATCTTGCGACAGCACGGGCGCGCCGATGACTACATCGAGGTCAGCCTTGAGTCAGGGTATCGCTACAATCCGTTGCACAACGAGCTCGACGCCTATGCGCTGGCGTACGGCATCGCCACGCTGATGACGAATCTCTTCGGCCGCGGCAAGGAACCATTTTGGCAGCAGGCGTCCACGAACCTGGTCAAGTTCGTGATCCTCCTCCATCAAATCCTCGACGACTACGTGACCCTCTTTCAGGTGTACGCCTGCGTCATCAATCCTGACAAGTTGCGAGCCAAGATCGCGGAAGGCGACCGCCGGTTCGACGCAAACAATCAACGCATTGCGGTTGACAAGCGTGAGCACGGCTTTTCGGATGTGCTGCGGCCTTGGAGCTGGTTCGACGAAGGGAATGGCTTCGAGACGTGGACCCACTTCGCGAACGACATCGAGGAGAGCCTCAAGACGTCGTCAATTCCCTACCGCGTGTATGAGGCGCCTCACGCTCCCGACGAGGTTGATCGCAGGTCACAATTCGAGGCTGTCAAACGCTGGTTCGAGGACGACTGGATGCGCATCGAGCCGAAGCTCCGCACGTCGATCGTCGAGGGTGTCAGCGTGTTCCTTTCGCTCTTCGACGACAACCCGCGCGTGAAGTACACATTCTGCCCGCCAAAGGACACGTACGATCGGGCCCGCAATCCCAAGGCGATCCACGGCACGCCGCTGCCGCCGGTCGCGGATCTGATCGAGCAAGGGAAGGTCGTGGCCCTCAACTTCCCGACCGCGATGAACCCAGGGCTCGCCCGGGCCCTCGGCACGATGCTGAAGCAGGACTTTCAGCGTGCCGTCCTCAACCGGATCCAGAAGATGACCGCCGAGCCGTCGCGCCCGTGGCGATCGGTTGCGTTTGTCTGCGACGAGTATCAAGCGTTCGCCACGACGGGGGAGAACGAGCCGTCAGGCGATGAGAAGTTCTTCTCCTTGGCCCGCCAGGCGCGCTGCATCCCGATCGTGGCGACGCAAAGTATCAGCTCGCTGCGGTCCACGCTCCCGGGCGAGTCGTGGCGCACGTTGCTGCAGGGACTGCGCACCAAGGTGTTTCTCGCGCTGTCCGATGACTTCAGCGCCCAGATGGCCGCCGAACTCTGCGGCAAGGTGGAGCGACTGAAGCCGTCGTACACGTTGACGGAGGCTGGCCAAGACGCGCGCGTGAGCCTCATGACGGGTCGTCCGGCGGCCCATCGGACGACCGTGAGCGCGACCAAGACCTACAGTGTGCGGCGCGAGTACGTCTTCGAACCGAAAGTCTTCGCCGAGCTTCAGAACGGCCAGGCGATTGTGCTGCCGTACGACGGTCTGAACCCACATCCCCCGACGTACTGCTTCCTCAAGCCGCACTACCTCGACGTCCAGACCAGCTACTTCGATCACGCCGCGACGGGAGGGCTCTGATGAGCTTCGACGTCATCCTTCCGTTCCTACGGCCGATCGCGCACCTGATCCAGGACCCGGATGTCAGCGAAATCATGGTCAACGGCTCGCGCCGGATCTTCATCGAGCGACAGGGCAGGGTCACGGAAGTGACCGACGTCACGCTCGACCAGCGCAATCTCACCGTCGCGGTCAAGAACATCGCCCGGGCGCTTGGCGACGACGTCTCGGAAGAGAAGCCGATCCTGGATTCGCGCCTGCCGGACGGCTCGCGCGTAGCGGCCGTCGTGCCGCCCTGCAGTCTGGGCGGCACAACCCTCACGATCCGCAAGTTCCAGACGAAGTTCTTCACCGCCGATGAACTCATCCGCATCGGCACCATGACCGCCGACGTGCTCGAGGCGCTGCGAAAGGCGATCGGACGAAATGCCAACATCCTCATTAGCGGCGGCACCAGTACCGGCAAGACGACGTTGCTGAATGCGCTGGCGGCGTTCCTGCCGCTTGAGGATCGCGTCGTCCTCATCGAGGACACCGCGGAGTTGCAACTCGATCGGCCGAACCTTGTGCGCTTTGAAGCTCGGCGCGAACAGCCGAACCTGCCGGCAGTCACGATTCGCGAACTGCTTCGGGCCACGCTTCGCCACCGGCCCGATCGGATCATCGTCGGCGAAGTACGCGGCGGGGAAGCGTTCGACTTGCTGCAGGCGCTCAACACCGGGCACTCGGGATCGCTCTCGACGATTCACGCGAACTCGGCCGAGCAGGCGCTCGCACGATTCGCGTCATGCGTGGTTCAGAGCGGCGTCGAGCTGCCGTATCAAGCCGTTCGCTATCAGATCGCGGACGCGATCGATCTCGTGCTGCACCTCGCGCGGCATCACGGCCTGCGGACCGTCGAGGAACTGATCAGCGTCGAACGCTACCACGCGCAGTCTGATCAATATGACACTGCTGCGCTGTTCGGCACTCCCAGCGTCGCGACAGCGACAACCAAGCCGCTGGCCGGTTCGACGATCGAAGAGAGCGAGGGGGCACCGGGCCATCACCTGGCCTAATTGTCCGGCTCGCCTCGTCGCCGTCAAGACGCTCCGCTTCGCTTCGCCCCGCTTTGCGGGCTGGCGGTCTTGACGGCGTCTCGGTCGAGCCACGGATGGCAATTAGTTGATGGCCCGGCGCCGATTGGCCAGCGAAAGCGTGCGCATAAGTCGCCGTCGCGGAAAGGAGAACACCGGTTATGACCGAATCGTCGACGAGTCCGACCATCTTGGTCACCATTGGGCGTCAGAGCCGGCTTTACCATGCATTTGTCACGTCAGCGCCGTGCCGACTCGATGCGCCTTTGACCATCACCCTGTACACCGCGACGCTCTCAGACGTGGCGATGTTCGCTGCGAATGAGATCCCGCTGGACGCCGCGCGCGCACGCGCGTGCGCTCGACTCGTGCTCGTCGATGCGACCGAGTTAGCCTGGCAGCGGGCGCGTTGCCGAGAGGCTCGGCACCTTCTCGCTCCGGCCGACGGTGGGCTCGTGGGAGTGAACACGCTTCAGCATTGGCTGTGGCTGAGGCTGCGCGGATCCAAGTGCGACCGCACCGACAGATAAGGCTTGTGAGCTTTCGTCGTTGGGAACGAAGCAGTTGGACAATAGAGTCTTCGGTGGGTGAAAGATGGCCGAATCACCAGATCACAACCTCTTCGAGGAACGCCACTTCACGATCCACGAACTCTCGAAGATGTGGCACTTCTCAGTGGAGTTCGTCCGTCAGATCGTGAAGGACGAGCCTGGAGTCACCGAATGGGTCAGGCAACAGCCGGGGAAGCGGCGTTATCGCGTGCTGCGCGTCCCGCAGTCCGTCGTCGAGCGTCTCTACCGGCGGGCTCAGGCGCGGGCGGAGCAGGAGGGACTTGTCCCCAAGTACGTTGGACGTCGGCCTCGAGCTGCTCCTGGCGGGCCTTCACCCAGGGCGCGTAGTGCCGTTCGGTGATCTTGGTTGACGCGTGCCCAAGGAGGATGGATACGTGATTCAGTTCGACCCCTTTGAGAAGCAGCGAGACGGCGAACGTGTCGCGGAATCGGTGGGGATGTCCGCCCTCGATCGCAGGTTCTGCCGAACGGAATATCTTCTTGAAAACACGATTCCAGCTCTTGACGGTGGTCTCGCGTTCGCTACGGCCGTCCCAGAAAAAATAGTCTGGATGCGCGTTCGAGAGACTGCTCAGGGCGCTGACCGCAACAGGCGGCAGCGGACAGTTCACGGGGGTGCCGGTCTTCTGCGTGTACAGGAACAGTTTGCCGTCTTTCAGTCGCGTACGTTCGAGACACGCGGCGTCCTGCATCCGAAGACCAGAGTAGCGGAGCAGCAGTACCATTGCGCGGGCCTTCGGGCCAAACGTACCCCAGTCAGAAATCTGATCAGCGGCAGTCAGGATCCGTTCGACATCGGCGTCCTCAAACGGAAGCGTCGGTCTCTGCGTCACCTTCGGGGCTTTGAGCGCCGTTGCGGGATTGGAGTCGATCCATCCAGACTCCAAACAGAATCTCAAGAATCCGCGGAGGTACTCCAGCCGTTTTACTGCGGAGAGTGGGGAGTACGGCCAGCTGTTGCGAAAAGTCCGGAGCGCGTTCACGTCGAGCTGCTTGAGAAGATGGAAGCCCTTTGCCTTGCAGAACGGCAGGAGCTTGCCCTCGAGGAGCTCGCGGCGTTTCCGAATCGTGGTCTCCGCCAAGTGCCGCGCGATGGCGTCTTCGAAGTATCCTGCCACCGCGTCTTCGACTCTCGGGATGTCTGGCTTGACGATGCCCACCTGACCAGCAGCCTCCCAGCCGTGGACAATCGCGGCAGCGGCGCTCCACTCCCGTGTGTTGAGCGATCGCTTGATCCATTCGCCACCCAGGGAACCCTGAACCCAGATGCCGCATTTGCAGCGAGTCCAGCGGCGTCCCTTGCGTCGATGGGGGCAGCTTCTTGCGTGCCAACGCCAGAGAGTCAAACTGCCGGCCGGCATTGCTCGATCGTACCAGAATTCGCGAGCGTAGTGTCTGCCAGTTTTCTGCCAGCATCGGCTGTTTCTGCTGGATCTATCGATTCTATTGGCCTGGAATCATTGGTTGTTTTGGCGCAGAGACGACAGAGAAGTTCCGAATCCCACCCTCTCCGCCATCCACCTTCGCTCACGCCTCGCGTGTTCTTTCATCGGCGTGAGCTATGGCCTTCTCAGTCAGCTGCTTACGAGTAGCTTCCATTTTACTGTCGTAGACTGTCCGGCCATGGCCCACATCGTCTTCGACGAGATCAGAACGCGCGTCCCGATGACGGAGGACGACTGGAGCCGCATCGAGCCCCTCTTCACGTTCTCGACGATCAAGAAGAAGGAAACGCTCGTCACGCAGGGGCGGCCGTGCGACAACGCGTTCTTCATCCAGAAGGGACTTCTCTACTCCTATCGCACGATCGAGAGCGGTGACATGCAGGTCGTGCAATTCGGTCAGGACCACCATTGGTTTGGCGATCTCCATAGCTTCCTCACCGGCAAGGACGCCCTCTTTTCGGTCGAAGCGCTCGAACCCAGCGAGCTGTGGGCGATCTCGAAGCGTGACACCGATCGCGCGATCAGCGCGAGCCGGGCGATGGAAACCTTCATGCGCTTGCTGTTCCAGACGGCGTACGCACACACCCTGGCGTATCTGTCGGAGATCTACTCGCAGGACGCCGAAGCCAAGTACGAGCGCCTCCGAACCCAGCGCCCGGAGCTGCTGCAGCGGGTGCCACAGCACCTGATCGCGTCCTATCTGGGCATCCTCCCCTCGTCTCTGAGCCGAATTCGCAACAAGAAACCCGAAAAATAGCCAGCCGCCCGTCATTTCTTCGCATAGGCGAACGACGGACGAGGACGGGTCCGCTACTCTCCTGTCAGCGAGCACGAGACTCGCGAGGAGAGCACATGAGCCACAAGGCACTCGTGAAGAAGGCGCTGACCGAGTTGTTCATCCAGGGCGATCTGACGGCATTGGATCGCTACTGGTCGGATCACTACGTGCAGCACAATCCGATGATTGGCAACGGCCACGACGCGCTCAAAGGACTGCTGACCTCGCTGGGACCGAACGCCAAGGCCGAATTCGGCTTGATGATGGAGGACGGCGACTTCGTGATGGTCCACAGCCGCTACACCGGCCTCGGCCCCAAGCCGCTCATCGCGGTGGACATCTTCCGCATCCAGGACAACAAGCTCGCCGAGCACTGGGACGTGCTGCAGGAAGAGGTCCCGGCGGGAATGACGGTCAGCAAGAACACGATGTTTCCGATCCAGTGAAGATGAGGCTCGGTCGCGGCGAGAGGTCGCGTTTCGCTAGTCCGACCTCAACGCCGCGATCGGATCCACCTTCAACACGCGCCGGGCCGGGACAATGCACGCGAGCAGGCAGACGCCGAGCATCACGATCGCGTATCCGGCGACGCCGAATCCCAGCCCGATCGAGATGCCGTTGGCGCTCGAGATCGCGAACGCGAGAACACCGCCGAGGACGATCCCAATCGATAACTGGATGAGCGGGCGGCGCAGGATCGTGAGCAGCAGGCGGCCCGCCTGGGACCCGAGCGCGACGCGGATTCCGATCTCGCGCGTCCGGCGCGAGACCGCAAATGACATCACCGCGTAGATGCCCGAGAGCGCGAGCACGAGGGTCGACAGCGTGACGACGCCGAAGGCGCGTGCGATGTAGTTCAACATCCTGACCATGGGCCACGTGACGTGGTCGAGCGGCTGGACTTCGGCGATGCGCAGCGTCGGATCGGCCTTGGACGCGATCGACCGCAGGGCGTTGGTCGTCGAGACCATGTCGCCGGACACGCGCGCGGCGACCATCACCGTGTCGACGGCGCGAAGCGACAACGGCATGTAGGCGCCGGCCGAGTTTGGCGCGTCCGCGGCGTTCATGCCCAGATCGCGGACGACGCCGACGATCTCGAGCCATGGCGCCTGCGCACCGATGGGGGGACGTTGGCCGTCGTAACCGCCGGCGGTGTACCGAATGCGCCGGCCGACGGCCGGCCGGCCGCCGAGGACCCGATCGACGAACGGCTGGTTGACGACGACCACGCGCGGGGCGCCGCTGTAGTCGCTCGGCGTGAGGAGACGTCCTGCGAGCGGCGCGGCCTCGAAGGCATCGAAGAAGTCCGGTTCGACCGCCGCGGTGCTGATGTGAGGACGGAGATCGGACCGCTTGCCCGCCGAAGCTTCGGCGGAGGCCGGGCCGATTCCGTCCACTTCGATCTCGTAGTAGCCGTTCCACATGATCGGCAGTTTGTCGGCGAGGACGGCGATCTTCACGCCTGGCGTGGCGGCCAGGTCGTCGCGGACGCGTCGCACCGCCGTTTCGAATCGAGCCCGCGTCATCTCGCTCTCGCGCTGGAGTTTCGCCGTGAGGTACTGCTCCGGCGGCACGCCGATCTCATGGCGCTGCATCTGCCAGGCGTTGACTTGGAGCAGGTAGATCATCGCGGGCACCGCCACCGTCACCGCGATCTGCGAGACGATCAGCAGCGTCCAGACGCCGCCGAACTTCAGCCCGCCGCCGCCCGCGCCCGTCGCGCGCAGGCGCGACGACAGGCCGCGCGTCATCTTGAGCGCCGGCAGAACCCCCGTCACCAGCGCCGCACAGAGCGCGAGTCCAATCCCATAAAGGACCGACACCGGCGGCAGCGACGAAGTGATCCAGAAGGGCAGCAGCTTCCCGTCGTTGGCCGCGAGCACGAACGTGTTGACGCTCCACGACAAGCCGATTTCTGCCAGCGCCAGTCCGGCCGCGCCGGAGATCGCGCTCAGCACGAGCGCCTCGGCGAAGAACTGGGCGATGAGCCGCGCGCGGCTGGCGCCAAGCGCCGTGCGCACCAGCATCTCGGATTCGCGCGTCGCCGCGCGGGCGAACATCAACAGCGCGACGTTGCCGCTCACGAGCAGCACGATGAGGCCGATCGCGAGATTGAAGGAGGCGACAGAGGTCCGTTCCCTGGGGTCCCGCATGGTCGAGACGGCCGGCGACTCGACGACGGCTCGGAGATGCTCGTGTGTCGCCGGCCAGTCGGCCGCCGCCCGCGCGCCGAGCGACGCGAGCTCGCGGTTCGCCAGCTCGCGCGTGACGCCAGGCTTCAGCCGGGCCCAGACGTCCATCCACGTGCCCGCGCGCGGTGCCGTGTCTTCGTCGATCTTGAAGGGCTGCCACACTTCGAACACCGACGGAAAACGGAACGCAGCCGGCATCACGCCCACGACCGTCGTCGGCGTGTCACTGAGCAGCAGCGACCTGCCGACGATGTTGGGATCGGACGCGTACCGCTCGCGCCAGATCCGCTCGCCGATCACCATCACCGGCGCCGCCGCCGCGCGTCCGTCATCGTCGGTCAGGGCGCGGCCCATGATTGGCGCGACGCGGGCCATCGGGAACATCGACGCCGTCACTTCTTCGACAGAAACAGGCTCGACGACGCCGTCGCCCATCTGGAGGTTGCGGGCCATGTCGCGGCCCGCGGCGAAGTCCGTCAGCGTGCTGGTGCCGGCGCGCCAGCGCAGGAAGTCGGCGGTCACGCGCCCTTCGGGGCGGGCCGACGCCTGGTCGTACTGCTGCACTCGAACGATGCGGTCGCCGTCGGGCAGCGGCAGGCGCGGCCAGAGCATCAGCGAGATGAAGGCGAAGGCGGCGGCGCCGATGGCGATGGCGACCGCGAGCGACGCCACGCTGACGAGCGTGAGCACCGGGTACCGCGTCAGCATGCGGACGCCGAGGCGAAGATCGAGCAGCGACACCGTCACGATGCTACGACGGCCGCGGCGCCAGTTGGTTAACTTTTCTTCTTTGCCTTCGGCTTGCCGGCGCGATTTACGGTCACCGCCTCGCGAACGAGCGCCTTGAACGCGACTGCGCTCACTTCCTCACCCTCGTGGATGTCGATCGCCCGGCGAACGTTGCCCTCGAGGCTCGAGTTGAAGAGGCGTTTGGGATCCTTCAGAAACGCGCCCTTCGCGAAGGTGAGCTTGACGGCCTTCTTGTAGGCTTCGCCGGTGCAGATGATCCCGTCGTGCGACCAGATCGGATTGTCCCACTTCCATTCCTCGACGACGTCCGGGTCGGCCTGCGTGATGAGGTCGCGCATCCGGCTGAGCGTGGCGCCGCGCCAGCCGCCGAGGTCGGCAATGCGCTTCGAGATCAGCTCCGACGCCGACTCGCCCTGGCTTGCGGGTGATTTCTTCATGCTGTTCTCCCGACGCGCCGCCTGGTGAGGTAGGGCAGCGCGAACAAGTACAGGCCGCTGAACAACAGAAGCGCGAGCGGGAACAGCGGCGAGTAGGTGATCCAGTTCGGGGGCGTACCGCCGCCCTGGGCCAGCTGGACGAAGTTCGCGATCACGGTCGTCGTGAAGATGATCGACATCCACCGGTGGATCTGCCGAATCCAGCTGTTCCAGCTCATTGGGACCCCCACCTGGGCAATTCCATGCCGAACTGTTTCGCGTACTCCACGTGCAGCCGCTGCCAGCCGCTGAATTTCATCGCGTCCGGGCCGACGATGCGGCCGACGGGGTGGCCGTCGAGCAGCCGCTCCAGCACATCGAAGCAGACGTGCCAGCCGGCGGCGCCCATCGCCATGTAGCGGCGGTCGATGTTGGTCCAGAGCGTCAGCCGCGTCCCGCCGCCCGCGGCCTCGAGCTTCCATCGCATGTCGAAGCCGCCCCAGTTGTACTCGAGCACGTGGGGCGCGTCGGCCCGCGTCACTTTCGTCTCGGACACCATCAGCGTGGGCGCGCCCACGGTCGTGAGCTTCACGGTCCGTCCGGCGGTCCCGAGGCTGTCATCGGCGTCGAAGGGCGCCCACTCGCGCAGGTGCGCGGGATCGGTGAGCGCCTGCCAGACGATGGCGGGCGAGTGGCGCAGCTCTCGCTCGAGCACGAGCGTCCATTTCTCGCCGTTCTTGTCGATGCGCGCGCCGGAGGCCGGGCCGGGCGTGTACGGTTCGTGAGCGTTCATTTCTTTCTCCTCGTCTTTTTTCTGGGGCGGGGTGCGGGATCGATTTTGTCGAGGTGCCGCTCGAGCGCGTCGAAGTGCGCCGACCAGAAGCGCCGGAAGGGCGCCAGCCACGCATCGACTTCTTGCAGCGGTCCGGGTTTCAGCCGGTAGAGACGACGTTGTGCGTCCACGGTGGATTCCACGAAGCCGGCCTCGCGCAGCACGCGCAGGTGCTTGGACACCGTGGGCTGGGCCATCCGGAGCTGGCGCTCGATTTCGCCGACCGACTGCTCGGAAGTGACCAGCAGGCTGAGGATGGCGCGGCGGTTCGGCTCCGCGATGATGTCGAACACGGTGTCCACGGGACGAATATACGCCTAAGAGAATATACGTGTCAAGGCATATAAACCGCCTGGTGTGAAGGCATCACCCCGATGCCCGGCGGCGGGCAGGAATCATCAAATGATCGGCAAACCATCAGGACTCGGCCACGTTTGCGGGCGTCTATTGGGTTTAGGTCGGGCCGGGCCCGGAAGCCGAGAAGTTGCTGTAAGATAGCGCGTCCTAGACCAAGTAGTAGTGAGCGTCGCGCGTGGCGCGATGTCGGCTTTCCGCCGCCTCTGACAACGGGCACGCAGTGTTGGCGAGAGGTGCGACTCCGGTCGTTCGGGTCCAACGGAGGTGTCTATGCGTGTCCGATTGACAGCTCTACTCGTCGCAAGTCTGGTCGTTCCTACAGTCGCGTTTGCCGACGCCCACAAAATGGACGGCTACGTCGGTGGATCCGGCGGCGCTGGCGGCAGCACGCTCAAGGGCGCTGCGCTGTCGGTCGTGTTCGGCGGTGAGGATCTTTGGGGCGAGCGTTACCGCTGGCTTGGTCTCACCCTCGGCGATGCGAGCTTTCAGTTCGGCGGGCACAATGGCAAGGATCTGCAGCAGACGACTGTTCAGTGGGGAGCGCGCTGCACGCTGACGTCCTTCATGAAGCCACCCGCCAATGACACGCGAGTCAAGATTTTCGTGCAGGGCGCCGGCGGGTTTGCCTATACCAACGACGGTACGGATCAGTCTGGATCGAACGGTGTTGGCAGTATCGGCGGCGGCATGCAGGTGTTCTGGCACAAGGTGCCAGCGCCCGAGTCGACGACCGCGAGGCACTATGGCGGCGTAGGGTTTCAGTGGCAGTACGACTACATCTTCCGCACCGGCCGTCCGGGTTACTGGCGGACGTCGGCAGGTTTGGTGATCCGCGCGCTTCACAAGGAAAAGCACTAGGTAACACGCCGGCCTGAGCCGGCACGTTGTGGTTGAGCAACCGTCCCCCTCGTCGAAGGCCAGCCTGTCTGCAGGCGACTATCTCGGTCCGTACCGGATCGTCAGCCTGCTCGATGAGGGGGGCATGGGCGTGGTGTATCGAGCGCACGATCCGCGTCTGGGACGGGACGTTGCGCTCAAGATCATGCGCTGGCTGTCGGCGACGCCCGAGCAGGTCGCGAGGTTCGGCCGTGAGGCTCGCGCCGCTGGCGCCCTGAACCACCCGAACATCGTCGCGGTCTACGACGTCGGCCTCGAGGGCGGCATGCCGTTCGTCGTCACCGAGCTGCTGGAGGGCGAAACGCTCCGCGATCGACTGCGCCGCGGGCCGTTGCCGCTTCGGCGGGCGGTCGAGTTCGGTGTGCAGATCGCGCAGGCGCTGGACGCGGCGCACCGAAAGACCATCTGGCACCGGGACGTCAAACCCGCCAACGTGTTCGTGACGAGCGACACGCGCGTCAAGCTGCTCGACTTCGGCATCGCGAAGCTGAGCGAACCGGACCACGCACACGCGAACGACGACACGACTGAGGCGAGTCAGACCGGCGGCATGCACGGCACTCCCGGGTACATGTCGCCGGAGCAGGTCCGCGGGGAGCCCGTCGATCAGCGGACCGACATCTTCTCGCTCGGGTCGGTCCTGTACGAGATGTTCACCGGCAAGCGCGCGTTTCATCGGGACACGCCGCTCGAGACGATGAACGACGTGCTGCACGCGGATCCCGTCGATCCGCTCACGCTCAACCCGAATCTTCCGCCCGTGGCCGCTGCCGTCGTGCGGCATTGTCTCGAAAAGAACAGAGACGATCGCTTTCAGACGGCACGCGATCTGGCGTTCCAGCTGCAACAGCTCAACGAGCCGACCGGGCCGGTGCCGAGGCCGGCGCCCGTTCGTCGCCTGCGCTGGCGTCAATTGTGGCTCGTGGCCTCGATGCTGGTCGGCGGGGTGGGCGCGGCCTTCCTGCTGTCTCGGTTCGCTCCGCCGTCACCGAAGTTCACCCGGCTCACGTTCAACAACGGCCGCATCGGCGGCGCCAGATTCACGGCCGAGCGCGCGGGGGTCATTTACAGCCTGGCGAGTCAGGGCCGCGAGCTCGAGGTCTTCCGACTGAACTTTGCGGACAGCCCAGCGTCGGGATCGCTTGGCTATGGTCTTGGCACCGGCATCCTTGCGGTTCGTGCAGGCGCGATCGCGCTCCTGCTGAAGCCGCATTTTCTACAGGGTGAGCGCTTTGCAGGAACCCTGGGGTTGGCATCGTCTGGCAGCACGCCTCGCGAACAGGGGGAGAACATCGAGAGCGCGGACTGGAGCGCGTCGGGCGAACTGGCGGTGGTGCGGTCGACCGGAGCGATGGGCGGTCCCAGCTGGATCGAGTATCCGCAGGGCCACCCAATCGTCACCACGTCGGAGATCATCAGCGTCATGCGCATCTCGCCAAACGGCCAGTCGATCGCGTACCTCGAAGATCATGGGGGCCGCGGGCCGAACGGGGCCATCTGCATCGTCGATCGGAGCGGACAGGCGCGGCATCTGACCAGGAGCTGGAAAAGCGCGCGTGGTCTCGCGTGGTCGCCCGACGGTAAGGAGATCTGGTTCACGGCCGCCGATGATGAGAACCAGAACCGAACCTTGCGCGCAGTGACCCCCGAGGGAAGGGAGCGACTCGTGTACGACGGGTTGGGCGGGCTGACGTTATGGGACATCGCGCCCGACGGACGCGTCCTCCTCACGCTCGACGAGGAGCGCCGGGCCGTCATGGCCATGGCTCCGGGCGAGAACGCCGAGCGGGACGTCTCCGTGCTGGACCAGTCGGGTGTCGTTGCGATTTCGCGAGACGGGCGAACGATCCTCGGCGGCGATCGCGGCGAGATCTTTCTCCGCGGGACCGATGGAACCAGCCTGCAGCCTTATCCATTCGAAGGGTTTGCTGACGATCTCGCGGCGGACGGCAAGACGCTGCTCGCGACGACGGAAAACGAGCGCACGCTGGTCGTCTGGCCGTACGGCGCGAGCGCACCTCAGCCGCTCCCACCCGGTGGCATCGTTCAGTACGGCGGCGCGTATTGGTTTCCCGACGAGACGCCCCGCCGCGTGCTGGTCAACGACTCGGAAAAGGTGCAGTCGTATGTTCAGGACGTTCCAGACGGTCAGCCGAGACCCGTCACTCCCGAAGGTTCGTACGCCGTCGCGATATCTCCGGACGGCAAGTGGATCGCCGGGGTCGGCAAGGGAGGGAAGATCCCCCTTTGGCCTGTCGACGGCGGAGACCAGAAATTCATCACGGGCGTGCTCGATGGAGAACGTCCGGTGGCGTGGAGCAAAGACGGGTGGATCTGGCTCTTCCGCCGCGGCGAGATTCCCGCCAATATCTACCGGGTCGACCTCACGGGCCGCCGTGAGCCGTGGAAGGCCATCAAGCCACCGGACACGACTGGTGTGTACTCCATACTCGACTTTGCCGTCACGCCGGACGGCAAGGCCTACGCCTACAGCTACAGTCGCGTGTTGTCAGTGCTGTATCTGGGCGAGGGCCTGAAGTAAGCGCTATCGTCCACGGCTCGCCGGCGGAACGACTCCGTTCATCCTTAGATAGATCACCATTTGCCCGTAGTGATCGTACGCGTGCAACAAGCCCTCCTGCACATACCCGAGCCTCGTCGCTTTGCCGATGAGCGGCGAGATCGGCACGTCTCGGACGATCGCGTTGCCGTCGTCAATCGCCGCGGCCGCGCGGTGCAGGGCGCGAAACGATCCTCTGAGGTACTCGAGGATGTCCGCTTTCATCCGCAGATTATCCGGCCCCGTTTCGTCGCCCGCGCCAGCCGGCGGCGGTTCGCCCAACGCGCCGGCGGCCAGGATGTAGTTCGTTGCCGCGAGATGCTTCACCTGCTCTCCGAACGTCCGCACGCCTTTGAACTCGCCGACCGTGGGTGCGAATGAGTACTTGTCAGCCGGCATGGCGTCCGCGGCCTCGACGAGCTCTTTCTCGAGGAACGCGACGAAGACGTCCGTGACCTGGCTCGATCGGAGTTGGTCTCGAGTCGCCGCCGGTGTTTGCGGCGTGGCAGAAATGATCCAGCAAAGCGCGAGGCAGAGCATGTCCACAGAACCTCCACGTGGCCATGCTACGAATTGAAGCGCGCTTTAAGTCAAGCCCGCGACCAGCGGGCGCGATTGCGGGCGAGGCGGCGCCCGCATTCGACCAGATCGCTGCATTCGCAGTTCGTGCTGACGCGCTGCAAGAGCGCCTTCATGGCCGTCGCGCGCGCGATCAGCCCGTCGAGATCCTTCATCTTCGCGTCCGCCAGATCCCGCCAGCGCGAACCGGCAGGCGCGTCTTTCGAGAAGCCTCGCACCAGGCGCTTCGTGTCTCGAAGACTGCAGCCCGTCATGAGGGCAAATTGAATGACCGCCAGCTGCGCGACGGCGTCCGTGTCGTAGCTCCGACGGCCGCTTTGTCGCGGCGGCGGCGGGAGCAGGCCAAGGCGCTCGTAGTACCGAATGGCCGACGGCCGGATTCCCGCGCGCTCCGCAAGAACGCCGATGGTCATGGAAGAGGTGATGTTATCAAACGCCCGGCCACACCGCCGCGAGATTCACGCCCTCGATGCGATACCGGCGCGCGGTGCGGACCTTCGTCGTTCCGTTGAAGCAGTCGAAGCGATGCGTGATCGCGACCTGTGAGAATCCCGCCGCGGCAAACACGCCGATGAGCTCTGCTTCCAGCAGAGCGCCGGCGATTCAACCCGTCCAGAGATCGATGTTGCGCAGCGCGTTCTCGGAGAGCGCCTCGCCGAGGATGATGTCGGCGATCTGCACGCGTCCGCCAGGCTTGAGAACGCGCGCGATCTCGGCGATCGCTCGGCCCTTCTCGGGCACGAGATTCAACACGCCATTCGAGATGACGACGTCGACGCTGCGATCGGCGACCGGCAAGGCCGTGGCGTCGCCGTCGAGAATGTCCACGTTGGCGAGGCCGCACGCGGCCGCGCCTTGCGACGCGCGCTCGCGCATCGCTTCGGTCATGTCCACGCCAATCGCGCGGCCTTTGGGTCCGGCGCGGCGTGCGGCGATCAGCAGATCCATGCCGGCGCCGCAACCGATGTCGAGCACCGTGGCGCCCCGCGGGATGCGGCCGATCGCGTGAGGATTGCCGATGCCGGCGAACGACGAGGTGACATCCGCAGGCAGCTCCGCGAGCTCCGCCGCGTCGTACCCGAGGACAGTCGCGGCGTAGCCCGAGCCGCGATGGAAGTGGAACTCGCCCTGCGGCGCGGTCGCCACACGCGAGTACATCGCCTGGATTTCCGAACGAAGGGTGACGACGTCGAGATTGACCGGACACGTGACGGGCATAGTGCGCCTCCCGATCCGTCTACTGTTCCTTGCTCGCTCGCAGATTCCCCACGTAGTTACGCACGCAGTTGTTCCCGTTGAACGAGCCCTGCATGTCGTGTGTCGTGACGTTCAACGTGCCGGTGAGCGTTCCTTCACACTTCGCGCCCGACGGATCCTCCGCCTGATACCGCGCCGCAAACGTCAGCGTCGTCGGCGCCTCGGCCGAGTTGAGCGCGCCGCTCCAGGTGCCTGGCAGATCGAGTCCGCCGCCGAGCGCGAGGTGCATCGGGCCGCCGACATCGATGCCGTCCTGGCTGAGCTGCAGCGTCAGCGTCGCCCGCTCCCAGAAAAGGATTTCCGAGTCGTCAGGCGCGAACACGGGCACCTCGATCACACCCTGCCAGCGGCCCGCGAAATCCGTCCCCGGCGCCGCGGGCATCGTCGAGCTGCCGCCACACGCGGACGCCACAGCCAGCACCGCCGCGAACACGGCAATTTGCTTTCTGAACACGAGTCCCCCCTCCCCGTTGCTAGATAGGACGGCTCCGCCGAAACCTGTCGGCTCGTCTCCCGTCGCCGCTTGCGTATATAACCAATTGGTTATATAGTACCCGTGATGGTTGCCTCGACCGATCGCCTCAACGCCACGTTCGCCGCGTTGGCGGACCCGACCCGGCGCGCGATTCTTGCGCGTCTTGCCGAGCGGGACGCCACCGTAAACGAGCTCGTCGAGCCGTTCGGCCTGTCGCAGCCGGCGATCTCCAAACACCTCAAAGTGCTCGAGCGGGCCGGGTTGATCTCCCGGGACCGCGTCGCGCAGCGGCGCCCGAGCCGGCTCGAGGCCGGGCGGCTGGCCGAAGCCAGCGCCTGGCTCGAGCAGTACCGCGAGTTCTGGGAAGCTTCGTTCACGCGGCTGGACGAGGTGCTGGACGAACTGACACGCACGAAACCCCGGCGCGAGAAGCCCTCCCGCCGTCGATGAAAGGAACAGTCATGCGGTTCTTACCTGACAGCTTCAAGCTCTGGACGCCGGACGATCGCTCGATCCACATCGGGCGCGATTTCAACGCACCACGCGACGTCGTGTTCGACGCGTTCACCAAGCCGGAGCTCGTGCGCCGCTGGCTGCTCGGCCCGGACGGCTGGACGATGCCCGTCTGCGAGATCGACTTGAAAGTGGGCGGGCGGTACCGCTACGTGTGGCGCAAGGAAGAGACCGCCACGGAAATGGGCATGGGCGGCGTCTTTCGCGAGGTCGCCCGGCCGGCTCGACTCGTCGCCACCGAGAAGTTCGACGAAGCGTGGTATCCGGGCGAAGCGCTGAACACCACGACTTTCGACGAGCGAGACGGCGTGACGAGCGTGCGGCTCATCGTCCGCTACGAGTCCACGGAAGCTCGCGACACGGCGGCGCGATCTGGTATGGATCGCGGGATCATCGCCGGCTACAACCGGCTCGAAGAGCTGCTGGTCTCGGAAGTGACCGGCGGCCGGCGCTGACCGCGCGAGATCCACGTCACGGCGACGAGCAGCGCGATGGCCGCGACGGCGGGCGGCAGAAGCGACGGCCGCGCGGGCGCTACGCCGCGAAGCACGTAGTCGATCTCCAGCTGCCGCTGATCGGCGGCGCGCCGCTGGGCGATCACGTCGACGAGCGTGCCTTCGGGGGCGAGCGCGTTGGCCAGGTACACGCTGATGTCTGCGCGATGCGCGTTCAGAAACCGCAGGCGATGATCGGCGAGCAGGAGGGTGGCGGTGAGTCGGCTCCAGCGTCGCATACTTCACCATACTGCTGCGGACCAGCCGTGTTTACTGGGACAATAGCGAGTGATGTCTGAACGCGCGCTGACGCCCGCGCCGGCGCCGGATCTCGAGGACGCGCAGAGCCGGCTCGCCGCGCTCGAAACCCGGCTCGCCGAACGCGAGGCCGAGTTGGCCGCGTTCAAGACCGAGCTCCGCGGCCTGCAGGACGCGTATCTGGACAAGATGGGCGCGTGGCACGCGCAGCTCGCCGAGCTCGACGCGGCCGTCGCCGACATGGAAATCCGCGCGGGTCTGCGGCCGGCGGTGGAGCCTGACGAAGACGACTCCTCGGACGATTCGAACGAGGACGACATTCTGGCGGGCGCGTCGCGGCCGGCGCCGTCCGACGATCTCCGGCGCGTCTTTCGCGACGTGGCCAAGGCCATTCATCCGGATCTCGCTCCGAACGATCCCGCGCGATACCGCCGGCACTCGTTGATGGCCGAAGCCAATCGCGCGTATGCCAATCGTGATGAAGATCGGCTGCGCCTGATCCTGCACGCGTGGCAGCGCAACGCCGACGTGCTGCCCGACGATCGACCAGGCACGGTGCGCGACCGCATTCTGCGCGACATCGCCGACATCGACGCGCGGCTGCTCGCGATCGACATCGAGCTCGCGGATCTCCGCCGGTCGGCCATCTGGCAGCTCAAGATCAAGGTCGACGCCGCGCTCGCGCAGGGATGGGACCTGTTCAACGAGATGGCGATGCACATCAAGCGGGAGATCTCGCGCGCCAACGCCCGTCTGGCCGTGCTCCGGCGGACCGCCGGCGAGTGAGGTTTACTCCTCGCGCAACAGCATCAACGGATTGATCGACAGCGCGCGTTGCGCCGGGATCCACGTCGCGAGCAGTCCGACGAGGAGCATCGCGACCGCCACACCGGTGAGCACGAGCGGATCGCGCGGCGTGGCCTGGTACACGATGGCCGAGAGCACCCGGGCCGCGAGCAGTCCGAGCACGAGGCCGGCCGCCGATCCGACGACGAGCAGCTTGACCGCGCGTCCCAGCGCGGCGCGCAGCACTTCCTTGCGCTCGGCGCCAAGCGCGATGCGAATGCCGAGCTCGCGCAGCCGCTTGCTCACCGAATACGCCGCCATGCCGAAGATACCGGTGACCGAAAGCATCGCGCCCATCACGCCGAGCACACCCAGCGACACCGTCGCCATGCGCGCGGGAAACAGCACGCCATCGAGCGACTTCTCCCACGACTGCATGTAGACGGGCAGGCCGGCGTCGAGATCGCGCAGCGTGCTTCGAGCGGCGTCCGCGATGAGCAGCGGGTCGCCCGTGGACCGCAGCACCAGCCACGTCTCCGGCGTGGTCCACTGGGGCGCGGGGAAGAACATCGCCGATCGCTGATCCTCGGTCAGGTTGAGGTACTTGCCGTCCTCGACGACGCCGACCACCTGGTACCGTGTGCCGTCGCGGCGCTTGAAGTATCGGTCCAGCGGATTCGCGCCGGCGCCGAACACGCGGCGAGCGAACTCGCGGTTCACGATCGCGACTCTTGGCGCGGCCTCGTCATCGTGCCAGGAAAAATCGCGGCCGGCGACGATCGTCGTGCCCGCCGTGCGGAAGTAGCCGGGCGAGACGCCGTACATGAACGGGTTGGCCAGCGACTTGTCCGGCGTGAGCTCCGTAGCGTCGTCGGCGAAGACCACCGACTGCACGGTGTCCATCGCGAGCGGCGGCTTATCGAGATACGCGGCGGACTCGACGCCGGGCATGGATCCGAGTCTGTCGATCATCTTGCGGCGCATGTCGGGCATCTGTTCGAGCTGGTAGCCGCCCATCCGCAGCTCAGCGTTGATCAGGAGCGCGTGCTCCGGCTCGATGCCGAAGTTGCTGTGCAGCGTTCGCAGCAGTCCCCGCACGGCGACGAACGACGAGGTGACGAGCACGGCGCAGATCGCGATTTGCACGACGAGCGAGACGTCCCGCGCGGTGAGCCGGCGAGTGACCTTGCCGATCGAGCCCGACTTCACGACCTCGTACGGATCGGTGTGGAGCACCTGCCGGATCGGGACGGCGCCAAAGAGCAGGCCGCTCGCTACGGCCAGCACCAGCGCGACGGCGTACACGCTGGCATCGGGCGCCACGGGCACGTGCACGGGGAAACGTGAGAACGGCTGCCACGCTCCGAGCGCGCGCAGCAGCACCAGGCTCGCCGCAAGACCGAGCGTCCCGCCGGCGATCGCCAGCAGGAGCGATTCGGTGAACAGTTGTCGGAGAATCCGCGCGCGGCCGGCGCCGAGCGCGAGCCGCAGCGCGACCTCGCGCGATCGATCGGCGGCACGCGCGGCGAACAGGCTGCCGAGGTTGGCGCACGCGGCGAGCAGGATGAGGCCCGCCAGCAGCATGAGCCCCGTGATGAACGCGCGGATCGGCCGGCCCAGGAAGTTGCCGAACAAGCTCGGCCGCGCCAGCGAGAACACCATCTTGCCGTCGTCCTTCGGGTAGGTGTTCGCGAGGTACGCGCTGATCGCGTTCAAGTCCTCCGTGGCTTGCGCCGGGCTCACGCCGGCCTTCACGTGGCCGAGCACCTCCATCACCCAGCGGTTGCTGCGAGCCGTCATCACGTGCTCGCTGTTGATTTGATCGTGGTTGACGATGGGCACGAAGAAGTCGGGCGGAAAGAAGAGCAGCGTGCCGCGGAACTCTGGCGGCGTGACGCCGATGATGGTGTACGGCTGCCGGTTGACCTCGACCGTGCGGCCGATGACATTCGGGTCCGCCTGAAAGTGCGCGCGCCAGTACGCGTCGGTCAGCACGACGTAGGGCGCGCTGTTCGGGCCGTGCTCGTCGGCGGCGTGGAGCAGGCGGCCGAGCGCCGGCTGGATGCCGAGCATGTCGAAGTAATTGCCCGTGACTTCGAAGATCCAGGCGCGCGACGGGTTGCCGCCCGTGTCGATCGCGGCGGCGGTGACGCAGTACGCGGCGAGGCTCTCGAAGCTGCGGTTCTGGTCGCGCATGTCGAGGTAGTCCATGTACGACCCAAACCCGTTGTCGCCCTGCTCGATGCTGTAGAGGCTGCTCTCCTGCGGCAGATTGAGCGGCCGGAGCACGAGCGCGTTCAGCACGCCGAAGACCACGGCGTTGGCGCCGATGCCGAGCGCCAGCGTGACGATGGCGACGATGGTGAAGCCCTTCGACTTGCGCAGCACGCGCGTGGCGTAGCGCAGGTCCTGCCAGACGGACTCGAAGAACGTGCCGCCGCTCGCGTCTCGAGATTCTTCCCTCACGCGCTGGTACGCGCCGAATTCCACGCGCGCGCGCCGCTCGGCTTCGGCGCGCGACAGACCCGCGCGCTCGAGATCGTCGGCGCGATGCTGGATGTGCGACCGCAGCTCATCATCGAGCTCCGCGTCGAGACGCGAACGGCGGAAGAGCCTCATACTTCCTCCGGGTCCACCGTCAGCGCCGAGCCGATGGCCGCGGCGAGCCGGTTCCAGTTTTCAGTTTCCTGACGCAGGCGCTTCCGCCCCGCGGTCGTGAGCTCGTAGAACTTCGCGCGGCGGTTGTTGTCCGACGTGCCCCAGCTGGCCTTGAGCAGGCCCTGCCGGACGAGCCGGTGCAGCCCCGGGTAGAGCGCGCCCTGCTCGATGAGCAGCGCGTTGCCGGAGATCTGGGCGATCCGGAGGAGGACGCCATACCCGTGCAATGGGCCGAGCGAGACGGCCCGGAGAATGAGCAAATCGAGGGTGCCGGGTAACAGCTGAGCCTGCGGAGCCATCCATCCTCCTAAGACGTTTAGGGAGGCGAATAAGTTCACTCCTAAGCTGTCAAGGAGAGGCCGGAAGCGAGGTCGAAAGGGTCAGCGATCCCAGGCGCCCTGGCTGACCTGCTGGAGCGCCGCGAGCAGCTTCTGGTCGCGTCCGTACACATCGCGCCGGTAGTGCATCAGCCCGTCAACTCCGAGAAATGCGGTGATGTAGGTGATGTAGACCGGAATCGGCTTCTGCAGGGTGACGACCGTTTCGACGCCCGTGTCGACCGCGGCGCGGATCCGCTCCGGCGTCCAACCCTGATCGGCCAGCAGCAGGGCCGCCAGCTCGGCCGGTTTCTCGAGCCGCACGCAGCCGTGCGAGAACGCGCGATCCGCCTCGTTGAACAGCGCGCGTGCCGGCGTGTCGTGCAGATAGATGTTGTGCGGGTTCGGGAACATGAACTTGAAGCGGCCGAGCGAGTTCCAGGGGCCAGGCACCTGCCGCATCGACGACCCGTCGTACTCGAAGTGGTTCTGCGCCAGGTAGTCGGCGTCGGCCTTCGCTTTCGGCAGCAGTTCCCTGCGCATGATGCTCGTGGGCACGTTCCAGTACGGGTTGATGACGAGGTAGGTCATCCGGCCGGTGAACATCGGGGTTGCGCTGTACAACTTGCCGACGACCGATCGCGTCTCGAACGTCACGCGGTCATCGTCGAAGACGTACGTCTTGAAGTCCGCGAGGTTCACGGCGACGCGCCGGCCAGTGGACGTGCGGGGCAGCCAGCGCAGGCGCTCGAGGCCGAGGCGCACCTGCTCGATGCGCGTCGAGAGCGGCACGTTGAGCTCGGCCACGACCTTCTTGCCGTAGACGCCGTCGGCCTCGAGCCCGTGCCGATCCTGAAAGCGCTCGAGACCGTCGACCAGCGTCTGATCGAACACGTCGTCCTTCGGTCCTGGCGGCAGATCGCCGCGCTCCATCAACATCGTGCGCAGTTCCGCGACGCGCGGCCCTCTATCGCCTTTGCGCAACGCTGGTCCGTCGGTGGCGCGCGTCCAGCCGCCCTTGTCGCGGCGCGCGCGAAGCTCCGCCAGCGCGCTCTTGACGAGACCATAGACAAACGACGGCGGCGCGAACTTCCGCAGCGCCTCGCCGGGATCGGCCGCCGCGGCGACCTCGGTGAGCACCGCCTCGGCGTCGAACGGCCGCACGTCGTACGAGTTGTCGCGATCGACCTCCGAGGGCACCGTGATGCCCCATCCCAAATCGCGCGCGAACCGCACGGCGACGAGGGAGAGCAGGACGTCGAGATCGGTCGTCGCTTGCGCCGTACGTTGGGAGGCCAGCCCGGTGAGCGCCGACGGCACGTAGTCGTCCGGGGCCAGCCCGTCCTCGCCCGCGTGAGCCAGCGCGCGTATGACGCTCTCGCCGGCCGGGTTCAGCTGTGACGAACCAGTCCAGACCGGCTCGTAGCTCCGCTTTTCGTAGAAGCGGGTGACGGCCGGCAGCGCGTCCTCGAGACCGGGTCTCGCGGCGGCAGCCGGCGGACGACGCAGCGCCGCGGCGATCGGCGGCTGAGCCTGTGTGTTGACGGAACCGGCAGGCGCAAGGGCCGCGAGAATCAACGCGGCGATGAGCGGGCGTAGCATGCGTCCTCCGCCGGGGAGGAGCGATCTTAGCGCGAGGCGCTCGTGCCGTACACGAACAGTACGGTCCCGCCCTTGATCTCGTCGATCAGCGTCCGCGCGATGGCCGGCCGCACCGCGGGGCAGCCCCAGCTCCGGCCGAGGCGGCCGAGCGTTCGGGCGATGGCGTCGCTGACGTAGGCGGCGCCGTGCATGACGATATCTCGCGCGTACGCGCGATCGTTGACGCCGGGATCGAGTCCGCGCAGCCGGAGTGAGTAGCCGTTCTGTCCGGTGTATGTCGCGCCCGTGACGAAAAGGCCCAGGCTGCTCTTGTGCGAGCCCTCATCGTTCGAAAACGAGGTCGCGACGTTTTCGCCGCTGCCCTTGCCGTGAGCGACGAGCTCCCGCTGGAGAATGGCATGCGACACCAGATCGAGGACCCACAGACGCGGCTCAGTTGACGGCCGGCTGTAGTCGATCACGGTCAGCAGCCGGGGATTGACGACGACGCCCAGATCGATCGCGTGCTGATAGGCGGTCTGGGCCGCGTCCAGCACGGTTTGCGACGGCCCGCCCGCGACGGCCGCGAATTCCAGGAGCGCGTGTGCCGACCCGCCCGCGCGCACGTGAACCGTCGCGGCCAATGCGACGCTCAGGACGATCACCGCGCGTCTCGCGGCGGACTTCATCTTTCCAGCTTACCGTCCGCGCCGCGCGAATGGAACGCCGAATTCAGATCTGACTACTCCGTGCGCAGGCTCGTCGCCGGATCGACCTTCGCGGCCCGGAGCGCGGGGACCAGCGCGGCGAGACATCCGACGATCGTCAGCGTCGCCGCGACCGTGGCGAGCGTCGCGGGATCGTTGGGCTCCGTGCCGAAGAGAAAGCTCTTGATCAGGCCGGTCACCAGCAGCGCGCCGCCGACGCCCACGGCGGTGCCGATCGCGATCGGTATGGCCGAATCGCGCACCATCGTGCGGACGACCTGCCCGGGCCGCGCCCCAAACGCGATCCGCACGCCGATTTCCGGCGTCCGCCGCGCGACCGAGTACGCGGTCATGCCGAACACGCCGACCAGCGCGAGCGTGAGCCCGAGGCCGCCGAGCAAACCGAGCAGCACCGTGCGGCGTCTTGGAGTGAGGACAGTCGTGCCGAACATCTCCTCGCTCGTGCGGATGCGCTCGACGAGCACGCGCGGGCCCACGCCCTGCGCGACCCGGCGCAACCGGTCGGACAATCCGGAGATCGAGTCAGACGAGCGCATCACGAGGGACATCGCCGTGTTCAGGTCGTACTGCGTGATCTCGAGCGGGAAGAAAAACTCTGCCTCCTGCCGGGTCGACAGCGGTCCGCCGTGCTGCAGATCCTTGATGACGCCGATGACGGTCCACGGCGTCTTGTTCGGGTAACTGCGGATGAACTGACGGCCAACGGCCTGCCCGTCGAACGCTTTTTTCGCGGCGAGCTCGCTCACGATCACGCCGCGTTGACCGTCGGGCCCGTCGGCCGCGGTCGGCAGGCGTCCGGCGACAAGCGTCGCGCCGACGGCTTCGAAATAGCCCGGTGTCACCCTGAAGAACATGCCGCCGGCATCCTTGCCGTCGACGGTAATGGAGGAGAACGAGCTCACGCCGCCCAACGAGAAGTTGTCCACGATGCCGGCGGCCGAAATCCCGGGAATCGTCCGGACCTGCTGTAAGAGCGACGTGTAGTACTCGGTGTGCACCGCCGGATTCTGATCGAGCGGCAGCACGTCCATGACGACGAGCCCGTTGCGCGCGAAGCCGAGATCGAACGCCGAGATGCGCATGAAGCTGCGGATCATCAAGCCCGCGCCGGCCACGAGGATCACGGCGAGCGCGACCTCGGCGGCGATGAGCAGCTGGCCGCCCCGCCGCGAGAGCGCCGATCCTCGCTGCCGGCCCGTGCGCGCCAGCACCGATCCGACCTGGACGCGCGACAACCGGATTGCCGGCCACAACCCGAAGAGGAGCGCCGTCGGCACGAGCAGCGCAAGCGTCGCGCCGAGCACCTGGAGGTTGAGCGTTACCGGCGAGTTCGTCGGCATCGACAGCGGGACGTTGGCGACGATCGCATCGAGCGACAGCCACGCCAGCAGCACGCCCAGCGCGCCGCCGATGAGCGCGAGCACCGCGCTCTCGGTGAGCAGCTGACGCATCAGGCGGCCGCGTCCCGCGCCCAGCGACGCGCGCACCGCGAGCTCGGACTGCCGCGCGGCCCCGCGCGCCAGCAGCAGGCCCGCGACGTTGACGCACGCGATCAACAGAATGAGCCCGACCGATCCGGCCAGCACGTTGATCGTCGTGCGCGAGTAGGTCAGCGCCTGCTCGAGCCGAGAGTTGATCGCCACGCGCGGATTGCTCGTCTGCTGCCCGTTCGGCAATGTGCGAATCGGCATGCGCGCCGACAGCCGTTCTTTCGCCTGATCGATCGTGATGTCCGGGCGCAAGCGCGCGTACACCGACACGCGGCCGGTGCCGCGGCGCGAGTACTCCGCCAGCGGCGTGCGCAGCGGCAGCACGACCGGCGTCTTCGCGTTGAACCATGCCGGCAGCACGCCGATGATCGTGGCCACCTCGGTGTCGAACCGGACCGTCTGGCCGATGATGTCCTCGCGGCCGCTGTAGCGGGACTTCCAGTAGCCGTAGCCCAGCAGCGCGACCAGCTGCGATCCCGGGTCGGTCTCGTCCTTCGTGAAATTGCGTCCGATGAGCGGCGTCACGCCGTGCATCGGCAGGTAGTCCTCGGTGTAGTGCGCGACCTCGATCCGTTCCGGCGTCTCACCGTCGACGACGCGGCCGCGAAACGCGCTTCCGTATCCGGCGACCATCGAAAACACGTCGTCGGATTTCTGCCACGTACGCATGTCTTCCATCGACGCGGTGGCGCGCGACACGCGCCCGTCGGGCATCGTCTCTTCAGGATTGACCGTGACGAGCTGCTCCGGATTCGGGTAGGGCAGCGGCCGCAGCATCGTCGCGTCGATGATCGAGAAGATCGCGGTCGACACGCCGATGCCGAGCGCGAGCGTGACGATGGCGACGAGCGACGAGCCGCGCTGGCGGAGCAGCTGCCGAAGGCCGAAGCGCATGTCCTGGAAGAACGCGTCCATGTCGAATGCTCCCGTGTGACGGTGCCGTTATCATAGCGCCGGCCTCGCGCCGGACCCGCTGTTTAGACGAGCGCGAGTGTGAGCCGGATGGCCACGGTATCCGCGGCTCTGTTGAGCACGAGGACACAGAGGATGAGCACCGCGGCCTTTAGCAGGGTGAGCGCGGTGCCTTCCGCGTAGACGCGCTTCAGCGCCAGCACGAGATAGAGAAACAGCAGCGCGTACGCCGTGAGCACGGAGACGGTGACCGAAACGCCCAGCACGTGGGCGAGCCCGGCGCCAATCGTCATCAAATACATGAACGAGATGTAGTGCAGGGCAAACACCAGGTGCGCGCCGTACGGCCAGTGCTTCCTGCGGAAGAGCAACTGTTGCACCAGCGCGAGGGCGAGCGCGGTCGTGCCGAGGATGAGCGGGAAGATCGATTGGACGCGTGCATCGAAGCGCGCGTTGAAGACCGCCGGATCGAGTCGTCGTTCCGCAAGCGCCGCCGACACGAGGCCGTTCAGTACGCCGGTGGTATCCGCGTCGAGCATCGACGCCAGCGTGAACCCCGCGACCGGCGCCAGCACGAAGAAGATCGCCGCGCAGAGCACGTAGAACTTGAACGGCGTGAGATAGCGCTGCCGGCGGCCCGCGAGATACTCCGACGTGAGGAGTCCCGGCGTCAGCAGCCCGCGCATGGTTCGGACGCTGCTGAGCCTTCCGGGGAGATCGGCGATCTCGCCGGCCAGCTCACGGAAGAACCGGCGCGCCGAGAGATCCTCTGGAGGAATCCTCCGCTGGCCGCATCGAGCGCAATACTCGCCGTCGAGCGGCGCTCCGCAGTTCGGGCACGTTCGGTTCGTCATAGCGCCGCGGCCATCCGTTTCACCGCCGCGGGGGCTCGGCGGGTGCTGGAAATCTACCAGAGCCGCTGAATTGTCCAGAAGAGACCGACGAGACCGATCGCGCCGGAGGAGAACGCGGTAACGGGCCGCCGCCATCCTGCGTGGAGCCTGGCCGCGAGACCCATCGCGGCCGCCGCGATGGCGATCACCGTCAGCTGGCCGCCTTCGACGCCGGCATTGAACGAGATCAGCGTGGACAGCATCTCCGGACGCGAGAGATGCAGGCTCGCCAGTGCCTCGGCAAACCCGAGCCCATGCAATAGTCCGAAGCCGAAGACGATCGCGACGCGCCACGGGTGCAGCCGCGATGTGATCAGGTTCTCGACGCCGACGTACGCGACCGACAGCGCGATCATCGGCTCGACGATTCGCGGCGGCAGCGAGAAGACGCCGTAGAGACTGAGCGCGAGGGTGATCGAATGCGCGAGCGTGAAGGCGCTGACTTGCGCGAGGAGCTGGCCGGGCTTCGTGCCGAGCAGGAACAGGCCGAGCACGAAGAGGATGTGATCGATGCCGTTCGGCACGATGTGCGTGAATCCCAGCCAGAGACCGCGGCCGATCGCGCGCGTGCGGTCAGCCCCGGCGAGCGCGACGGGCTCGGTGGTCTCCTGCGCCTGCAGCCACTGGACGCCCTCGCGCCCGTCGGCCGTCCGGACCGCGACCGGATACGAGCCGTAGACGAGCGACGACGACCAGGTCAACGTCCGCGCGCTCGCCGGCGCGAAGCCCGCCAGTCGAATCGTCGCCTGACCGGCGTCGCTGACGTTCGCGGGCTCGGCGACGAGCGTGGCGGCGCGGCCATCGAACATGAGCGAGACATGCGCCAGCAGCGTCGAGCGCAGCGCGTCGAGTCGAGCGGCACGCTCCGCCGGGGTCGTCGCGCGCTGATTCGGCAACGGATCGAACGACAACGCCTCGAGCTTCGCGATCAACGGATTCGCGTCAGCCGTGATCGTCGCGACGACGCGACCGCCTGTATCGACGGCCACCGCGACGGTCGTCGTCGCCACGGGATGGGCGGCGATCGGTGCCACCAGCACGCAGCCGATCGCGATCGCGCACGCGAGCGTCCTCATCGCGTTCCGGTGCCAGCTGCGCGCGCGATTGCCGCGGCGTGCTCGCGGATCAGCCGGTCGCGCGAACCGGTCGAGAGCGCGACCCCGATCTTTGTCTGCGCTTCGGCGACCCGACCCGTCTGAAAGTACGCCCACGCCAGCGCGTCGGCCGTGAAGATGTCCTGACGATCCGTGCCTTCGGCCAGTCGAATCGCGTCGTCGAGGCGCCGGCCGTGCCCGGCCAGGAACCGCGCGAGCCGCGGCGGGTCCGGCACGTCGGACTGCCACGCGGCCTCCGCGAGACGGTACTCGCGCTCCGCTTCGTCCCGCCGGCCGAGCGCCGCGAGCTGGTCGCCCGCGAACGCAAGCG